>JBKJKJ010000608.1:0-2723 GCA_046597455.1 Burkholderiales bacterium
CGAGCCGCCGGGAATCAGCGCCAAGTCCCACGGGTTGCGGGTCTTTCCGAATACGAGGTTGTCGGTGTGAGCCGCCAGTGCGAGCTCGGGCGTATTCGTCTTGCCGACGATCACGGCGCCCGCCGCACGCAGGTTCTCGACCACCAGCTCGTCTTCGGCAGGAATGAACCCGGCAAAGAGCCGGCTACCCCAGCTCGCCGGGAGCCCTTTTACGAAAAGATTGTCCTTGATCGTGACCGGGATGCCGTCCAGATCGCCGAGGCGCTCGCCGCTCAGCATGCGGCGCTCCGCAGCGCGCGCCTGCGCGCGGGCGCCCTCGCGGTCGAACACGACGATCGCGTTGACCCGCGGGTTGAGTCGATCGCAGCGCGCGAGATACATCTCGAGCAGCTCCACGGGCGACAGCGTCTTGTCGGCGATGCGTGCGCCGAGATCCGTGACGGGCAGCTTCCACAACTCGTCCAGTGACAAAGAACCTCCCTCGCGTAGTCGACTCTTCCTGGCAGCGCAATCACTGTACGAACCGGATTGGGCGGTGTCCAATTCAAAGTTGTGGCACTATTGGGTCTTATTGCGACCTAATCAATGTTCGAGCTACGTCATTTACGCGCTTTCTGTGCGATCGCGGAGGAGCTGCACTTCGGGAAGGCCGCGCGTCGCCTGCACATGACCCAGCCGCCTTTGAGCCAGCTGCTGAAGCAGCTCGAGGCGGCCGTCGGTGAAAGGCTGCTGAACAGAACCACCCGTTCGGTCGAGCTGACGGCCGCGGGCGCGGCCTTCCTCAACTCTGCGCGCTCCATCATCGACGCTGCCGAAGCCGCGCCGCGGGTTGCCCGGCGCGTCGCCCTGGGGGAAAGCGGCCGCCTCAACATCGGATTCGTCTCGAGCGCGGCCTACGAGTTCCTGCCGAGCATGATCCAGGCCTATCGGAAGATGTATCCGGACGTCGAACTCGGCTTCAAGGAGATGGTGTCGACGCGCCAGATGGACGAGCTCCGGCGCTCCGCCATCGACATCGGCCTCGTGCGGCGCCACCCTGCGGGCGGCGACCTGGTGTCGAGAACGGTCTGGCGCGAATCGCTCGTGGTGGCGGTGCCGTCCACGCATCCGCTCAGTCGCAACGAAACGATCGCCGTGCAGGCCCTCGACGGCGAGCCCTTCATCGCCTTCGGGCCTGACGACTCGCCGTATTTCTCGGAGAAGGTTTCTCAGCTCTTGTCATTGCACGGCGCCCGGCCCCGCGTGGTGCAGCGCGCCGCGATCCATACGATCCTCGCGTTCGTCGAAGCCGGTATCGGCATCGCGCTCGTGCCTGAGAGCACGGGGTCCATGTCCGCCAAGAACATGCGGTTCATAAAGCTGGCCGGGAGCGAGCCCAAGGACGCCATAGAGCTGACAGCGGTATGGATCAATGGCCAGGAATCCGTCCTCATACGCAACTGGCTTTCGGCCATCGAGCCGATCTGCAATGCTTAGCTGCCCAGCAACGTCTGCAGCTGCTGCGTGCCGCGCGCGAGCATGGTCTTCGCATGGATGGTAATCCAGCGGAAACCCTGCTGGATGCGCGCGTGCCCCTCATCCCAGTGATGCAGATTGATTCCGGCCGCCACGCGGCCGGAGCGGCTTGCCGCCTGGACCACCGCGTCGATCGCGCGCTGGACGTCCGGGTGCTTCGGATTTTCCGCATGGCCGAGGGTATTCACCAGATCGGCCATGCCGATCACGATGGCATCGAGGCCCTCGACCGCGACGATTCCGGAAATGTTTTCGACCGCCGCGGGTGACTCGATCATGGCTCTGCAATGTGTTTCGCGTCTCACGCGGGCTCGAGACCGGATCGGCTTTGTTCTATGTCGCCTATGCAGGCATCAGTACTACTGCTGATGTCCCCTCGTGGGCGTTGGCGTTCGGGCTGCCCCTCGTCGCGACGCTGTTAGTGGTCTGCCTCCAGATGCGGAAGCCCGCCTACCATGGGGTCGGGTGGCGTAGCATCAATCCGCGGCTGCCTGAATGGTGGGCGGCGCACACGGCCGGAGGGGTCTACGGTCCTGATGAGCGAGTGCAGCATACGAGCGACTGAAGTTCTTATCGCCTCATAAGGGCGTTGAATTAGGTTTTATGCATCCCCCGGGATAGATTCTGCCTCGCTTGCAGCAGTAATAAACCCCAACGCTCCCGTTGGAGGACAGATGTTCACAAACAATCCGTTTGCCGGGCTGGGCGACTTTCTGTCGCCGGTCGCAATGCAGATCTACATCGTCGTGATGTTAGTGGCGGTCGTCGTCGGCACGCTTTTCGACGTCGTGCACAAGGGCAGCGCGAAGTATTTCTTCGCCAACATGCGTAAGTCGAAGGACAAGGGCCGCGAGTTGGGGGGCGGCGAGCTTATCTCGATCGCCGTGCAGACCGCCGTGGTCGACGTGCTCGCTTCGGGCGAATTCTGTAATCAGAAGCGCCGCATCGCACACCTGCTCGGCATGTACGGATTCGTCCTCTACGTGGTGGCCACGGTGGCGATGGTGTTCTGCTATCCCACCCGCGCCACGCCGACGCCGGAAATCTGGCCGATGCTCTGGTGGATCGGCGCATGGGTCTTAAGCTCGATGAGCTCGATGAGCTCGACGGCGAGAACGTCGCGTACTTCAAGCACTGCGCCGAGCACAGTTTCCACCTGCAGCAGTGCGACGATTGCACGCTCAAGCGCTATCCGCCCACCACCGCCT
>JBKJKJ010000392.1:0-27121 GCA_046597455.1 Burkholderiales bacterium
CACGCGCCGATTGTATGAGTCGCGTGAATTCCGGGTCGGGTATCGGGGTGGGCGCCCAGACATAGAAAGCCGCATCGGGCATTTCGACGTCCATCACGGGTTTCAGTATGCCTATCGCGGTATCGAATTTCTCGCGGTAGAGCCGCCGATTTTCGACCACGTGGGCCTCGTCCTGCCACGCGGCGGTGCTCGCCGCACTGATCGCCGGGCTCATGGCGCATCCCTGATAGGTGCGGAAGAGCAGGAATTGCTTCATCAGCGCCGCGTCACCGGCAACGAAGCCCGAGCGCATGCCGGGTACGTTGGAGCGCTTGGACAGGCTCGAGAAAACGATGAGACGTGGATAGCCCTCACGCCCGAGCTGACGCGCCGCCTGCAAGCCGCCCAGCGGCGGATGCGCCTCATCGAAATGAATTTCCGAATAACACTCGTCTGACGCGACGACAAAACCGTATCGGTCGGAGAGCGCGAACAGCGTTTTCCAGTCCGCAAGCGACATCACGTGCCCGGTCGGGTTCGCAGGCGAGCAGACGTAAATCAGTTGAGTGCGCTGCCATGTATCCGCGTCGAGCTCGTCCCAGTCGAAAGCGTAATTACGTGACGGCAGATTGTTCAGGTAGATCGGGCGTGCGCCCGCAAGCAGCGCCGCCCCTTCGTAAATCTGATAGAAGGGGTTGGGGCACACCACGATCGGGTCGGGCTTCGTCGGGTCGATAACCGCCTGCGCGATGGCGAACAGCGCTTCGCGGCTGCCGTTGACCGGAATCACCTGCGTGTCCGGATCGATGTCCTCGATTCCGTAACGAAGCTGCAGCCACTCCGCGATCGCGCTACGTAATTCGCGCGCGCCGAGCGTCGCGGGATAGCTCGCCAGGCCTGCGAGATTCTCAGTCAGGACGCGCTTGATGAAATCCGGGGTGGGGTGCTTGGGTTCGCCGATGTACAGGCTGATCGGTCGCAGATCCGGATTGGGCTTGGCACCCTCGAGCAGAGCGGTGAGCTTTTGAAAAGGGTAGCTCTGCAGGCTTTCGAGGCGCGGATTCACGGAGGTTTCGATCGTTCTATTGTTTTGGTCCGCGTCGGGCCGCGCGGAAAACCGCAGATTATAGAGGCATTTAGCGCGTTCGAGTCAGCGCACGCTGGGTGTCAGCGGCCCGACTTCGAGCTCGGGCAGAGCGCTCGGCGTCCAGCCCGCCTTCGCGTGTTGCGCCACGATCGTCGTAAAGATGCCGCCTCGCACGTAAAAGCGCGCGGTCAGGCGCATGAAGCGCGGCTGGATTGCCGCGACGAGATCATCGAGAATTCGATTCGTGACGGCTTCGTGAAACGCGCCTTCATTGCGGAACGACCAGATGTACAGCTTGAGGCTTTTCAACTCGACGCAAAGCGCCTCCGGCACATAATCCAGGATGAGCGTGGCAAAATCCGGCTGGCCGGTTTTCGGACACAGGCACGTGAATTCCGGGATCTCCATATGGATCCGGTAGTCGCGGCCTGATGCGGGATTGACAAAAGTATCGAGCGTCTGCGTAGGCGTGCTGGGCATCAGAGTGGCATTGCAAGGGAGTCGGAGGGCTGCTTGGAGGCGGGGTAAATCAGTTAGAATGACGCGCAATTCTCAAGCCTGATTATAAACCTCTCATTCACCTTTACGGCAGCGGACCCGAGTGCGCCTTACCCAGATCAATCTCGCCGGCTTCAAATCCTTCGTAGATCCCACCCGCATCACCACGCCGGGGCAACTCGTCGGCATTGTCGGTCCCAACGGCTGCGGCAAATCGAACATCATCGATGCCGTGCGCTGGGTGCTCGGTGAGACTTCGGCGAAGCATTTGCGCGGCGAGACGATGCAGGACGTGCTGTTCAACGGCTCGGGGCAGCGCAAGCCGGTCAATCGCGCGAGCGTCGAGCTCGTATTCGACAACAGCCTGGGCAAGGCTGCGGGTCAGTGGTCGCAGTACGCCGAGATCTCGATCAAACGCGTGCTCCAGCGCGATGGCGACTCGGCGTATTACATCAACAATATCCACGTGCGTCGGCGCGACATCGCAGACATCTTTCTCGGCACGGGTCTGGGCGCGCGCGCCTATGCGATCATCGAACAGGGGATGATCTCGCGCGTGATCGACGCCAAGCCCGAAGAGCTGCGGGTGTTCCTCGAAGAGGCGGCGGGGGTTTCGAAATACCGCGAACGTCGGCGCGAGACCGAGTTGAGGCTCAGGGACACGCGCGAGAACCTCCTTCGGGTCGAGGACATCCGCCAGGAGCTCGATAAGCAACTCGAGCACCTGCAGGAGCAGGCGCAAGTCGCGAAGCGCTATCACGAGCTCCAGGGCGAGCTCGATACGACGCAGGGGCTCATGTGGCTCACGCGCCGCAATGAGGCCGCTTCGGCGCGTGCCCGTCATTCACGTGAAATCGAGCGTCTCGGCGTCGAGCTCGAAGCTGAGACGGCGAAGCTGCATGAAGCCGAGAATCGCCTCGAATCGTTGCGCGACGAGCATTACCGCGCCGGTGACGCGATGCACGCCGCGCAGGGCGCGCTCTACGAATCCAACGCGGAAGTTGCGCGGCTCGAGCAGCAGATCGCTCACGTGCGCGAAAACCGGCAGCGCATCGAGCACCAGATCTCGAGCCTCAGATCGCAGCTCGGCCACGGCGAGGCGCAGCTGCTGACCGCGCAGACGAGCCTGGACGATTGGCGTGCCCAGAGTGTCGAAGGCGAAGCGCGCCGTGCCGCTGCCGAAGAGGCGCTCGCCACCGAGAGTGGGAAGCTGCCGCTGGCCGAAGACGCCTTCCGCGAGAGCAGCCATCGGCGCGAAGAGCTCCAGCGCCGTCTCGCGCGTGCCGAGCAGGCTTTGCATGTCGAGCAGACCAAGCTCGATCACGCCGCGCGCGTGCTCGACCAGCTTTCGCAGCGCGAGGAGCGGCTGCGCGAGGAGCAGGCGGGCCTTCCCGCGCCGGACGAAGCGGCGCTCGAACGCCTGAGCGAAGAAGCGCGCGAGCTCGAAGAGGCGCTGCACGCGCGGCGCGGCGAGCTGGCCGATAGAGACGCGCAGCTTCCGCACCTCGAACAGGATTTGCGCAGCCGCGTCGACGTGCTCGATGCCGCGAGCCAGCGGTTGACCGTTCTCGAAGCGCGTATTCAGGCCTTGCGCCAGCTTCAGGATCGGATCGCACGCGGCGCCGAGCTCCAGGGCTGGCTCGCAGCGCGCGACCTCGATTCCGCGCCCCGGCTCTGGCAGGGAATCACGATCGAGGCCGGCTGGGAAGACGCGCTCGAATCCGTGCTTCGCGAGCGCCTGAACGGCATCGTGCTCGACACGGTCGAGCGCACTGCTGACTGGCGCGACGAAACCCCGCCCGGCAAAATGACCGTCATCGAAGCGGACGCGGCGACGCCAGAGGGCGGGGCGCTTTCGACGACGCTCGCGATGCCGGGTCTCGAACCGCTTCAGCGTTACGTGACGCTGCGCGATAGCCGGCTCGAGCCGGTGCTGCGCGAGTGGCTGCACGACGTCTACGTGCTTCCCGACGGCGCTTCGGGCCTCACCCTGCGCGGCCAGCTTCCGCCGGGCGGCGTGCTCGTCACCCGGGAAGGCCATCTCTATACGCGCCACAGCGTGAGTTTTCACGCCGCCGATTCCGAGCTCCACGGTGTTCTTTCGCGCCAGCGCGAAATCGAAGAGCTCGAAGGCAAGCTCGCGCAGGAAAGTGAAGCCCGCAGCGGGTTCGAGGCGCAGGTGGCTGCGGCCGAGCAGACGATCGAACAGCACAGGGCGGAGCTCGCGGAGCTGCGCGAGACCGTCGCCCATACGCAGCAGCGCCACCACGCGCTTCAGATGGATGCGCTGCGGATGTCCGAGCAGGCGCAGCGCCTGACCCAGCGCGGCGAGCAGATCGCACACGAGCTTGCCGAGATCATCGAGCACATCGAGACCGAGACCGCCCACCGCGAGGAAGCGGCCGCGAATCTCGCGCAGTTGCAGGGTGAAAGCGGTGAAGCGCGAGAGCAGCTCGAGCTCGCCACGGAGGCGTACCAGAACGCGGAATCGGTGCTCAGGCTCCAGCGCGAAGAGCTCCAGCGCGTCCAGCAGGCTCATCAGGAATCGCTGTACCAGTCTCGCAGTGCCGAGGCGAAAATCGGCGAAATCCAGAATGCGATCGGTCTGCTCACCGAGCAAACCGCTGCGCTCACCGAACGCATTGCGACCGAAGAAGAGTCCCTCGGCGGTCTCGACGAGACCCAGTGGCAGGACCAGCTTCAGCAGGCGCTCGTAACCCGCAGCGAGCGCGAGCAGGCGCTTGCCGCGGCGCGCGACGCGCTCGAAGGCATGGAAACCCGGGTCAAGGAGGTCGAGCAGGAAAGAATGTCGGCAGAGCAGCGGCTGGGGCCGCTTCGCGACCGGACCAACGACGTGCGCCTGAAGGAACAGGAAGCGCGCCTGACCGAAGAGCAGTACGCGCAGCAGCTTGTCGAGGCCGGGGCGGACGAAGCACACCTTCAGAGCGTCCTCGAGAAAGGCACCCGATCCGGCGCGCTGCAAAACGAAATCGCCCGGCTCAACGAGGAGATCAAGGCGCTCGGTGCGGTAAACCTCGCCGCCCTCGAGGAGTTGCAGACTTCCCAGGAGCGCAAGACCTACCTCGATGCGCAGTCGCAGGATCTGAACGAGGCTCTCGCCACGCTCGAAGACGCAATCCGCCGCATCGATCGCGAAACGCGCGAGCGTCTGCAGACGACGTTCGACGAGGTGAACAGCCATTTCAGCAAGATGTTTCCTGCGCTTTTCGGCGGCGGAAACGCGAAGCTCGTGATGACCGGCGAAGAGATCCTCGACGGTGGCGTGCAGGTGATTGCGCAGCCGCCCGGAAAGAAGAACACCTCGATCCATCTGCTTTCGGGCGGCGAGAAAGCGCTGACCGCGCTTTCGCTCGTGTTCTCGATGTTCCAGCTGAATCCCGCGCCTTTCTGCCTGCTGGACGAGGTCGATGCGCCGCTCGACGACTACAACACGCAGCGCTACTGCGATCTGGTTCGCAAGATGTCGGAGCAGTCGCAGTTCCTCTTCATCAGCCATAACAAGATCACCATGGAAATGGCCAATCAGCTTCTGGGGATCACCATGCAGGAGCCCGGTGTGTCTCGCGTCGTCGCGGTGGACATCGAAGAAGCGATGAAACTCACCGAAGAGGCGGCAGCATAGAAAGCGAACCGTCATGAGTGATTTGCAGGTCAGCCTGCTGATCATCGGCGCCGTCGTCGTGGGCGGCGTGACCGCATTCAACTGGTTTCAGCAGTGGCGGCTGCGCCGCAGGCTGGAGCAGGCTTTCGGCGACAAGACCGAGGACGTGCTGCTGCGCGAGCCGAGTCGCGAACCTGCGGCGCGCGTCGAGCCGCATTTCGCACACGCCTCGGGCGCAGAAGGCGACACTGAAGCAGAAGCCGACCTGGATGAGACGCCCGCACAGCCGGCACCTTCCAATGCGGCCGCGACCGAGATCGTTCACCAATTGCCTCCGGTCCCCGAGTTCGATCCGGCGATCGACTACATTGCCGGGATCGACGCGGCCGAACCGATCAGTGCTGCGGGTCTCGCGGAGCTCCATACGCATGCAGCCGCCGCAGGCAAGCGTTTTCGTGTCGTGGGTTTCAACCCGGACATCGGGGAGTGGGAAGAAGCGGGACGCCTCTCCGGCGGGCGCTATTCGCACCTTCGCCTTGCGGTGCAGCTCCTGAGCCGCAAGGGCATCGTCGACCTCACGGTGATCACCACGATTTCGGACGCCGTCCGGGAGTGCGCGGCCCGCTTCTCGGCATCCGCTCACTGTCCGGATATCCACACGGCCGTCGTCGCCGCGCGCGACCTCGATGCCTATTGCGCTGAAGTGGACGTGGCGATCGGCGTGAACGTCGTGCCCCCGGCAGGCGCGTCCTTTGCGGGAACCCGCATTCGCACCCTCGCCGAAAGCGCAGGGTTCAAGCTCGAGCCGGTGGGGGTGTTCCACTACCTCGACGACGCGCGCCAGACCCTGTTCACGCTCGACAATCACGAGCCCGCGCCTTTTCTGCCGGAGCAGATCAAGCACCTGCACACGAGCGGCATCACGCTGCTCCTCGATGTCCCGCGCGTGGCCGACGGTCCTGGGGCGCTCGATCTCATGCTCAGAACGGGTGCGCTGCTCGCCGACGGTCTGGGCGGGACACTCGTCGACGACAACCGCGTGGTGCTCACGGACAATTCAGTGCGTGCGATTCAGCAGCAGCTCAAATCGATACACGTCAAAATGGAAGCCCGCGGCATGGCCCCGGGCAGCGAGCGGGCGCTGCGATTGTTCTCATGAGCGTGCCGCGCGAACTGCGCGATCGGGCCTCGGCGCTGCGCCAGGAAATCGAGCGGCACAATTATCAGTATTACGCGCTCGATGCACCGCTGATCGCGGACGCGGAATACGACGCATTGTTCCGTGAGCTTCAGGCGCTCGAAGGCGAGCATCCGGAGCTCGTTTCCCCCGACTCGCCGACGCAGCGTGTCGGCGCCGCGCCCCAGGCCGATTTCGGGCAGATCACGCACCGCTTGCCGATGCTTTCGCTCAGCAATGCTTTTGGCACCGATGAAGTGGAAGCTTTCGACCGCAGGGTTCGCGAAGGCCTGGGTGTGGATGCGGTCGAATATGCGACCGAGCCCAAGTTCGACGGCCTTGCAATCAGCCTGACCTACGTCGACGGCCTATTCGTGCGCGGCGCGACGCGTGGCGACGGTTATGCCGGCGAAGACGTGACGTCCAACCTGCGTACCATCCGTGCGATTCCGCTCAGGCTTGCCGCAAAAAGCCCGCCCGCCCTTCTCGAGGTGCGGGGGGAGGTGCTCATGCTCAAGCGCGATTTCGATGCGCTGAATGCGTCGCAGCGTGGGAAAGGAGAGCGCGAATACGTGAACGCGCGCAATTCCGCGGCGGGCTCACTGCGTCAACTCGACCCGCGAATCACCGCCTCGCGCCGCCTCACTTTTTTTGCCTACGGCGTCGGTGCGGCTGAAGGCGCGCCCGCTGTCACCCGTCACAGCGAGCTCCTCGACTATCTCGTCGATAACCGCTTTCGTGTTGCGTCGGAGCGCAGCGTGGTGTCGGGGGTTGCGGGACTGCTCGCGTATTACGGCGGGATCGGCGAGCAGCGCGCCCGGCTGCCGTATGACATCGACGGGGTCGTATACAAGGTGAACGACCTCGCGGCACAGGTGCGTCTGGGCTTCGTCGCCCGGGCTCCGCGCTTCTCGATTGCCCACAAGTATCCCGCCGAGGAGGCGATGAGCGAGATTCTCGCGATCGAGTTGCAGGTTGGCCGAACCGGCGCGCTGACCCCGGTTGCGCGCTTAAAGCCGGTATTCGTCGGCGGTGTGACCGTCACCAACGCCACCTTGCACAACCTCGACCAGGTGCGAGTGAAAGACGTGCGAGTGGGCGACACCGTCATCGTCAGGCGCGCAGGGGATGTCATCCCCGAAGTCGCCCGCGTGGTGGCCGAAAAGCGACCGCCCGGGGCGCGCGAATTCAACATGCCCGAGCGGTGTCCGGTGTGCGATTCGAGCGTCGAGCGCATCGAAAGCGAGGCGGTGTTCCGCTGCACCGGCGGCCTGTACTGCGGCGCGCAGCGCAAGCAGGCGCTGCTGCACTACGCGTCGCGCCGCGCCATGGACATCGAAGGGCTCGGCGAGAAGCTCGTCGACCAGCTGGTGGAAAGCGGCCTCGTGCACACACCTGCGGACCTCTACCGGCTCGACGTGAGTGCGCTGGCAGCCCTCGAACGCATGGCGGAGAAGTCGGCCGGGAACGTCGTCGCGGCGATCGAGGGCAGCAAACACCGCACCCTCGCGCGTTTCATCTATGCGCTCGGCATGCACCACGTCGGAGAGGAAGTCGCCAAGATCCTGGCGCAGCACTTCGGGTCCATCGAAGCGCTGCTCGCTGGAGATTGGGCTGCGCTCATCGAAGAGAAGGACCGCGTGCAGAAGGAAAATACGCGCCGGCGCGCACGCGCGGAGCCGCTGCTCCCAGTCGTGCTGCCGGGCGTCGGCCCCGAAATCATGCAAAGCGTCGCGAACTTCCTCGCGCAGACTCACAACCAGGAAGTCATCCGCGCGCTGCTGGACGCGGGTGTGGCGCCGAAGCGCATGGCGGTCACGGCGCGCGCGGAGGCGCCTGCGAGCGGCAAACTGGCGGGCAGGACGTTCGTGCTGACCGGGACGCTGCCCAACCTTTCGCGGGAGGAGGCGAAGTCGCGAATCGAAGCCGTAGGGGGCCGCGTCACGGGCAGTGTGTCGAAGAGAACCGATTACGTCGTTGCCGGGGCCGAACCCGGCACCAAATACGAAAAAGCACGCGAGCTCGATATCACGGTCCTGGAGGAACAGGACTTGCTAAAATTACTGGCTGAGTGAAATTGCTGGCTGCATGAAATTGCTGGCCGAATGAAACGGCCGTCTGAACGTCTGAACGTCTGAACGTTGAACGTTTGAATGTCTGAACGTGCGAACGTCCGAACGTATTGGCCGGCATGATTGAATTGCTGCGTGATTGAAACCGGGGTCCTGATGAACAAAATCACCAAAGCCGTATTCCCAGTCGCGGGCATGGGCACGCGCTTCCTGCCGGCGACCAAAGCCAGCGCCAAGGAGATGATGCCGGTGGTGGACAAGCCGCTCATCCAGTATGCCGTCGAAGAAGCGGTTGCTGCAGGTATGACCGAGATGATTTTCATCACCGGGAAAGGCAAACGCGCGATCGAGGATCATTTCGACAGGGCGAGCGAGCTCGAAGCGGAGCTTTCCCAGCGCGGACGGGACGATCTTCTGAAGGCAGTCCAGGAGATCATTCCGAGCAATGTCTCGTGCGTTTACGTGCGCCAGCCCCAGGCGCTGGGTCTCGGGCACGCGGTTCTGTGCGCATTGCCCGTGGTCGGAGACGACGCTTTCGCCGTTGTGCTCGCGGACGACCTTATCGACGCTGAGACGCCGGTGCTGTCGCAGATGGCTTCGCTCTATGGGCGAGTGGGGCGGTCGATACTGGCGGTGCAGAACGTCGGGCGCGAGGAAACCAAGCGCTACGGCATCGTACGCACCGAAGCGCAGTCGAAGTCGCCGCACCGCATCGGCGGTATCGTGGAAAAGCCGGCGCCGGACAAAGCGCCCTCGACGTTGGGCGTGGTGGGACGCTACATCCTGACGCCGCGGATCTTCTATCACCTGCAGCATCAGACGCCGGGCACCGGCGGGGAAATTCAACTGACCGATGCGATCGCGGCTCTGCTCGCCGACGAGGACGTGTTCGCCTACGAATTCGAAGGCGTGCGCTATGACTGCGGCAGCAAGCTCGACTATCTCAAGGCGAATCTGTCGTTCGCCGTGAAACACCCCGAGATCGGCGAGGAGTTCCGCAGCTACCTCAAATCCATGGGTTGCACGGTCCCTGAATAACGTGACTCTCGAATCCGCCACCGCCCGCTGTCACGCTGTACACGCAGTCTCGTGAGACATCATTGACCGCTACTCCCGAAGAGGCCTGGCGCATCCTGCATTCAGCCGAGGAAATCTGCTCGGCGCAGTGCGTTGCGACGGAGGTCGCGCGCATCGCCGACGAAATCACGGCCAGGCTGAAAGACACGCATCCGCTCGTCCTCGGCGTCATGCGAGGCAGCGTCCTCTTTGCGGGACATCTGCTTCCGCAATTGCGTTTTCCGCTGCATTTTGATTATCTCGATGTGACGCGCTATGGCGCCTCGACGACCGGCGGCGAGATCACCTGGAAAGTCAGCCCGGGCACTGCGGTCGAGGGGCGCGTCGTGCTGGTCCTCGACGACATACTGGACGAGGGCCACACACTGGCTGCGGTACGTCAGAAGCTTCTCGACGCCGGGGCGACGCAGTTCTACAGCGCCGTCTTCGCGCAAAAGGACCTCGGTCGTGCCAAACCTATTCAAGCCGATTTCGTGGGCATCACCGTGCCTAACCGCTATGTTTTCGGATTCGGGATGGACGTGTACAGCGCATGGCGCAATCTGCCGGCCATTTATGCAATGCGTGAGGAGTAAGGCGTGAGGCGCATCGAGCACGGACAGCGCAGCGGGAGCGGGCGCATCTGCCACCTGATCTTTCCCTTGACGAGCACAGCGGTTCTTGAATACGCATCACGCGTCACGCATCACGCCTTGCGCGGTTCACTATGCTAGCGATCATCGGCGGCAGCGGCCTCACCCAGCTCGCCAACCTTGAAGTCGTCCGCCGCGAAGTGGTGCGCACGCCTTACGGTGAGCCCTCGGGCGCGATCACTTTCGGGACGATCCACGGCGAACCGGTGGCTTTCCTCGCCCGTCACGGCTACGGCCATACGATCCCGCCGCACAAGGTGAACTACCGCGCCAACATGTGGGCGCTGGCGCAGCAGGATGTGAAGTACATCGTGGCCGTGTCCTCCGTCGGCGGCATACGGGCCGACTTGAAGCCGGGCACGCTTGCGGTGCCGGACCAGATCATCGACTACACGTACGGACGCAACTTCACGTATTTCGACGGCGGGGACCGCAGCGTGGTCCACGTCGATTTCACGCAGCCTTATTGCGAGGCCCTGCGCCAGCGGCTCGTTCGTGCTGCGCAAGAGGCCGGCGAACCTTTGCTCGAAGGCGGAACCTACGCGGCGACACAGGGCCCGCGCCTCGAAAGCGCGGCCGAGATCGACCGCCTGGAACGCGATGGTGCAGACATGGTCGGCATGACCGGGATGCCCGAAGCCGGTCTCGCGCGTGAGCTCGGCCTGTGCTACGCGGCGGTTGCGGTGGTGGTGAATTATGCTGCGGGCCGTATGGAAAGCGCGACCGGCATCAAACTCTCGGACATCAACGCCGTGTCACGCGGGGCGCTGACCCGGGTCCACAAGATCCTGGACCAGCTGGTGACCCTCGATGGCGATTAGACCCGTGCTGCGGATGGGGGAGCCCCGGCTGCTTGAAGTCGCGCGGCCGGTGGAGGCTTTCGACACGCCCGACCTGCACGCGCTGCTCGCCGACATGCAGGACACCATGCGCGCGTTGAACGGCGCAGGGCTCGCGGCGCCGCAGATCGGCGTGGGATTGCAGGTCGTGATTTTCGGGCTGGAGCACAACCCGCGCTATCCGGATGCCGAAGTCGTGCCTTACACCGTCCTCATCAATCCCGAGCTCGAACCGGTCGGTGAGCAGATGGAAGAAGGCTGGGAAGGCTGTCTTTCGGTGCCGGGCATGCGCGGTCTGGTTCCCCGCTACACGCAACTGCGCTACCGGGGTTTCGATCCGTATGGCGGGGCGATAGACCGCACCGTGAGCGATTTCCATGCGCGCGTCGTGCAGCACGAAGTCGACCATTTGCGAGGCGTTCTTTATCCGATGCGCATCCGGGACATGCGCAGCTTCGGGTTCATCGAAGAGCTGTTTCCGGGTGAGGAAATCGCAGACGACTAGTGGAGCGTAACGTTAGAACCGGTAGCAACGTATCGGTGAGCGATGGGCCCGCGCTGTACTGTCCTTTCAGTGAAAATCCCGTGACGCCGTCAGCAGCCTGCCCAGCAGCGGACTGTGATCGATGAGGCGGCGGGCGACGAGGTGCACCACGTTGCCCTCCTTCTGCATGTAGCCTTCCACGCCCAGCAGCCTTGCGCCGAGCAGCGCTGTGCGCTGTTTTTCCACCAGGTCGTTCCATACGACAACATTCGTATAGCCTGTTTCGTCTTCGAGCGTCACGAATACGACGCCTTGCGCCGTGCCGGGCCGCTGGCGGCAGGTGACGATGCCGGCGGTGCGCGCGGGCTTGCCGTTCGGCATGTCTTTCAGCTCGGAGGCCGTGGCGAGCCGCATGCGCCGCAGGCGGTTGCGCAGCAGCGCGAGCGGATGGCGCCCGAGCGTCAGCCCCAGACTGTGGTAGTCGGCAACGATGTTTTCGCCTTCGCTCGGGCTCGCGAACAAGGGCAGGGATTCGTGCACCGGCGCGTCACGCAGCAGATGCGGCTCGCTCGCAGCGCCTGCGACGAGCCAGTGTGCGTTGCGGCGGTGGCCCGCGAGTGTCTGCAGCGCGCCGCCGCCTGCGAGTTGAGCCAGGTCGCGGCGGTTCAGCGCCGCGCGTCGCGCGAGGTCCTTCACGTCTTCGAATGCGCGTGCATGGCGCGCGGCTTCGATGCGCCTGCCGCCATCCTCGCTCAACCCTTTGACCAGTTTGAGGCCGAGACGCACCGCAGGCTTGTCCTCACCACTGCGCTCGAGCGTGCACTCGAGCATGCTTACCGTCACATCGGCTGCGCGCACTTCGACCCCGTGGCGTTGCGCGTCCTGCACCAGCACCGAAGGCGAATAAAAACCCATGGGCTGGCTGTTGAGGAGGGCAGCCAGGAACGCCGCGGGCTCGTAATGCTTGATCCACGCCGAGACATACGCGAGCAGGGCGAAGCTTGCCGAATGCGACTCGGGAAATCCGTATTCGCCAAAGCCGCAGATCTGGCTGAAGACGCGCGCTGCGAAGTCCTCGCTGTAGCCTTTTTTGAGCATGCCTTCGCGCAGGCTCGCTTCGAAAGACTCCAGGCCGCCTTTGCGCTTCCACGCGGCCATGGCGCGGCGCAGGCGGTCGGCTTCCCCCGCGGTGAAATCCGCCGCAACCATCGCGAGCTGCATCACCTGCTCCTGGAAAATCGGGACGCCCAGAGTTCTGCTGAGCACTTTTTCGACTTCTGTGGAGGGGTAAGTCACCGGCTCCAGACCCTGCTTGCGGCGCAAATACGGATGCACCATGCCGCCCTGTATCGGTCCCGGCCGCACGATCGCCACCTCGATCACGAGATCGTAAAAGCGCTCCGGCTTCAACCGCGGCAGCATCGACATCTGCGCGCGCGATTCGATCTGGAAGACGCCGATGGTGTCGGCGTTCTGGATCATCCTGAATACCTGCGGGTCGTCGCCGCGCTCGACGATTTCAGACATGGTCAGCGTAGCCCCGCCTTTCGTGGGTGTCGTGGGTGTCGTGCGTGTGGTGCCGATGAAATCGAGCGCGCGCCTGATCACCGAAAGCATGCCCAGCGCGAGCACGTCGACCTTGAGCAGTCCCAGCGCGTCCAGATCGTCCTTGTCCCACTGGATGATGCTGCGGTCGACCATCGCCGCATTCTCGACCGGCACGAGCTCGCAGAGCGGACCTCCGGAGATGACGAAACCGCCGACGTGCTGCGAGAGGTGACGCGGGAAACCGATGAGGGTGGTCACCAGCGCGATCAGATGGCGGATGACGCGGCTCTCGGGATCGAAGCCGGCTTCGCGCAGGCGTAGCGGAATCGCGTCGCGGGCGTCCCACCAGGCGAGCGACTTGGCGAGCCGGTCGACTTGCGCGAGATCGAGCCCGAGCGCTTTGCCGACGTCGCGCAGTGCGCTGCGCGGGCGGTAGCAGATGACCGTCGCCGCGATCGCCGCACGGTGTCGTCCGTACTTGTTGTAGACGTACTGGATCACGTCCTCGCGGCGCTGGTGCTCGAAATCCACGTCGATGTCGGGTGGCTCGTTGCGCTCGCGCGAAATGAAACGCTCGAAAAGTACGCTCATGCGCGCCGGATCGACTTCGGTGATCCCCAGGCAGTAACACACGGCTGAATTGGCTGCCGAGCCGCGTCCCTGGCACAGGATGCCCTGCTCGTTGGCGTAGCGCACGAGGTCGTATACCGTCAGAAAAAAATGTTCGTAGCCGAGCTCGGCGATAAGCGAGAGTTCGTGCTCGATCAGATTGCGCACCTGCGCGCTCGGCCCTTGCGGGAAACGGCGCTCGAGCCCCGCTTCGGTCAGCTCGCGCAGATAACGCGTTGCCGTGAGACCCTGAGGCACAATCTCCGCAGGATATTCGTAGCGCAGCGTGTCGAGCGTGAAGTCACAGCGCTGTGCGATTCGCATCGTTTCGGCGAGCAGATCTTCGGGATAAGTCGCCGCCAGACGCATGCGGTGCCGGAGATGGCGTTCGGCATTGGGATGGAGCGCGGCGCCTGCGTCCTGTACGGCAACGCCCAGACGAATCGCCGTCATCACGTCCTGCAGCGGACGGCGCGAGCGCACGTGCATGTGAACGTCGCCCGTCGCAACGAGCGCAAGCCCGCTTTGCGCTGACACTGCACGCAGCGCGGCGAGCCGTGCTGCGTCGTTCGCGCCGGATACGAGCTCGACGGCGATCCACGCCCGTGCGGGGAAGCGCGCGGCAAGCGCATGCGCGTGTTCGATGTCGGCAGAATTTTCCGACGCACCATCCGGAACGAGCAGCGCGAGGCAGCCGGCAAGCCCGTCATCGAGATCGCTCCAATCGAGCCGGTATCGGCCTTTGATTGCGCGCATGCGACCTCGCGTGATCAGTGCGCACATCCTGGCGTAAGCTGCGCGATCGGTCGCAAGCAGGACGAGCTTCGGACCGTTCTCTATCCTGATTTCGGTGCCGAAGATCAGCTTTAACTTCGACTCTCGCGCCGCGACGTGTGCGCGCACGATGCCGGCCACCGAGCATTCGTCCGTGATGGCGAGCGCGCTGTAACCGAGCGCGTGTGCGCGCTCGACGAGCTCTTCGGCGTGCGAGGCGCCGCGCAGGAACGAGAAGTTGGTGAGGCAGTGAAGCTCGGCATAGGGCGGAAGAGGATCTTTTCCGCCATAGGCCGGTGAACGAACGGGGGGCTCCGAAGTTTCCCCCCGTTGCCCCCTCCCTTCGGTTTCACGCTCACTCACCTGCACGGGGCGATCAGGCGAAAAAACCGTGCAGGAACCAGCGTGCGCCGGTGTCGCGCTCGCGGTAAATCCAGAGCATCGCTTCGGCCGGATTGCATGCGACGAAATAGTCGCGCGTGACATCGTGTCCATCCCACCAGCCCGATTCGATGCGCTCCGGGCCTGCGAGCAGGCTGAGCCTGCCTTCGTAACACGGGGCTTCAGCGACTTGCGCCAGCGCGCGCGGCTTCGCCAGCAGCCACAACGGCCGTGATGCGGATAAGGCGGCGACCGTATCCTTGCTTCCGGGTGGGCAGGTGCGCCATGCGCATTCGGGGCGGTGATCGGCAAAACGCTTGAGACCCCGCACCGCGTCCTCGCCCAGGCGCGCGCGCAGCCGCTCGATCAACTGGGCTGCCGCTTCTTCCTGCTGGCCTGCGTCCGGCAGCAGCGAAAGATTGCGCGAGGCGAGCGGCAGCAGGAGCTCGCTCTCGAGCGCGATCGCGATCGCCGGGGCGGGGAGTGCCGTGCGCTCGAGGCGCTCGCGAAGGACGTTCGTCAGATGGTCAGGGTCGCGCGTGGCGGCAACGAGCGAGAGTGCGAGGCGGGTCGGCTCTCGGCGGTGATGCGCAAACGAGAAGGAAAGGCGTTGCGCGCCGCTCGCCGTCGCAGCGAGATAACCGCACAACTCCACGAGCATGCGCCGTGCAGCGAACAGCAGCATTTCGGCGCTCAGTGCGGGCGCGGGCAGGGGTTGCTCGGCTTTGAATACGTCAGGCGGTGTAAAGAAAGCCCGGGGATCGGGCAGCTGGCCGAGCGCGCGGTCGAGGTCGTCGAGCAGCGTCTGGCCCAGTCTCCGCGCCAGACCGTCGCGTGGCAATGCGAGACAATCACTCACGGTCTTTGCCCCGACGTTCTGCAGCAGCCCGAGTGCCTCGCGCGATGCGTGCATCACTTCGACCGGCAGATCCGGAAGGCTTACGCGCAGCGCATCGATGTGGCTCAGTCTGACTTCGAGACCTGCGCGAGCGAACCATTGCGCCGCCAGTGGCGTGGGCGCACACGCCATCGATGCGGCGTAACCGAGAGTGCGCAGACCTTGCGCAATTTCGCTCCACAGGCGATTCAGGCCGCCGAAGATCGCGAGCGAGCCCGCGATTTCGAGCAGCACTTCGCCGGGTTTGGCGATGCTCACTGCGGGGGTGAACTGGATCGCCCATGCCGCGATGCGCTCGAGCGCACCTGCTTCGGCTGCGATGTCGCGTGCAACGGTTCGAAGATCGGAGCAGAGTGCCGAGGCCGCCGCAGGCGGCATGCCCGGCTTGATGCCGTGCACGCGGGCTGCGGCGTTGCACGCGATGATTTCAGTGCGGGTGCCGCTGGCGCCGGTGACGGCAAGCGGAACCTTCGCGTGCGCAGCCCGTGCGTAGACCTCCAGCGGCAGTGAAACAAAGCGCAGCGCCAGCCACAACATCGCTCATCCCGTGACGCGTAAAGTTCAGATGAGTGCTGCGTGCAAGGGCTCGCGCACTCGAAGCGGCACAGGCCGTCTGAAGCGCGAAATCGACGTTTCATGAAGATCGAGCACGATCGCAGGCGGCAGTCCCCCGCCGCGTCGCTTGAGTATGCGCACGATTGTGCGCCCCTGCGCGCGCGAGACGTGCAGCCTCAATGCGGCGCACGACGCCGGCGCCACGCGTGCCGAACGAAACAGGATGAGCGAAGTGGAAGCGCTTTCAGCCGCGAGCTGTAGCCTGCGCAGTGCGCGCTCGTGCACGTGTTCCTGCCACAGCAGTACTGCGCCGCAGCACGAGGCGCGTAAAGCCTGCTCGCTTGCCCACAAATTGTCTTCTGCGCTGCCGGGCTGAATGAGCAGCAGACGCTCCAGACGCACGCCGTGCGCGGCGAGCGCAGGCGCATACGGCACATGCGGCGGGGCGATCACGGTGAGCCAGCGGCCTTCCTGGGTCAGGCGTGCCGCAGCGGGGACGGTCAGCTTCACTTCGCCCACGCCTGGACGCTCGGCATAGATTTCGGTGATCGCGCCGGTCGGCCAGCCGCCGCCGGGCAGATGCGCATCGAGCTCGGCAAAACCGGTGGGTATCGCAGGCGCGGCTCGCGCACATTCACTGCCGCGCCAGACAGCCGGGTGGTTGAGAACGGCGTCCAGGCTCATGGCTAAAGGCCTCGACCGTTACGGATGATGCCGACCGCAATGCCTTCGATTTCGAGGCTCTCCCGTTTCAGATCGATCACGCGGGTGGCAAAGTCGGGGTTTTCTGCGATGAGCTCGACTTTGTCGCGGTTTTTGCGAATGCGCTTTACCGTGACTTCGTCGTGGAGCCGGGCAACGACGATCTGCCCCGAGCGGAATTCGGTCGTGCGATGCACGGCGAGCAGATCGCCATCGAGGATGCCGGCGTCACGCATGCTCAGGCCTTTGACTTTGAGCAGGTAATCGGCGCGGGGGGCGAATAGCGAGGCGTCGAGCTGATAGCGTCCTTCGATATGCTCGGCAGCCAGGATCGGGGAGCCTGCGGCGACACGCCCGACCACGGGAACCCCGGGCTCCTGTTTCAGGCGTATGCCGCGGGAGGCTCCCGGGATCATCTCGATCACGCCTTTGCGGGCGAGGGCGCGCAGGTGCTCTTCGGCTGCATTGGGTGACCGGAAACCCATGGCTGTGCAGATTTCGCTGCGCGTGGGCGGGTAGCCGGAGTGTTCGGTGTAGTCCTCGATGAGCTTGAGGATTTGAGCCTGGCGGGGGGTCAGCGTGTCCATGGGGGTCTCCTTGCCTGTAATTATATACAGTAAACGGGCCTGGGCAAGAGCCGTAAAGTAGCGGTAAAGCGTGCCGCAGTCTTGGAGTGCTTTAGCTTTTCTGTTACACTTCAAGGCTCTGTGGAGAACCGCTGGCCTTTAGGCCGCTTCAGTCTCTGTGGGACGATGGGCGGTTGCCCATTTTTTGTTTGTGGCGCGGGAAAGCTTGTACGAATGGCAACGGACGTGGCGCAATTGCTGGATTCGACCCTGGGCGGACTCGGTTACGAGTTCGTTGATCTAGAACGGTCAGGTCAGGGCAAACTGCTGCGTATTTTCATCGACAAGCCCGAGGGAATCACACTCGAGGACTGCGCCGTGGTCAGCAATCATTTGAGTCGTGTATTTGCGGTCGAGAGCGTCGAATACGATCGCCTCGAGATTTCGTCGCCGGGGCTCGACCGGTTGCTGAGGAAAGAACAGGATTTTGTGCGCTTCGCCGGTCACAAGGCTCGCATCAAGCTGCGATTGCCGGTCGGAGGGCAAAGAAACTTTGTGGGGGTGTTGCGGGAGACGCGCGCGGGGAAGGTTGAGATCGAAGTCCACGGCAAGGTCGTGTCGCTCGATCTTGCGAACTTCGACAAAGCCCGTCTCGTGCCCGCACTCCAGGGCAAAAGTGTGTAACGGATGACGCGGGCTGCCGTCATCCGTTATGCGTTCAAGGAGTCGAAATGAGTCGGGAAATATTATTGCTCGTGGATGCATTGGCCCGCGAGAAGAATGTCGACAAAGACACCGTATTCGGTGCGCTGGAGCTCGCCCTCGCTTCCGCATCCAAGAAACGCTTTCAGGAAGATGTCGATATCCGCGCATCGGTCGATCGCGCCACCGGCGACTTTTCCTTCTTCCGCCGCTGGCAAGTCGTGCCCGACGAAGAATTCGAAGTGCCCTCACGCCAGTACATGCTGCGCGAAGCACAGGAAGACAAGCCCGATTCGAAGATGGGCGATTATGTCGAAGAGCCCCTCGAAGGTTTCGAGGTCGGCCGCATTGGCGCACAAACAGCCAAGCAGGTCATTCTGCAGAAAATCCGCGACGCGGAGCGCGAGCAGATCCTGAACGACTTCCTCGCGCGCAAGGAAAGCCTCGTGACCGGCGTCATCAAGCGCATGGAACGCGGCAACGCCCTCATCGAATCCGGCAGGCTCGAATCGATGCTGCCGCGCGACCAGATGGTGCCGAAGGAAAATCTGCGGGTCGGCGACCGTGTGCGCGCCTTCATCTGGAAAATCGACAGGGCCGCGCGCGGCCCCCAGTTGATACTGTCCCGCACCGCGCCCGAATTCATCACCAAGCTGTTCGAGCTCGAAGTGCCGGAGCTCGAGGACGGGCTGCTCGAGATCAAAGCCGCGGCGCGTGATCCGGGCTCGCGTGCAAAGATCGCGGTGCATTCGAACGACAAGCGCATCGATCCGATCGGCACCTGCGTCGGCATGCGCGGCTCGCGCGTGCAGGCGGTCACCTCCGAGCTCGCCGGCGAGCGGGTCGACATCGTGCTCTGGAATTCCGATCCGGCGCAGTTCGTCATCAATGCGCTCGCACCCGCTGAAGTGAGCCGCATCACGGTGGACGAAGAGAAACACAGCATGGACATCGTCGTGGAAGAGGAAAACCTCGCCCAGGCGATCGGACGCAACGGCCAGAACGTGCGGCTCGCGGCCGAATTGACTGGCTGGGAGCTCAACATCATGACGCTCGAAGAGTCGGAGAAGAAGACAGAGGAAGAATCGAGCCGCGTGCGCTCGGTGTTCATCGACAAGCTCGACGTGGATGAGGAAGTCGCCGACATCCTCGTGCAGGAAGGTTTCTCCACGCTGGAGGAAGTCGCTTACGTGCCGCTCACCGAGATGCTCGAAATCGAATCTTTCGACGAGGCCACCGTGAACGAGCTGCGCAGCCGCGCGCGCAACGCGCTGCTCACGCAGGCGATTGCGAGCGAAGAGAAAGTCGAGCACGACATCGAAGACCTGCTGAAGGTCGGCGGTATGGATACCGACACCGCGCGACTGCTCGCATCCAAAGGTGTGGGCACGCAGGAAGATCTGGCCGACTATGCTACCGACGACCTGGTCGAAGTCACCGGGTTGACAGAGGAGCGGGCGAAAGTATTGATCATGTCCGCCCGCGCGCCATGGTTTGCTGAAAACAACGCATGAAAACCTACGACGCGGGCGCAGCGTCTGTGCGGCCGCAGAAAATCGCTTAGGCGCCTTACGGCGCTGCGTAATACTTACGATAGAGCAGACCTAAGACTAGATGGCGCAAATCAACGTTACAGAATTCGCGAAAGAGCTCGGGCTGCCGCCCGCACTGCTGATGGAGCAGCTGCAGGCTGCGGGTGTCACGCGCGCATTGTCGGCGGATACGGCACTCACCGAAAAGGACAAGACGCAGCTGCTTGACTACCTGCGCCAGTCCCACGGCGCCAAGGAGGCGAAGCAGAAGATCACGCTCACGCGCCGCCAGACCACCGAAATCAAGAAGTCGGACGGCACGGGCAAGTCCCGCACCATCCAGGTCGAGGTGCGCAAGAAGCGCGTTCTCGTCAAGCGCGACGCGGTCGAGCCGGAACCCGTGGAAGGGCCGAAGGTCGTCGTCGACGCCGAGCAGATCGCCAAGCGCGAAGCCGAGGCGAAGCAGCATGCCGAGCTCTCTGCACGTCAGGCCGACGACATCGAGCGCAAGGCTGAGCAGGAGCGCCGCAAGAAGGAAGCGGTTGCCGACGCACAGGCAGCCGTCGAAGAAACCAAAGCCGAAGCCACGCCCGAGGCACCGCAGCCGGCTGAAGCGGTGGCGGCTGCGCCCGCTGCTGCTGGCGCAGCACCTGCCGCTGCGCCTGGAACGCCGGGTGGCCCGGTCGTCGAAGGCACGCTGCACAAGCCGACGGCCAAACCGGCCGACAAGGACAAGAAAGCCGCGAAGAAGGCGGTCAAGCAGGTCGTATGGCGCGACGAAACGGCCAAACGGCGCACGATCAAGACCCGAGGCGATGCCGGCGGGCAGTCAGGCTGGCGCGCGCGTAAAGCGGGCCGTCACGGCGCCGACCGCGATGATGGCGATCAGCAGCATGGCTTTGCCGCGCCGACCGAGCCGTTGATCCGTGAAATCGTGATTGCCGAGACGATCACGGTTGCGGATCTCGCACACAAGATGTCCGTCAAGGCGGCCGAAGTCATCAAGGCGATGATGAAGCTCGGCAGCATGGTGACCATCAATCAGGTCATCGACCAGGAAACGGCGATGATCGTCGTCGAAGAGATGGGGCACAAGGCTGTGCGAGCCAAGCTCGACGATCCCGACGCGTTCCTCGCAGAGGAGAGCTCAGGCCACGCCGAGCTTAAGCTCGAGCCGCGCGCACCGGTCGTGACGGTGATGGGACACGTCGACCACGGCAAGACTTCGCTCCTGGACCATATCCGCCGCACGCGTGTGGCGAGCGGCGAAGCGGGCGGCATCACCCAGCATATCGGGGCGTATCACGTCGAGACGCCGCGTGGAATGATCACATTCCTCGATACCCCGGGCCATGAAGCTTTTACGGCAATGCGCGCTCGCGGCGCGAAAGTCACCGACATCGTGATCCTCGTGGTTGCTGCGGACGATGGCGTGATGCCGCAGACCGAGGAAGCGATCGCACACGCGAAAGCCGGCAATGTGCCGATCGTCGTGGCGTTGAACAAGATCGACAAGCCCGAAGCCAACGCCGAGCGCGTGATGCAGGAGCTTGCTGCACGTGAGGTCGTTCCCGAGGAGTGGGGCGGCGACACCATGTTCGTGCAGGTTTCGGCGAAAACCGGGCAGGGCATCGACAGCCTGCTCGAGCGCCTGTTGCTGCAAGCCGAGATCCTCGAGTTGCGCGCGCCGCGGGAAGCTTTTGCCAAAGGCATCGTAATCGAATCGCGGCTCGATAAAGGTCGCGGTCCGGTCGCCACCGTCCTCGTACAGTCAGGGACATTGAAACGCGGCGACATCCTGCTCGCCGGCGCGGTGTTCGGTCGCGTGCGAGCCCTGCTGGACGAGAGGGGGCATCCGATCGAAAGTGGCGGTCCTTCGCTGCCCGTCGAGGTTCTCGGCCTGTCGGACGTGCCTGTCGCGGGTGCGGAAGTCATCGCGCTGGGTGACGAGCGCAAGGCGCGTGAGATCGCGCTCTTCCGTCAAGGCAAGTACCGCGATGTGAAGCTCGCCAAACAGCAGTCGGCGAAGCTCGAGAACATGTTCGAAGGCATCGAGGCCGGCAAGCGAACGCTGACCGTGATCGTCAAGGCGGACGTGCAGGGCTCGTACGAGGGCCTGGCGCACGCGCTCGGCAAGCTGTCCACCGATGAAGTCAGGGTAAATATCGTGCACTCCGCCGTTGGCGGCATTACGGAGTCCGACATCAATCTCGCCCTCGCCTCCAAAGCGGTCGTCATCGGCTTCAACGTTCGGGCCGACGCAGCCGCCCGCAAGCTTGCCGAATCGGCGGGTGTCGATATCCGCTACTACAACATCATTTACGAAGCGGTAGACGAGATCAAGGCGGCGCTGTCGGGCATGCTCGCGCCCGAGCGCAAGGAGAATACGCTCGGTATCGTGGAGCTGCGCCAGGTGTTCAAGATCTCAAAAGTCGGCACGGTCGCCGGCTGCTACGTCACCGACGGCCTCATCCGGCGCAGCGCAAAAATCCGCTTGCTGCGCGAGAATGTCGTGATCTTCGACGGCGAGCTCGATTCACTGAAGCGATTCAAGGACGATGTCCGGGAAGTCAAGGCCGGTTTCGAGTGCGGTCTTTCGCTCAAGGGCTACAACGACCTAAAAGTCGGCGACCAGCTCGAGGTGTACGAGGTCGTCGAAGTCGCCAGGACGCTGCTCTAGCGCACCGCTGATGACTGCCACGCATTGAACGCGATTCGGAGGCGACCGCGGGCCGCTTCCAAATCGCGTCGTGCACGGTGCAGTCGTCACTCACCCGTCAGTAAATTCCGCCGCCGTGCCTAAAGATTATCCACGCAGCCGCCGCATCGCCGAGCAGATTCAGCGCGAGATCGCCGAGCTCATCCGCACCGAGCTCAAGGACCCGCGGGTGAGCGGCATGGTCACGATCACCGATGTCGAGGTGACGCGGGATCAGGCACACGCGAAAGTCTTTTTTACGATACTCGGCGACGCCGGAAAGATCGAAGAGACGACGCTCGGACTGAAGCGTTCGGCGGGGTTTCTGCGTAGCCAGCTCGCCCAGCGGCTTTTGCTTCGCACCGTGCCGCAACTCGATTTCAAATACGATGCCTCGGTCGAGCGCGGTATGAAGCTCACGCGCTTGATCGATGAGGCGGTCGGCAGCGCGCCCAAGCCCACGCCCGAAGAGTGAGCGCCAGACCGGGGGAGCGCAGGCGCGCAATCGATGGCGTGCTGCTGCTCGACAAGCCGTTGGGCATCACCTCCCAGACCGCCGTCACACGCGCAAAATCGATGCTGTGGGCCGCCAAGGCCGGCCATACGGGGACGCTCGATCCCTTGGCGACCGGTCTGCTGCCGCTGGTATTCGGGGAGGCCACCAAGTTTTCTCACGCGCTGCTCGATGCGGACAAGGCCTATCTGGCTACGGTGCGCCTGGGATTGACGACGGCCACCGGTGACCTGGAAGGTGAAGTGCTGACGCGATCGCCCGTCGAATTCACCCCCGAACAAGTCGCCGCGAGCCTCGAGCCGTTTCGCGGAGAAATCGCGCAGACCCCGCCGATGTATAGCGCCCTGAAGCATGCGGGCAGGCCGCTGTATGAATATGCGCGAGCCGGGACCGACGTGCCGCGCGCACCCCGACGGGTAGTGATCCGCGAGCTGGTGCTCGAAAGCTGGGACGAGCCTGATGTGTGCATCAGGGTCGCCTGCAGCAAGGGCACCTATATCCGGGTGCTGGCCGAAGATATCGGCCGGACCCTGGGCTGCGGCGCGACGCTTGCTGCATTGCAGCGCACACAGGTCGGTGGCTTCTCGGTCGACGATGCAATCACCCTGGAGGCTTTCCAGGCGATGAGTGAGGCCGATCGTGCGGCGCGCCTGCTGCCTGTGGATGCCTTGCTTGCGGGATTGCCGTCGCTCCAGCTCGATGCGGCGGAAGCCCGGCGCATCGCTCAGGGCCAGTCCGTCACGCGCCACGTCGCTGCGCCCGGGCTGCTTCGCATGTACGGTCCGGGCGGGGCATTTCTCGGCGTCGCCGAGACCTCGGGCGCAGGCACCGTAGAGCCGAGGCGCCTCATTTCCAGCCAGCCCGCTAAAGCTTGAGAACGCACCGGTTTACAGAGTAAAATAGTCGGATTTTCAGTCGGAGACGTATGATGGCCGTAAATGTTACGCAGAAAGCCCAGCTGGTGAAAGATTATCAGCGGGCGCAGGGCGACACTGGATCTCCCGAGGTCCAAATCGCGCTCTTGACTGCGCGTATCACCGACCTGACGGAGCACTTCAAAACTCACGTCAAGGACCATCACTCGCGCCGTGGCCTGCTTCGTATGGTGAGCCGCCGCCGCAAGTTGCTGGATTACCTGAAGCGGACGAACGCGGACCAGTACAGAGCACTGATCGAACGGCTAGGATTGCGCAAGTAAGGCATCCTGCATGGGGACCGCCTACCGGGTCGTGTTGCGCCAGTTTTTTTGCGTGGCCCGCTTGGCGTGCTCGACCGTTCGCACTCTATAACCCCAAGACCGCGTGACGCGGTCTTTTTTGTTTGTGGACAAGGACATGATGACACGAGTAACGAAGACTATGAACTGGGGCGGGCGGCAATTGACGCTCGAAACCGGCGAGATCGCGCGCCAGGCTAGCGGTGCCGTGCTGGTCAATCTGGACGATACGGTCGTCCTGGTAACCGTTGTGGGCAATCGCAACGCGAAGCCGGGGCAGGACTGGTTTCCCCTCACCGTCGATTACCAGGAGCGCACCTACGCCGCCGGCAAGATCCCCGGCGGTTTTTTCAGGCGTGAAGGTCGACCGTCGGAGAAGGAGATTCTCACGTCGAGACTCATCGATCGCCCGATCCGGCCGCTTTTTCCTGAAGGCTTCTATAACGAAGTTCAGATCGTCGCGACTGTGATGTCGTCGAATAACGAAGTCGATTCCGACATTCCGGCAATGATCGGCGCATCCGCAGCGCTCGCCGTCTCGGGAATCCCTTTCGATGGCCCGATTGGCGCCGCACGCGTGGGCTACGCGAACGGCCAGTACATCCTGAACCCCACTGCGACCGAGCTCAAGACCTCCCAGCTCGATCTGGTGGTCGCCGGCACGCAAGCCGCAGTGCTGATGGTGGAATCCGAGGCGAAAGAGCTCCCGGAAGACGTGATGCTGGGCGCTGTCGTATTCGGCCACGAGCAGATGCAGGCCGCGATCAACCTGATCAACGAGCTTGCCGACGAAGCCGGCAAGGCCGAGTGGGACTGGACGGCGCCGTCCAAGGACGAAGCGCTCATCGAGCGCATGGCGCAGAGCGCTGAAAACGACTTGCGTCAGGCTTATCAGATCCGCGCCAAGCAGGAGCGCACGCACCGCCTCGACGAGATCCGTAAGCGCGTGATGACCGAGTTCACCTCGGACACCGGGGCCCCCGATCAGAAAATCGTACTGGGTGCAGAGTTCAGCAACCTCGAGGCGAAAATCGTCCGTAACCAGATTCTGGACGGCGAGCCGCGAATCGATGGTCGCGACACCCGCACGGTGCGCCCGATCTCGATACGCACCGGTGTGCTTCCGCGTGCGCACGGCACCGCACTGTTCACGCGCGGTGAAACGCAGGCGATGGTGGCTGCGACCCTCGGCACCTCGCGCGACGAGCAGATCATCGATGCGCTTCAGGGCGAGTATCGTGAGCGTTTCATGCTGCATTACAACTTCCCGCCGTACTCGACCGGTGAAACCGGCCGCGTGGGCACGCCCAAGCGTCGCGAGATCGGACACGGCAGGCTCGCCAAGCGTGCTTTGCTCGCCGTGCTGCCCACGCCCGAGGAATTCGCGTATTCGCTGCGCGTGGTCTCGGAAATCACCGAGTCGAATGGATCGAGCTCGATGGCTTCAGTGTGCGGCGGGTCGCTCGCACTGATGGACGCCGGCGTTCCGATGAAAGGCCACGTTGCGGGCATCGCGATGGGTCTGATCAAAGAAGGTAACCGCTTTGCCGTGCTGACCGACATCCTGGGCGACGAAGATCACCTGGGCGACATGGACTTCAAAGTGGCCGGCACCGACCGCGGCGTCACGGCGCTGCAGATGGACATCAAGATCCAGGGCATCACGAAGGAGATCATGCACGCTGCGCTCATCCAGGCGCAGGAAGGCCGCATGCATATCCTCGAAAAAATGAAAGCGGCGGTCGATCATCCGCGCACCGAGCTTTCCGCCTACGCGCCGCGCATGATTACGATCAAGATCAAGCCCGAGAAGATTCGCGACGTGATCGGCAAGGGCGGTGCAGTCATCCGCGCGCTCACCGAAGAGACCGGCACGACCATCGACATTCAGGACGACGGCACGGTCACCATCGCGTGCGTGTCATCAGAAGGTGGAGAGGCGGCCCGCAAGCGTATCGAGGAGCTGACCGCTGATGTCGAAGTCGGCAAAATCTACGACGGCACGGTACTCAAGCTGCTCGACTTCGGCGCCATCGTGAGCGTGCTTCCCGGACGTGACGGCCTGCTGCACATCTCGCAGATCGCCAACGAGCGGGTCAACGCCGTTTCCGATCATCTGAAGGAAGGCCAGCAGGTCCGTGTGAAAGTGCTGGAAGCGGACGACAAAGGCCGGCTTCGCCTGTCGATGAAAGCCGCGGCGCAGGACGCACAGCAGCCGCAAGCGCAGCCACAGCCCGTTCAGTAAACCGGGTATGACGTGAAAAGGGCAGCCGCGGCTGCCCTTTTTTATTGCCGGCTGTGAAAGCCCGGTGCCTGCCAGCGAGTACCCTCCACGGCCCGCCGGCTATTTAGCGACCTGGCGCTCTCTCATCTCGTCGAGCGTCTTGCAGTCGATGCACAGCGTGGCCGTCGGGCGCACTTCCAGGCGTTTTAAGCCGATCTCGACGCCGCACGAGTCGCAGTAGCCGTATTCGCCCGCGTC
Organism: Burkholderiales bacterium; assembly: GCA_046597455.1. Taxonomy (GTDB): domain Bacteria; phylum Pseudomonadota; class Gammaproteobacteria; order Burkholderiales; family SG8-41; genus JAQGMV01. The sequence goes on from JBKJKJ010000392.1 coordinate 26,645, forward strand.
GATGTGCATGATCGTCTCGTCGATCTTCTTGATGAGCTTGCGCTCGCGATCCCGGTTGCGCAGCTCCAGCGACATGTCGGATTCCTGGCTGGCGCGGTCGTTGGGGTCCGCAAAAATGGTCGCCTCGTCCTGCATCGTATGGACGGTGCGGTCGATGTCCTGCGAAAGCTCGCGCTTCATGGTTTCGAGCATCTGGCGGAAGTGCGCGAGCTGCCTCGCGTTCATGTATTCCTCTTTCCCCTTCGGCTTGTAAGGGGGTACGGCTTTATGCAGTTCGGAGGGCATTGGGTCACGGTCCCGGTTCGTTAAAAGAGCGCTTTAATAGCAGAATTTAGGAGGGGTAGCAAGGGAACTCGGACAACGGATTTGCGAGATGGTTTCCATTGACCGTCAGTATGCCGAAGATTATGATGACGGGCCTTCTTTGAGGCGTTCGCAACTCAAGGCCGGTAAGCCCGCAGCGTCGATCAGTGCCCG
>JBKJKJ010000474.1:0-4084 GCA_046597455.1 Burkholderiales bacterium
CTCGCTGTGAGCCGATTCTGACCGCTGCATAACTCTGAATCGGCGGAAGCATCCCTCTGGCCGACATCGATCGTAACCCACCTCGCTCGAGGAGCGTCAGTCCGCCTTGATTTTCGCTTCGCGAACCACCTTCGCCCATTTGACCGCTTCGGCCCGGACAAACGCGCCGAAGGCCTGGTCGGTCAGCGACGCGGGCTCCGAACCCGATGCGAGCAGGCGTTCCCGTGTCTCGGGGGACGCGAGTGCACGATTGATGTCCGCGTTAATGCGCGCAGGCAGCGACCGCGGTATCCGCGCCGGGGCGAAAACACCGGCCCAGCCGACGGCCAGGTAATTTGGGTAACCGGATTCCGCAATCGTCGGCATGTCGGGCCACGCCGCAGACCGCTTCGCACTGGTGATGGCGATCGCGCGCAGCCTGCCGCTGCGCACGTGAGGCGCTGCAGTCAGCGCGCTCGAAATCATGAATTCCGTCTGCCCGCTGATCGTGTCGATCAGCGCCGGCCCCGTGCCCTTGTACGGAACCTGTGTGACTTCGATCCCCGCCTGCATCGTCAGAAGCTCCATCGCGAGCTGGCCCAGGGTACCCACCCCCGCATGCGCATAGTTGAGCCCGCGCGGTTTCGATTTGGCGAGTGCGATGAAATCGCCAAACGTTTTCGCCGTGACCGAAGGATGCAGTACCACGAGGCTCGGTGTCTGCGCCACGAGTGCGACGGCAACGAAATCTTTCGCCGCAGAGTACGACAGGTTCGTATAAAGACTTTCGTTGATCGCGTGCGTGGCTATCGTTCCCATCACCAGCGTGTAGCCGTCGGGCGCGGCGCGCGCGGCGAGTTCCGTGCCGATGTTGCCGCCTGCGCCCGGCCGGTTATCCACGATAACCTGCTGCCCCCAGTATTCCGTGAGCTTCGTGCTGACGGCGCGCGCCAGGACGTCTGTCGGGCCTGCCGGCGGAAAAGGGGCGATGAGCCGCACCGGACGAACTGGGTAGGTGTCCGAGAGGGCGGTGCCCGCCCACGCCGCCGCTCCCGCGAACAGAAGCGCCGCAACAAGAGGACGCGTGCGTGCGGCCTCATGATGACTGCGCATCAGCCGACCTCCGCGCGAGTCTTTCCCGACACCGGCGGCACACCCATACCGACACCCTGCCCGTAACGATCGGCGAACTCCGGCGCAAGCTTGCGCCCGTCGGGATTGTTGAGCCACAGGCGAAGCATGTGGCGCTTGCGCCCGGACTCGGGCCACTCCTCATACGCGGTGCGTGAATGCAGCACCATGTGGTTGTTGCAGAATTGCATGTCGCCCGGCTCGAGCACCATCTCCAGCCTGATGTCCTCGCGGGCCGCGGTCGCGTTCAGGAATTCCATCGCCTGTGTTTCAATTTCGGTAAACGTGAGCCCCGCCTTGCGCGCCGCGGTAACGATCGCGGTGTAGACGTAACGGCACGAGAGCCGACCATCGTAATAGCTGTAGAGCGGAACCCGATGCGGCGTGAGGGGCGAAACGCCCGGCACTTCCTCGCCGCGCAGATCGTAATGAAAGCCGCGGGCCAGCACGTCGAGATACTCGGGATGCGCAGCGAGCACCTCGTTGTAGAGCGTCATGGCGCTTGCCAGCCGCGAGACACCACCCGACTTCGCCTTGCGGAAACACAGCAGACCGACGATGTCGCAGTTGTCGTTGTGAAAGAAGAGCTCCGCGCTGGTCTGATAACCGCGGACGTTCTTGTCCATGTACCTGAGGCCTTCGATGGCTCGCACGTGCCCGAGCAGGTCACCGCTGGCGTTCTGCGATATCGGGCGGCCGAAGTGCGTCCCGATGCCCCAGAAAATGCGCGCGATGTCGTCATCGTCGTATTTGCCGAAAGGCAGCCCTCGCACCACCACGAAGCCGCGCCCATTGTCGAGCTCGTCGAGGATGCCTGCGAGCTCACGCGCGATCGATGTCAGCGGAAAATGCTCGCGACGGATTTCGGTGAGCGGGACAGGGGCAGCGCGCAGCTTCGCAAGCAGCAAGTCGATGTCGGCGATCGCCGCTTCCGGGAGGGTGTAGATCCATTCGCTGCTGCCCGCGAGATCGCAGCCTTTCCAGGCGCTGCGATCGGCAATCGGTTGACGAAGCACTTCACGCACGACGGTTGACATGGCGGTTCTCCTCGCTCGTTGATATGTGACCCGGGCGCCGGATTGCAGCGTCCGGCCCATGGGATTGCTCGTCCCGGGGCTGGGACCAATTTACGCCCCGGGGCGCTCGACGGAAGGTTGGGCATGCCCACCGGCTGCCGCCCGATACGTGCCACTTTCGACGCCTCGCCGTGTGCATCACTCGACCTTGCCCAGCGCCTGAAGTATGCGCTGCGGCGTCATCGGGATCGCATGCACGCTTGCGTTCAGCGGTGCCAGCGCATCGTTCACCGCATTCATGATCGCCGCCGCGGCGCCGGCGGTGCCGGCTTCACCCGCACCTTTGGCGCCGAGCTCGGATGTCGCAGTCGGCGTGCAGGTGTGGCCGACTTCGATGTCGGGCATGTCGCCGGCCATCGGCACGAGGTAATCCATGAGGCTGCCGTTGAGGAACTGGCCTTCGGCGCTGTACAGGCACTCCTCGTAAAGCGCGGCGCCGATGCCCTGCACGACCGCGCCGCGGATCTGCTCGTCGACCAGAAGCGGGTTGATCGCGATGCCGCAGTCGTCGACCACCCAGTGCCCGAGCAGCTTCACGAAACCGGTGTCCACATCGACTTCGACGTAGCTCGCCTGGATGCCGTTGGTGAAAATGCCCGCGTAGGATTTCTGCGCGTAGCTGCGCGTCACGGTCAATTCGGGCTGGAAATCGCGCACGCGCTCGGCCTGGAAATACGCGGTGCGCGCCACCGTTTCCAGCGTCATCACCGACTTGCCGCCGGCGCGCTCCACGACGTGGCCGTCGCGCAGGTCGAGCAGCGAAGCTTCCGATTCGGTGAGACGCGCAACGAAACTCAGGATGTTCGCGCGCAATGCCTTGCCCGCCTGGAAAGCGGCTTCGCCGGCGATTCCCGCGCCCCGCGAGCCGGTATTGCCGCCGCCGTGCGGCGTCGCATCGGTATCGCCGAGCACCACTTTCACGCGCTCGATGTTCACGCTGAGTTGCGTCGCAGCGACCTGCGCGATCACCGCTTGTGCGCCCTGCCCGATCTCGTTGGTGCTCGAGACCACCGTGATGCCTCCGGCCGCAGTGAGCTTCATGGTGCAGCCGTCGATCGACGAGATCGGTGCACCGCCTGCGCCGTAATTGGCCGAAGACGAGTTCGTGCTTTCGACGAAACTCGCAAGTCCGATACCACGATAGACACCGCGCGCGCGCAGCGCCGCCTGTTCGGCGCGAAGGGCGCTGTAATTCATCATCGCGACCAGCGTATCGAGCGCTTCGTGCTGCGACAGCACTTCGAAAACCACGCCTGAAGGCAATGTGTAAGGATAAGCGTCGGCAGCAATATAGTTGCGGCGCCTGAATTCGACCGGATCGATGCCGGTGCGCTGCGCGGCCAGATCGACGAGCACCTCGGTCGCCATGCACGCGATCGGGTGGCCCACGGCGCGATACGGGCCACACATCCCCTTGTTGGTGAACACCGCGCGGCTCCTGACGCGATGGGCGCGCTGCTTATAGGGGCCGCCGATGAGGTTCGCCACCTGCACGCCTTCGCCCGCACTGCCTCGCGGATAGCCCGAATACGGCCCGACGCCATAAAGGTCGTCCGCCTCGAAAGCCAGGATGTCGCCGCTTTGCGATACCGCCATGCGCGCCCTCACCCGATGCCCTCGCGCATGAAAATCGGACACGAACGCTTCGAGCCGATCCGCGATGAATTTCACCGGCCTGCCCAAAAGCATCGCGGCCGCGACCGTGGCGAGCTCGTCGCCATACGTGTGTATCTTCAGGCCGAAACCGCCGCCCACGTCAGGCACCACCATGCGCACGCGGGACTCGTCGAGTCCGAAGTGATGAGCGAGTATCCACTGCATCATGAACGGCGCCTGCGTCGCGTGATGCACGGTGAGCTGCCGCTCGGATGGATCAAAATCGGCGATGAACGAGCGCG
>JBKJKJ010000054.1:0-22100 GCA_046597455.1 Burkholderiales bacterium
GTCCGTCTTCGCCGCTGATGAACGCTATGAGCCGGCCGGACAGCGTCACGTACAGCGCGCTGGTGTCGTCGCCTTCGTTCACGACGATGGAATTCTTTCGAAAGTCGCGCGCAGTTCCGCGCGGCGCAAGTGCACGCAGCGCTGGTTCGTCGAGATGAGAGAAAGGTCCATCGGGTCGCGTCATAGCGGTTCGCCCTATCGGGTTGCTGCTCTATCGGTGTGTAGCCACAGTCTGTACAAAGCCGACCCCGTGATCAAGCACTTTGGCGTGTTTGCTGTTTTGGGGACGATGTCGTACCGTGCGCGGTGACCGGCGCGCCGCGCCGAGCTCGCCCTGCACAGGACCCTGTGGGCCTCTACGACCGTCATATCCTCCCCCGTCTGCTCGACCTGGCGATGCGTAACAGCGAAGTCGCGCGTTATCGCGCCCAGGTGGTTCCACACGCGCGCGGCAATGTGGTCGAAATCGGTATCGGCTCCGGGTTGAACCTGCCGTTCTACAGTCGCGAGGTCCATCATCTCTATGGCGTCGATCCGTCGGTCGAGCTGCTCGCGATGACTCGAAGAAAAACCGCGGCCGCGAATTTTCCGGTGGAGCTACTCGCACGCAGTGCCGAAGCGCTCCCGCTTGCGGACGCGTCGGCGGATGTCGCGGTGACCACGTTCAGCCTGTGCACGATCCCCGATCCTCTGGCGGCCCTGCACGAGCTCAGGCGTGTCCTGAAACCCGGGGCCACGCTGCTCTTCGCCGAGCACGGGCTCGCGCCGGACGCTAGCGTCGAGCGCTGGCAGCATCGTCTCAATCCGCTCTGGCGCAAGGTGGCAGGCGGCTGCAACCTCGACCGCCGCATCGACGCGCTCATCACGGAAGCGGGTTTCGAATTCGTCTCGCTCCGTCGCGAATATGCAAAGGCGCCGCGGCCGATGGGTTATATCTACTCCGGCGAAGCCAGGCGACACTGAGGTCGGACGGGATTGCCACGCCGCACCCGCCCGGCATGCTGCTTGCACACCCACGGCATCCCAGACGGGTAATGTTCGCTATGAAAATCAAAGACGTGTGGGCCCTGACCAAACAGAGCATCGCCTCCTGGACGGAGGATTATGCGCCCAGCATGGGCGCAGCGCTTTCGTACTACACGCTGTTTTCGATCGCACCGCTGCTCATCATCGTGATCTCGGTGGCCGGCCTCTTTTTCGGCGCAGAAGCAGTGCGAGGCGTGATATTCGCCCAGTTGCAGGCGCTCATGGGAGATCAAGGCGCCAAAGCAATCCAGGAAATGCTCACCACCGCGAGTCACCCCTCCACCGGCGGATTGGCTGCGGCGGTGAGCGTCGTCGGGCTGCTGATCGGTGCAACCACCGTTTTCAACGAGCTCCAGAGCGACCTCGATCGCATCTGGCGGGTGCCGGCGCGAATCAAGAGCACCGGTCTGTGGACGTTGCTGCGAACCCGGATGCTGTCCTTCAGCATCATTCTCGGCGTCGCGTTTCTGCTGACAGTTTCACTCGTCACTTCCGCTGCCGTCGCCACACTCGGCAAATGGTGGGGCGCCTGGTTCGGCGGCTGGGAAATCCTTGCGCAGATCCTCGACCTCGCCATCAACTTCGGATTGCTCACGCTCGTCTTCGCGATGATCTACAAAGTCATCCCGCGTGCTCACGTGAGCTGGCGCGACGTCTGGACCGGGGCCGGGGTCACATCGCTCCTCTTTACGCTCGGTAAATTCCTGATCGGACTTTATCTGGGTAAAAGCGACATGGCCTCGGCCTACGGCGCGGCAGGCTCCCTGGTTCTGGTCATGGTCTGGGTCTACTACTCGTCACAGATCTTTCTCTTCGGCGCGGAGTTCACATGGGTCTACGCCAACATGTACGGTTCGCGCCGCAGTACCGGCGGCAATGACGGCGCGCCGCCGGAGCCCGCGCCGGACGTGCCGACGCGCACGGACGAAACGGACGAAACGAACAAGAAGGACCGAGCGGACCGGGCGGACCGAACAAACGACCGGGGCGCAACACGCGCTGCAGCAGTCGGCGCGAGTTCCCGGCAGAATGGTGATGGCATTACACCGCGTGCTACCGCCGGGGTACCTCCCCGCGACGACCCCGGCGCACCGCGATTGACGATTCAGCGACGTGCGTCACATGAACCCGAGGCGCCGGTTACGCAGAGCGCGCCAGCGTCGACGACGCCCCTCGCGCCTCGGCAATCGCAACCGGCATTGCTGATCCTGCGCGATCCGCGAGTCGCCGTCGGGCTTGCTGTCGCGACCGCGATCATCGTCGGCGTCCTGGCAAGGCCTCGCGCCGTCGGGCGTTTCCAGCACCTGACCCGGCGTATGCCGCTATTGCGTTAGCTGCGGCACAGCGTGCCCGGATCGCACCAGCACTTCGCGTCCTGCCGGCGAGCGTACGAATGCCGCAAACGTCTCCGCTGCCGACGTCGGGGCGGGAAGGGTCGCGATGATGACAGGGTGGTAGAAGCGATAGGTGCCGTCTGCGACGGTTTTGCCGCTCGGGGCAACACCGTCGATCCGCAGCGCTTTGATCGCGCGTTTTTCAGTCACGATGAGGCTCGCGGTCAGTGTCGCCAGTGCGCCCGGCGTTTTCTCGACTCGGTCGGCAGCTTCCTGGGCGGTCGCGACGACCACCATGCCGCGTTTCACCTCCAGGTCCTCCAGCGCTTTTTTCCACTCGGGTGAAATGCGCTTGAGGAAAATCGTGTCTGGCACACTCGACGGGCGCAATATCAATCTGATTCGCGAGCCGTCGGGCCAGGTGGACGTCCTGCCCTGATAGATCTCCAACAGGTGACTCAGCGCCACTTCGTCGAGCGGGCTCGTAACGGCAACGACGAACACGAAAGGAACCCGGGCGATTTCCCACGCCGCGACACGGGCGCGCTCGTCGCCGGTCAGCGCCGCGGTGGTGATTGAGACGTCGAGGGCGCCGGAGAGCAGCGCGTTGACCGCGCTGCCGGTTCCGACCGTCGGAAACAGTGTGATTTTCGCGTCGGGATGGGCACGAAGATAAGCGTCGCGAAGCTGCGCTATCGCGCCGAACGTCGCCCCTTCCCCGCCGATCTGCAGCGTCTCGGCGCAAAGCGCCCTCGTCCCCGATGACGCGAGGGCCAGAACGAATACGGCGCGCCACAAATGCGCCCAGGAAGGCCGGCCCGATACATATGGATACGCTCTGGATTGCATGCTCCGGACCGAGGTTACCGGCGAGGCCCGCAGGGCGTAGTACGTCTAAAGTGCTAGAACGTTCGGTCGAGCCTCAGCAACTCGCGGAAATGCGCGATCGCGCGCGCGTCAGAAATTGAGGCCGTCCGGATTGGCCGCGAAACGCTGCACGCTCTCGATGATGCGTCCCTTGGCGAGAGCCGAATCGCCCCACCCTTTGAGCGTCATCCACTTGCCTTCTTCGAGGTCCTTGTAATGCGAGAAGAAGTGCTCGATCTGGCGCACGAGCATCGACGGGACGTCGGCGATTTCGTGGACGTGGTCGTACTGCCGCGTGATCCTCGATAGCGGAACGCACAGAATTTTCTCGTCGCCGCCCGCGTCGTCCTCGGTCTCCAGCACGCCGATCGGCCGGCACGCGATCACGGTGCCGGAAATGAGCGGGATCGGCGTGAGAACGAGCGCATCGAGCGGGTCCCCGTCGAGCGACAGCGTGTGCGGAATGAAGCCGTAGTCACATGGATAATGCATGGGCGTGGCGAGGAAGCGGTCGACCAGCAGTGCACCGGACGCTTTCTCAAACTCGAACTTGATCCCGGGCCCGAAGGCCGGAATCTCGATGACGACGTACAGTTCGTCCGGAACGCGCGGTCCGGTCGGCAATTTTTCCAGCTGCATGAAATTCTTCTCGTTGGTGACTTGAAAAAAACCGGCGCCGAGGCGCGTCTCTCGCGCGTGCTGCGACGGATCGCGGCCGCACGTTTTCGCCATACTGGATGCGATACGCACCCGTCGGCGCGCGGCCGTGAGGCGCACATGATACGCGGCAATCGGATTCATGAAACCCGCTGCGCGCTGCGGCATGGCGTCGCGATGCGTTTCGCCTGCATCAGGAGCCAGGGCTCGAGGCAATCCATGAGCCATCGGCTTCGATCACTCGCGCGCGCGGCGCGGCTGAACGTGGACCCACGACTCGCCTCGAATCCACCTTGCTCTCCTGCCGCTTACAGGTGCAATATTCGTGGGCCTCGAGCCGGAGCACACACGCGCAAGACGTCATCCAGAATGCTCCGCCGGCGTGGCGCCACAGGGAGGAGTTCGATGAAGAAGATCGCATTGACCGCGGCAGCGCTGCTGTTCGCCGCTACGCTCGCGCATTCGCAAACCCAGGCCGATCTGGTCAACGAGGGCAACAACACCGATAACGTACTCACTTACGGGATGGGCTATCACCAGCATCGCTACAGCCCGCTGAAGCAGATCGACAGGCGCACAGTGAAGCGCCTGGTGCCGGTATGGAGCGTATCGCTCGCCAGCAATCTCGGCGAGCAGGCCCAGCCGCTGGTGCATAACGGCGTGCTTTACGCCGGCAATGCCGAGCACACTGTCGCCATCGATATCGGTTCGGGAAAACAGATCTGGCGCACCCCGGTCGCCTTCGATCCGGCCACCCCGCGCATCGTGTGCTGCGGGCAGTCGAACAAAGGCCTCGCAATCTACGACGGCAAGATCTACCGCGGCACTCTTGACGCGCATCTGGTTGCGCTCGATGCAAAAACGGGCAAACAGGTCTGGAAAACCAAAGTCGCCGAATGGAAGGAAGGTTTCTCGATCACGAGCGCCCCGCAGGTCGCAAACGGCGTTCTCATGACCGGGATATCCGGCGCCGAGTTCGGTGTGCGCGGCTTCATAGACGGCTACGATCCCGCCACCGGCAAACAGCTCTGGCGGCGTTACACCGTGCCTGCACCGGGCGAGCCGGGCAGCGAGACATGGCCCAAGGACGAGTCGTGGTCGCGTGGCGGCGGCTCGACCTGGATGACGGGCTCCTACGATGCCGATCTCGATCTGGTGTACTGGGGCACCGGCAATGCCGCCCCATGGGATCCGCGAGTCCGCCCAGGCGATAACCTCTACACGGCATCGGTGCTCGCGATCAAGCCGAAGACCGGCGAAGTCGCATGGCATTACCAGCTCGTGCCCAACGAGATGTTCGATCTCGACGCGACGTGGGAGTGGATACTTGCGGATCTACCCGTAAACGGCGAAAAGCGGAAGGTCGCGATGCACATGAGCCGGGGCGGCTTTCTGTATGTGCTCGATCGCACCAACGGCAAGCTCCTTTCGGCTGCGCCGTATGAAAAGATCAACTGGGCAACCCACGTGGACATGAAAACCGGCCGCCCGGTCGAATCCGACGTGGCCAAAAAAATGCGCGCCGGCGAGCAGATCGAGCTCTGGCCCGGCCAGTGGGGTGCGAAGAACTGGGCGCACGCTGCGTTCAATCCGCAGACCGGTCTGCTCTACGCGAACACGATGCATCACTCACGGCTCGTGAAATTCGCGCCGGTCGAATACAAAGTCGGCGAGCGTTACGTCGGCTTCCAGAATTCCCCGGTGCCGAACCGGCCGGTCGAGCCGATCGCCCACATGGACGCGGTCGACCCGCTGACCGGAAAGGCAAAGTGGCGCACGCCGATCATGGACATCCCGCATTACTCCGCCATGCTCGCCACCGCCGGCGGACTCCTGTTCACCGGCAAGGAGACCGGCGAATTCCTTGCCATCGACGCGGACACCGGCAGAACGCTGTGGCAGTTCCAGACGAGCTCGGGCATCAATGCGCAGCCGATCACCTACACCTACAAAGGCAAACAGTATGTGAGCGTTCAGGTCGGCCTTGGTGGGGTCAACGTCGTGCGCATGGGCGCGCAGCTTGCGAACGTACCGCGCGGCGGCTCGGTGTGGACGTTCGCCCTGATGGACTGACGCCCTCAGAGGCTTCCAGGCCCGTGCGCTCGCGGGGCTGGACGCGTTGATGAAAAGTCGCGGCAAGGCGCGTAAGTCACGCGCCGATACCGCGGCGTGCCCGCGTTCACCCTGACGGATCGAAACTGGATCTTCCGGCGCGCTCGCCCCACTTCGCAGCCCGCGCGAGTTTCGGGAAGTCCAGTGTCACGCGGGGCGCGGCGGCGACGCGCAGGATGCCGCCCAGGAATTGAAACGCTTCGACCATGCTCTCGAAGCGGACCGGTTCGCCATCCGCAATCACGTGAAATCGCTCGCCGCTTTTCGCCTTGCGCCCGACCGTCCACTTCACGGCATACGGCGCGATGTACCAACCCGCGCAACACCCTTCGGCCGCCAGCTCCAGAGCCTTACGCAGCGTGAGCAATCTCACGCCATACGCGTTGGCTTCAAGCTGGTGGACCCAGGCTTCAGGCGGCTCCATTTGACCGGGCATGTTGCGGGATCCCCCAGATTTTTCGAGCGCAACGGGTCGCGGCGCGCTCGGTGAGTAAACAGGATTCAGGCGGACTAACGCACGGGCGCGTGAGCGGTTGTCATGAAAATGCAGCGCTCTACCGGTTGACATCGGCCGGTCGCACGGCTAGTTATGCGTGACCAATGGCGTTAACCGAATCTTGAACAAATCCCGCAGACGTCTCGTCGCGGCCGCAGGCGCGGCGATCGCCGGCGGCGCCGGTTGGGCACTCTGGCGGCGTCGTGGCGCTATGCCGGAGCAGGCGCCCGCACCCGCGCTGCCGGCCGACCCGCTTTTCCCGAACGCACTGAAGCTTCCGGGTGACGACGAAGTGCACGGTATCGCCGATGTGGGCGGCGCGTTCACGCTCGTCGGACGCCCGGTTCAGCACGCAATACTCGCGGCAAAACCGACGACGATGCTGGCGTACGTTCTGGATTACCAGGGCAGAACCTTCATCAACCCGCTCATCCGGGTGCAGACCGGATCGAACCTGCGCGTGCGCTACTGGAATGCGCTCGACGAGACGAGCATCGTGCACTGGCACGGGCTGAAGAACGACACCAACAACGACGGCCACCCGCATTACGCCGTGGGGGCGGGTGAAACCTATGATTACCAGTTCACCGTCGCCAATCGCTCGGGAACCTACTGGTACCACCCGCATCCGCACCATCTCGCGGGGAGGCAGGCGTACCTCGGGCTCTCGGGATTATTCATCGTCGAAGACGACGAGGAGACGGCGCTCACCCGCGCGCTCAACGTGAAGCTCGGCGTCACCGACATTCCCTTGCTCATCCAGGACAAGCGGTTCGACGCCGATGGCGCCCTGCAATACTCGCCCGGCGCGCAGGAGCATTTCCACGGTTACTGCGGCGACACCGTGCTCCTGAATCTGACGGCCTCGCCCTTTCTCGATTGCGAAACCCGCCTTTATCGTTTTCGCCTCGTCAACGGTTCCAACGCGCGGATCTACCGCCTGGCTTTCATGCACGGCGAGCACGCGCTGGAGTTTCACGTCATCGGCGCCGACGGCGGACTCCTCGAGCGCCCCGCCCCGGCGCGCGAGCTGTTCCTGTCGCCGAGCGAGCGCGCCGACGTCGTGCTGGATCTGCGCACGGCGTCGGTCGGCGAGCGGATCGTGCTCTCCAGTCTGCCATTCGATGCGATGCAGTTCTCGCAAACGCAGGACAGCAATCGAACCCAGCCTCAGGGGGTGCCGCCGAACGGCGCCCCGCTCGAGCTCATGCTCATGCGGGTCGCGCAACGCACTGCGGGCGACGCAAGCGTGCCCCAGGTGCTGTCACACATCGAGCCGCCGTCTGCGACCGACGCGCCGGTGCGGCTTTTCACCTTCGATCAATACAAAGGGCAGTGGCGCATCAATCGCGGCAGCTACCGCATGACGCAAACCGCGTTCTCGGTGCAGCGCGGCGCGACAGAGATCTGGGAATTCCGCAATCCTCACCCGGCCATGCCGCATCCGATTCACGTTCACGGTTTCCAGTTTCGCGTGCTGGAAAGAAAAGACAGTCCCGCACACCTGCAGCGTCTCGCATTCGATGCGCGCGGCCTGCCTGCGACGGAGCTCGGATGGAAAGACAGCGTGCTGCTCTGGCCCGGCGAAACGCTGAAAATTTTGATCGACTTCTCGCATCCCTTCCCGGGCGACCAGGTTTACATGCTGCAGTGTCACAACCTCGAGCACGAGACGCACGGCATGATGATCAACTTTCGCGTGGCCGCGTAGCGTTCATCCTCACGCTGCTGCACGGGTAAACGAACGGAAGGCGTCCCAAGGCGCCGCTTTCCGTGAGCGCGACGCGACACGCCGCCAGCAGCCTGAACGGACTTACCAGTCGGGACAGGCTCCTAGCGCGACTTTTCGAGAAGCTCTTCGAGGCGACGGCGGATGTCGTCGCGGGCGCCGCGAAACGCGGCGAGCATGTCTTCCACGCTGCCGGTCACGGCGGTGGGATCGTCCAGCGCCCAGTGATGCTGCACGAGGCCGCCGGGCGGAAGTGCGCAGACTTCCTCGGCACATACGGTGATGACCGTGTCGATGTCGCCGAGGGGGATGTCGCCCACGGGTTTCGGCCGGTGCGACGAGATATCGATTCCGACTTCCTGCATGACGCGCACCGCGAGCGGGTCCGTGACGCCCGCAGGCCCGGCGCCCGCGCTCCACACGCTGACCCCCGCGGGGAACAGGTGGCGCGCCCAGCCCTCGGCAATCTGGCTGCGGGCCGTGTTCTGCGCGCCGAGGAACAGCATCCCGCGCGGCATGCGGTGCTCGCTCATCGCGGCCATGCTGCCGACGTGCCGCACGTCCTTGCCCACCACCATGAAGATGACCATTTCGGCGAGATTGGTCGCGTGGTCGCCGATGCGCTCCAGGTACTTGGCAATCGCCTGCGCGCGCACGGCGCGATAGATGTTGCGCGGGTCTTCCATCATGTAAGTGAGCAACTCGCGGAACACCTGACCGTAGTATGCGTCGACGACACGGTCGCGCTCGACGACTTCTCGCGCGCGTTCCGGATCGGCCTGGACGAACGCATCCAGTGCGTCGCGCACCATCGCCTGCACCGTTTCGGCCATGCGCGGCAGATCGACGTAAGGCTTGAGCGTCGGTTCCATGTTGAGCTCCACGACGCGCTCGCAGATGTTGACGCAGGCGTCGCCGATGCGTTCCAGGTCGGTCACCAGCTTCAGCGCGGTGGTGATCAGCCTCAGGTCGGACGCGACCGGCTGGCGCCTGGCGAGGATGCGCAGGCACAGATCGTCGATCTCGACCTCCAGCCGGTTGATCTGGTGGTCGTACTCGATCATGCGCCGCGCGAGCGCGCTGTCACGTTCCGTGAGCGCACGCATGCTGTTGGCGATCATTTCCTCTACTCTGGCCCCCATCAGCAGAAGCTGATCGTGAAGCTTGTGGAGTTCCCCGTCGTATTCGCGGTCGGTCAGTGTGGGCATGGCGGTCCTTGTCGGAAGAGCTTTTGGCGCGGCCCGACTTTCAGCAGGCGTTTCATCATGGATCATGTGCGCTGCAAGGTGAAGGAAAAAGTCGAGCCGGTGCCCACGCGGCTCTCGACGCTCACGGCGCCACCCATCGCTTCGACCAGGTGCTTGACGATAGACAGGCCCAGACCGGTGCCGCCGAGCTCGCGAGAGCGCCCGGCGTCAACCCGGTAGAAGCGTTCGAACACGCGGGCCAGGTGCTCAGCGGATATTCCGGGGCGGGTGTCGCCGACCGACACGCGCACCGCGGCGGCGTCGATCACCGCGCCGATGCGCACGGCAGCACCCTCGGAACAATACTTGAGCGCATTGTCGATGAGATTGCCGAGCACATGATCCAGGGCGCGACGATCGGCCCGCACCCCGGGTGAGCCGCTGATTTCCTGGCGCAGGGTGATGTGCTTCACCTGCGCGCGATGCGCGTGCTGGGCGAGCGCCCGGTCGACGACCGCGCCCAGATCGAGGGGCTCGAGCTCGAGCTCGAGCTCCCGCGACTCGATGCGCGAGAGCTCGAGCAGGTCGTCGATGAGGCTGGCGAGCCGGTTTGCGTTGCGCTCGATGAGATCGATGAAGCGCGCAGACGCTTTGGCATCGTTCTCGACGCCGCGCAAGGTTTCGGCCGCGGCCCGCACGGTCGTAAGGGGGCTGCGAAGCTCGTGCGAGGCGTTCGCGACGAAATCCCGCCGCACCGACTCGAGCCGGCGCAACTCGGTCACATCGACGAAAACCGAGAGAACCCCGCGCGGCGCGTCCCGCAGCGCAACACTGCGCACCAGCACGCGCCGTGGCCTCAGACCCGAAAGCTCCAGCTCAGCCTCGCTCGGCTCGCCCCGTGCCGCCGCCTCCAGCACCCGGCTCAGATCGGCGTTGCGGATGACCTGCAGCACCGATTTGCCGATGGCATCCTGCGGCACGAACAGCATGGCGCGCAAAGCGGGATTGCTCAGGACGATGCGCCCGTCAGCCCCGACGACGAGCACACCTTCGTTCATGCTGGAGAGGATTCCGGTGAGCAGGTCACGCTCCGCCCTCAACTCGGCCAGGCTGTGCGCGAGGCTTTCCGCGAGTTGATCCAGCGCGGTTCCGAGTGCCGCAATCTCGTCACGGCCGCCCGCGCGAGTGCGCGCTGCGAGATCTCCGGCGGCCATTTTTCGTGCGGCCCCGGTCAGCTCGAGCAGCCTGCGCGAGGTCAGCCCGGCCGCGGAATACGAAACCACGGCCGCGACGGCGAGCGCCAGCAGGGCCGCCACCCCGAGGGTCTTGCGCATGTGGCTCGTGGCCTCGTCGACCTGGGTGAGCGGCAACGCCACGCGTGCAGCGCCGACGATGGTGCCCTGCCGCATGATCGGCACCGCCGCATACATCAGGCGCGCGCCGAGGGTGATGCTGTGGCGCACACTGCTGCCGTGCCCCTGCGCGAGCGCCTGCACGATTTCCGGCCTGTGGGAATGGTTCTCGAGCCTGTGCAGGCGCGCGGTCGCCACGTCGGAGTCTCCCGCGACGATACCGTCCGGTCCGACCAGCGTCACGCGCACGCCCGCGACCGAGGCCAGTTCGCCGGCAAGCGCATCGGCCGCGGGAACATCGAGACGTCCCATATCGCCCGCGACGCGATGTGCAATAAGCCCGGCGCGGATGATGAGGTCGGCACGAATGCGCCCGGTCAGCTGGTTTTCGAGCTCATGAGACAAATAAAGCTCTGCCGCAGCGATCGAAATACCGATCACCACGAGGGCGCCGAGGAAAAGCTTCAGCCTTATGCCGGGCCTCACGATTCGCACCGGTCCTTTATCAGCCGCTTTTGTTGCGTTTCCATGACCTTCTGCCTCCCACAATGCCGTCGTTCCATCGTATACGTTGCGTAGTCTTTGTATTTCTGTAACACGCATCGCCTAAGCTTTGCCGAAATCAACGGTAAGGAGCTTCCGCACATGATGATCGTCGATGCAATCGATACCGCCCCCTC
Source organism: Burkholderiales bacterium (assembly GCA_046597455.1). GTDB lineage: Bacteria > Pseudomonadota > Gammaproteobacteria > Burkholderiales > SG8-41 > JAQGMV01. Next base: position 11,441 of record JBKJKJ010000054.1, read on the forward strand.
GCAACACGCGGTCCACTTCCTCGTGACCGCCTACATGGAATCCCTGCGTCACTTCGAGCGCACCTGCGGCGTGCCGCCGCGTGTGCTCGAGCTCCCCGTCTGCGATACGCGGGACCTTGCAGAACGCCTCGAGGCCCTGCACATCGTGCGTGACGCCCCCTGTAACTCGGGCGTGGTGGTGTCCGAAGTCCATGCCGTGCTGACCGCCGCTATCGTGCGCCTCGATGAACTGGGCGAACCGGGCGAACGGCGCGAGGGTCCGAGCGCGCCGGCCGCCCCCGCTATGCACGCGGTGAGAAACGGTAGCCCGCGCTCCTCACTGTCTGTATGAGGCGATCGTGCGCGCTGGTCTCGAGGGCTTTGCGCAGGCGCCTGATGTGGACATCGACGGTGCGCTCCTCGACGAACACATGATCGCCCCACACGTTGTCGAGCAGCTGCGTGCGCGAGTACACGCGGTCCGGGTGAGTCATGAAAAAGTGCAGCAGCCTGAATTCGGTCGGCCCGAGCACGAGCACGGTGTCGCTCGCCATCACCCGGTGACTCACCGGGTCGAGCCTGAGGCCTTCGACCTCCACTGAATCGTCGGTCACCTGCGGCGCGCGGCGCCTTAGCACCGCCTTGATCCGCGCGTTCAGCTCAGCCGGACTGAACGGCTTGGTCATGTAGTCGTCGGCCCCGGTCTCCAGGGCCGCGAGCTTGTCCTGCTCGGCGCCGCGGGCGGTGACCATGATCAGGGGAATGCCCTCGGTGCGGCGATCGCGGCGCAACCGGCGCGCAAGCTCGATTCCGCTCATTCCGGGCAGCATCCAGTCGATCAGGATGAGGTGCGGCAGCGCTTCGCGCACCACCTCGAGCGCCTGCTCCGCGCTCGCGGCGCGCAACGCCTCGTGCCCAGCCTTCTCGACGTTGTATGCGATCAGCTCCTGGATGTCCGGCTCGTCCTCGACGATCAATATGGTTGCCACGCTTCAGCGTCCGCGCCTTTATTGGGATCCTGCATATTATTGTCTATGCGTGACGTTTTCGTGACAGTGGTTTTCGCCTCGTCCGTGAAACCGCTCAACGGCGTAATCGGCACCCACTCGATGTAACGATTCCCCCGGCAACCGCCTTGCGCGATCCCGCGACTCGGCGGGCCGGATGGATAGCCTCCAGCCCGGCGTTTGCCTATACTGCGCCAACATGATTCACGTATCGTCAGAGCCCGCTGTCGCGTCGGTTCACCGGGCCCATGGCTGAGTACTCCACGCTGGCGGCAATCGACCTCGGAAGCAATTCCTTCCACTGCCAGGTCGCCCGGGTCGTGGGCGATCAGATCTACCCACTCGACGGGCTGCGTGAGCCCGTGAGACTGGGCGCCGGTCTGCAAGAGGACAAGCTGCTCGACCAGGCCGCTCAGGACCGCGCCCTCGCCTGCCTGCAGCGCTTCGGAGAGCGCCTGCGCGGATTCGATCGCCACGCGGTGCGCGCCGTCGGTACGAACACATTGCGCGTCGCCAAGAACGCAGGCGTTTTCCTCAAGCGCGCGCAAGCCGCGCTGGGCTTTCCCATCGAAATCATCGCCGGGCGCGAGGAAGCACGCCTCATTTACCTCGGGGTTCAGCACAGCCTCCCGCATTCGGGCGAAAAGCGGCTCGTCGTGGACATCGGCGGCGGTTCGACGGAGTTCATCATCGGCGCGGGTTACAAGGCGTCGCGGCTCGCCAGCCTGTACATGGGCTGCGTAAGCTACAGCCTGCGCTACTTCCCCGACGGCAAAGTCACGCGATCGGCGATGAAGCGCGCCGAGCTCGCCGCGCGCAATGAGCTGCAGCCCATAGTCGCAGATTTCTCCAGCAGGCAATGGAAGCACGCGGTCGGCTCTTCAGGTACGGTGCGCGCGCTCGGCGAAATCGCCCAGGCCAACGGCTTTGGCAGCGGGCCCATCACGCTGGCGGGCCTCGAGAAGCTGCGCGCGAGCTTCATCAAAGCGGGCGACATCGAGCATCTCGAGCTTGCCGAAGTGCGCCCTGACCGGCTGCCGGTTCTGCCGGGCGGACTCGCCATCCTGATCGCGGTGCTGTCGGAGCTCGGTATCGATGAAATGACTGCCGCCGAAGGCGCGATGCGCGAAGGCGTCCTTTACGACCTGCTCGGCCGCGTGCACCACCACGACATGCGCGACGTCACCGTCGCGCAGTTCATGCAGCGTTACCATGTCGACGCCCCACAGGCGCGCCGGGTTGGCGCCCTGGCCCAGTCCCTGTGGAATCAGTTTGCCCAGGACGGCGATTCCGACGACACGATCGCGACTCACATCGACTGGGCGGCCAAGCTGCACGAAATCGGCATTTCAGTCGCCTACAGCGGTTATCACAAGCACAGCGCCTACATCCTCGAGAAAGCCGACATGCCCGGTTTCTCCCGCAACGAGCAAAAGCAGCTTTCATTGCTCGTGCTCGCGCACCGGCGCTCGCTGAAAAAGATTTTTGAGCTGATCGATCAGGCGGTCGACTGGCGCAGCGTTCTCGCGCTGCGGCTGGCGGCGCTCTTCTATCGCGGTCGTGCTGATCTGCGGCTGCCGCTCATCCAGGCGAAAGCGCAAGGTTACAAGCTCAAGCTCACGCTGGACGCCGACTGGCTCGCGCGCAATCCGCTCACTGCCACCGCGTTGCGCGAAGAGTGCGATGAGTGGGAAAAAATCGGTTTCGAGCTGCGCGTTCCCGGTCTGGAAGACCTCGAAATCACGTCGGACGCGGGGCTTGCGCTGTTCGCGGAGCGACGCGGTGATGAGGATGACGCGGCGACGACTCGGTGACGTACTGAGGCGGTGATGAAGTCGGTTCTCACACCAGATCGGGCGTCATTACGGCTGCGACCGACGGATGATCACCCGCCGCAGCCGTAATCCACCACACGGCGCCTTTCCGCACCCGCCATGGCGCGGCTTTACCGGTCAGCGCCAGCGCAGCCGCCGCGCCCAGCGTGGGCTGATGCCCGACGATGACGACAGTGCCTGCGCCGTCTGGCCAGCCGGCCGCCATCAACACGTCAGCCGGATTTGCACCGGTGTTCACCAGGCCGCTGGTCTTTGCGTCGCGCGACAGCGCCTGCGCTGTCTGCTGCGCACGCACCGCAGGACTCACGATCACGCGGGCATCCCCGGGCAATCTTGCATCCAGCCACGCCGCCATGCGCTCGGCCTGCTTGCGGCCTTTGCGGGTGAGGCGCCGGGCGGCGTCGTCGCCGCCATCCTCCGCTTCGGCGTGCCGCCATAATACGAGGTCCATGACTCAGACGCCCCCGGACTGCGCAGCCGCGTGCATCGAAAGCAGTGCGCGCTGTGCGTCGACGCGCTTGCCTTCGCCAGGCGTCACCACGCGGTAGGTTCCATCTTCGGTCATCTCCCAGGCGAGCACGCTGTCGTCGAGATACGTCATCAGCCCTTCTGCGATCACGCGCTTTTTTAGCTTCGGGTCGAACACCGGAAAGCACACCTCCACGCGTCGGAAGAAATTCCGGTGCATCCAGTCGGCGCTCGAGAGATAGACGTCCTCCGCGCCCGCGTTGAGGAAGTAGAAGACCCGCGTGTGCTCGAGGAAGCGCCCGACGACTGAGCGCACGCGGATGTTGCGCGAGACCTCCGGTATACCCGGCCGCAGCGCGCACACCCCGCGCACGATGAGATCGATGCGCACGCCGGCCTTCGACGCGTCATACAGCGCCGCGATCACCTGCGGGTCCAGGAGCGCGTTCATCTTTGCGATGATGCGCGCCTCGCGACCTGCCCGGGCGTGCGCGATCTCGCCCTGTATCGCCCGCAGAACCTGTTTGTGCAGATTGAAGGGCGCCTGCCACAGGTGCTTCAGCTTGCTTGCCTTGCCGAGCCCCGTCAGCTGGACGAATACATCGTTGACGTCCGCGCAGATCTCCTCGTTCGACGTGAGCAGGCCAAAGTCGGTGTAGAGCTTGGTCGTTCGTGCATGGTAGTTACCCGTCGAGAGGTGCACGTAACGCCGCAGCCCTCCCTCTTCGCGCCGCACGACCATCAGCATTTTCGCGTGGGTTTTGTAGCCCACGACGCCGTAGACGACGTGCGCACCGATTTCTTCCAGGCGCTGCGCCCAGGTGATGTTCGCTTCCTCGTCGAAGCGCGCGAGCAATTCGACGATCACGGTGACTTCCTTGCCGTTCTTCGCAGCCGCGATGAGGATGTCCATCAGCTCCGACTCCGCGCCGGTGCGGTAAACCGTCTGCTTGATGGCCACCACGCCGGGATCGCGGGCGGCCTGCTGCAGGAAGGCCACAACCGGGCTGAACGACTGGAACGGGTGATGCAACAGGATGTCGCCCGCCCGCAGGGCTTCGAACATGTCCTGCCCGGCGCTGCACGACGCCGACACCCCCGGGGTGAAGACCGGAAACTTCAGATCCGGCCGATCCACCCAGTCGGGCACGCTCATGAGGCGAACGAGATTGACCGGACCTTCGACCCGATAGAGGTCTTGCTCGGTCAGACTGAACTGGTTGAGCAGAAAATCGACGATATGGGGAGGGCAGTTATCCGCCACTTCGAGCCTCACCTCGTCGCCGAACTGGCGCTGCGGGAGCCCGCCGCGCAGCGCTGCGCGCAAATCCTTGATCTCCTCCTCGTCGACAAACAGCTCGCTGTTGCGGGTGAGCCGGAACTGGTAGCAGTCCACGACGCGCATCCCGGAGAAAAGCTCGGACACGTGGGCGTGGAGTATCGAGGACAGAAACACGAATTCATACGGTGTGCTGGCCACGTCCGGCGGGAGGCGGATCACGCGCGGCAGCACGCGCGGGGCCTGCACGATGGCGGTACCGGAGTTGCGCCCGAAAGCGTCCTTGCCCTGAAGCTCCACGGCGAAATTCAGGCTTTTGTTCAGAACGCGCGGGAAGGGATGCGCGGGATCGAGCCCGATCGGGGTCAGGACCGGCATGACCTCCCGCAGGAAGTAATCCTTGATCCATATGGCTTGAGCGGGCGTGAATTCACCGCGCCGCAAAAAACGGATTCCTTCGGCTTCGAGTTGCGGAATCAACTCGCCGTTGAGGAGCTGATACTGTGACGCGACGAGCGCATGCGCCTGCGCCGAGACCTGCTCGAAAACTGCTGCAGGGCGCATGCGGTCAGGGCCGACCGGCGGCGTTCCCGCCTCGATCTCCGCATGCAAGCCGGCGACGCGAATTTCGAAAAACTCGTCGAGATTGCTGCTGACGATGCACAGGAACTTCAGGCGCTCGAGCAGCGGATAGCGCCGGTTTTCGGCCTGCGCAAGGACCCTGCGGGTGAATGCGAGCTGTCCGAGCTCCCGGTTCACATAGAGCTGCGCGCCGGACCGGGCGGGCTTGCCGGCGCCTGCGGCTGGCGCGGGCAGCTCGGGCACCGAAGGTCGCGCCTGGGAAGCGGCTGCGTTGGGTGCGTCCATGAATTTTCAGCCGACGCCGTTACATAACCGGGAGCTCATCCGAATCTGCCGGTTATGTAATCCTCCGTCTCGCGCTTTTCGGGTTTGATGAAAATACGGTCGGTACGGCCGACTTCGATGAGCTCGCCGAGATACATGTAGGCAGTATAGTCCGACACCCTCGCGGCCTGCTGCATGTTGTGTGTCACGATGACGATCGTGAAATCCCTCTTCAGCTCCATGATCAGCTCTTCGATCCGGGCAGTGGAGATCGGGTCTAGCGCAGAGGTCGGCTCGTCGAGCAGCAGCACATCGGGTTTTACTGCAATGCAGCGCGCAATACACAACCGCTGCTGCTGCCCGCCTGAAAGACTCGTGCCGCCCTGCTTGAGTTTGTCTTTCACTTCCTCCCACAGCGCGCCTTTGCGCAGCGCCCACTCGACCCGTTCGTCCATCGCGCTGCGGCTCAGTTTCTCGTGCATGGAGACACCGAACGCGATGTTGTCGTAAATCGACATCGGAAACGGCGTCGGCTTCTGGAACACCATGCCCACGCGCGCGCGCAGGTCGATGAGATCGACGTCCCGATCGAGGATGTTGCGCCCGTCGAGGCGCAGCTCGCCTTGCGCGCGCTGCTCGGGATACAACTCGTACATGCGGTTGAAAGCGCGCAGGAGCGTCGACTTGCCGCATCCGGAAGGCCCTATGAACGCCGTGACCCGGTTCCGGTGGACGTCCAGGTTGATGTTCTTCAGCGCGTGGAACTTACCGTAGTAGAAATTGAAATCGCGCGCGCAGATCTGAACCTCTTCCACGGCCGCGTCCAGGCCTCTTTCCGGAATCGCGAATGCTGGAGCACTCATTGCTTCAAGCCTTCCTTGAACATCACCCGCGCCAGTATATTGAGCAGCAGCACGCTCAGCGTAATCAACAGCACGCCGGCCCATGCGAGCTGCTGCCAGTCGCTGAACGGGCTCATGGCGAACTTGAAAATCGTCACAGGCAGATTCGCCATCGGTTCGCTGATATCCACGCTCCAGAACTGATTCGACAACGCGGTGAAAAGCAGCGGCGCGGTTTCGCCTGCGATACGCGCTATGGCAAGAAGCACGCCTGTCACGATGCCGGCGCGCGCCGCGCGCGCCGTCACATACAGAATCACCTTCCACTTCTGCGCGCCCAGCGCGAATGCAGCCTCACGCAGGCTGTTGGGCACGAGTACGAGCATGTTCTCGGTGGTTCGCACCACGACTGGAATGACGATGAGCGCGAGGGCCAGAATGCCGGCGAGCCCTGAAAAGGATTTCATGCGCGCCACCACCACCGCATAGACGAAAAGGCCGATCACGATCGAGGGCGCGGAAAGCAGGATATCGTTGATGAATCGCGTGGCGGATCCGAGCCAGCCGCGCTGGCCGTATTCGGCAAGGTAGATGCCGGCCATCATCCCGATGGGCGTGCCGATCGTGCCGGCTGCGCCGACCATGATGAGGCTGCCGACGATCGCGTTGAGCAGGCCCCCTTCGCTGCCGGGGGGCGGGGTCATTTTGGTAAAAAGCGCCAGCGTAAGACCGCCGAAGCCGAGCCGTACGACCTCTAAGAGAATCCAGAGCAGCCAGAAAAGACCGAATGCCATTGCACCGAGCGAGAGCGTGAGCGCAATGGCGTTGACCAGCTTGCGGCGGGCGTGCAGCGTCATGCGCAGGTTGTCACGTGCGGGTGCCTTCGCGGCGCGAAAGGCGGCTCAGAAGCAGCTTCGATGCCGCGAGGACGAAGAAAGTGATGACGAACAGGATCAGGCCGAGTTCGATGAGCGCAGCGGAATGCAGGCCCGGATCGGCTTCCTGAAACTCGTTGGCGAGCGCGGAAGTGATGCTGTTTCCCGGCGTGAAAAGCGACACATTGCTGAGGAAGTTCGTGTTGCCGATCACGAACGTCACGGCCATCGTCTCGCCCAGCGCGCGGCCCAGGCCGAGCATGATGCCGCCGACCACACCGACTCTGGTATAGGACAGGACGACTTTGCGCACGACTTCCCACGTCGTCGCGCCGAGCGCGTAAGCCGATTCCTTCAGCAGGGGAGGCGTGACCGCGAACACGTCGCGCATGACTGCCGCTATAAAGGGAATGATCATGATTGCCAGAATGATTCCCGCGGTGAGCAGACCGATGCCCAGGGGCGGTCCGCGAAAAAGCGCACCGAACAAAGGCACGTTGCCGAGCGTTGCGGCGAGCGCCGGCTGCACGTACTGCCCGAAGAACGGCGCAAACACGAGCAGGCCCCACATGCCGTAGACAATGCTGGGAATCGCAGCGAGCAGCTCGATCGCCGTGCCCAGAGGGCGCCGCAGCCAGCGCGGTGAGAGCTCGGTGAGAAAAATGGCAATCCCGAAGCTCACCGGTACGGCGATGACCAGCGCGATGACCGAGGTCACGATCGTGCCGTAAATCGGAACCAGCGCGCCGAACTGCTCTGCGGGTGGATTCCATTCGGTGCGCCACAGAAAGCTCAGGCCGAACTTTTGCAAAGCCGGCCACGACGAGATGATCAGGGAAGCGATGATCCCGACCAGGATCAGCAGCGTCAGAATCGCGAACAGGCGGGTGAGATTGAAAAACACCGCGTCGCCGACACCACTGCCTTTGCGCGCCAGGCGGCGACCGGATGATCGTTCGGGTATGGACTCGGATTTCAATGTGACTGCGGGGTGGAAAACGCTCGTAAACATGTTATCTCTTTTTCCGCCCACACGTGGACGGTGGGCGGTGCCGGTGTGTCGCACCGGCACCGGGCGCTTTGGGTGTACTGCGAGTGCGTTACCGGGCTGCCCAGAGCGCTTTACCGGAACCGTCCTTGATGTTCGACGCCCACGAGGTGCGCACGAGCTTGACCACGTTGTCCGGCATGGGCACGTAATCGAGATCGAGCGCCAGCTTGTCGCCGTTCTCGTATGCCCAGCTGAAGAACTTCAGCACTTCGGCCACGCGCTCGGGTTTCTCGGGGGATCTGGGAACCAGGATGAAAGTGGCACCGGTGATCGGCCAGCTCTCCTTGCCCGCCTGGTTGGTGAGGATTTCGTAAAACGCGGCCTTGCTCCACTCGGCACCCGCTGCCGCCGCTTTGAAAGTCCGGTCATCGGGCTCCACGAAGGCGCCGGCTGCGTTCTGCAGAAGCGCATGCGCCAGCTTGTTCTGCTTGGCATAAACGTATTCCACGTAGCCGATCGAGCCGGGAAGGCGCTGCACGAATGCGGCCACCCCTTCGTTCCCCTTGCCGCCGAGTCCGACGGGCCACTGCACCGACTGGCCTTCGCCTATTTTCTGCTTCCAGTCCGCATTGACCTTGGACAGGTAGTTCGTGAAGATGAACGTCGTGCCCGAGCCGTCTGCGCGGCGCACGACCCCGATGTCCTGGCCGGGCAATTGCAACCCGGGATTCAGGTCGGCGATCGCCTTGTCGTTCCACTTCTTGATCTTGCCCAGGTAGATGTCACCGAGGACCGGGCCGTTGAGCTTGAGCTGACCGGGCTTCACGCCCGGGATATTCACCACCGGTACGACGCCGCCGATCACCGTCGGAAATTGCACGAGCCCATCCCTGGCGAGGTCTTCAGGCTTCAGCGGCGCATCCGATGCGCCGAAGTCGACGGTCCTGGCCTTGATCTGGCGAATGCCGCCCGAGGAACCAATGGACTGGTAATTGATACGGTTGCCGGTTGCTTTCTGATACGCCTCGGCCCATTTCGCGTAGACCGGGGCGGGGAATGACGCGCCGGCGCCGGTGAAGTCTGCCGCTTGCGCGAGCAACGGCGCCACAGCCAGCGCGACAGCGCTAAGTGTCTGTTTCAGATAGCTCAATCTCATTGCATGTCCCATGTCGTTTCGATCCAGGCGCCAGTATAGGGTTCGCATGTGACAGGAACATTACATGGGGTGACGCTTGGACAGTCCGCACGATTTACCGCCGGTCAGTCGCTGCGTGGCGCACGCGTCTCCGCAGAGGGATCGCCTGCAAGCGCGGCACATCCGGTCGTGCCGTTTCTGTCGGCACGCGCGCGGCCGACCGTCGGCAAAGCTCAGGCCGCCTGGTACCAGCCGCGCGTGTTGTTCACGACCCGCACCACGAGCAGCATCACCGGCACTTCGACGAGGACCCCGACCACCGTCGCGAGCGCAGCGCCCGATTCGAAGCCGAACAGGCTGATGGCAACAGCCACCGCAAGCTCGAAAAAATTCGACGCGCCGATCAGCGCGGACGGGCACGCGACGCTGTGCTTCTCCCCCACTTGCCTGTTGAGCCAGTATGCCAGCGAGGAATTGAAGAAGACCTGAATGAGGATCGGCACGGCGAGGATCGCAATAACCAGCGGCTGCGCGATGATCGCTTCCCCCTGAAACGCGAACAGCAGCGCGATCGTGACGAGCAGCGCGGTGATCGACGCCGGCCCGATCCGGCGCATCGCCTCGTCGAACACGCCGTGTCGTCGTCTCAGCAAAGCCGCGCGCAGGAGCTGAGCGAGAATGACCGGGATCACGATGTAAAGGACCACTGAGGTGAGCAGCGTACCCCACGGAACCGTGATCGATGAAATACCGAGTAGCAGTGCGACGATAGGCGCGAACGCGAAGACCATCACCACGTCGTTGAGCGCAACCTGCGTGAGCGTGAAATAGGCGTCGCCGTTCGTGAGCTTGCTCCAGACGAACACCATCGCGGTGCACGGCGCAGCGGCGAGCAGGATGAGCCCGGCGATGTAACTGTCGAGCTGGGCTTCAGGCAGGTATGGGGCAAACACGCCGCGAATGAAAATCCATGCGAGCAGCGCCATCGAAAACGGTTTCACCGCCCAGTTCACGAACAGCGTGACGCCGATGCCTTTCCAGTGTGACCTGACCTGATGCAGCGCGCTGAAGTCGATCTTCATGAGCATCGGAATGATCATGATCCAGATCAGCACGCCGACCGGGATGTTCACATGCGCGATCTCCATGCGCCCGACACGCTGGAACAGCTCAGGCGACGCCTGCCCGAGCGCGATACCGATAACGATGCACAGGAACACCCACACCGTCAGATACCGCTCGAACACGCTCATGCCCGGGCCGGCGGTGCCGGCGGCGGCAGCGTGCGCTGGCGCCGTCATGCCCGGTGCGCTGCGGATGGGCCGATGGCTTTCAACTCGTCGACAACCGCGCCGCGCACCAGCTTCGCACGCGGCAGCGCAACTAATTTTTCAATGCGGCGG
>JBKJKJ010000117.1:0-30963 GCA_046597455.1 Burkholderiales bacterium
CGATCGCTGCAGGCGCCGGGCTGATCGCGACTGCCGCACCGAGGCAGAGCGGAAGGCCGAAGCGAGCCGCAGCCGTGGCGATGCGCCTGTGCGCCATCGAGGGAAGACATAGGCATAACCGGGTCGGTGTCACTCGTGAGTCCTGTTGAGACGGTATCGAGAGGAAAAGTACGGTCCCGAATGTTACTCTGGGCCGGCTGTTTATCTACAACCGTGGGGATGCCGATCATGATTTCCGATAGCGCCCGGCCCAAGCGAACGGCATCACGTATCGCCTGCGCCGCGCTGAGCGCAGCGTACGCGATGCTGTCGTGGGCCGGCGCAGCGGACGAGAAGCGATCCGCGACACCCGTTTTTACGGCCGCCGAGATCAGGATCATCCTGTCCCACGGACCGTGGCCGGCGCCCGCACCCCGGGATCCCACCAACCGCGTCTCGGAGAAGCCCGAAGCGGTCGAGTTCGGCACGCGCCTGTTCTTCGACCAGCGGCTTTCCGGTAAAGGTGAGGTGTCGTGCGCGACCTGCCACGTGCCGGAGCGCAACTGGACCGACAACCTGCGCCGCGGCATCGGCATGGCCGAGCTGGATCGCAACACGCCGACCCTGGTGAATCTGCGCACCGCGCGCTGGTACGGCTGGGATGGCGCCTCCGACAGCCTGTGGTCCCAGAATTTGCGTCCGATGCTCGATTCGCGTGAGCTGGACGCGACGCCGCGGCACGTAGCTCAACTCGTGCGCAACGACGACCAGTTGAGCTGCCGCTACAGGAAGACTTTCGGCGCCCCGCCGCCCGCGGATGACGAAGTGATATTCGTGAACATCGGCAAAGCCCTGGCGTCGTTCGTCGAGACGCTGGTCAGCCCGCGCACGCCCTTCGATACCTTCCGGGATGCGCTTGCCGTGAACGCGGCACCGCCCGCCGGGACCTACTCGGAGGCCGCACAGCGAGGCCTCAAGATCTTCATCGGCAAAGGCTCGTGCACCACCTGCCATACGGGCCCCAACTTCACCAATGGCGAATTTTTCAGCACCGGCCTGTCGCGCTTCGCGCCGCTTGGAAAACCCGACGCGGGCCGCCGCGATGGCATACGGCAGCTGCTGCAAAGCCGATTCAATCTGCTGGGTCCCTACAACGACGACCCGACGGAGACGAGCGCTGCGCACACTCGCCGCGCATCCCTCGAGAAACGAAGCGACGGCGAATTCAAAGTGCCGTCATTGCGCAATCTGGTCCTCACCGCGCCCTATGGCCGGGACGGCCGCGTCGAGACCGTGGGGGAAGTCGTCGAGCATTATTCCGCGCTCGACCCGGTGCGTCTGCACGCGAAGGACGGCAAGCCCTCAAGGCCTCTGAAGCTGACCCCGCGCGAGCAAACCGACCTCGTCGTCTTCCTCGAATCGTTGAGCACGTTCACCAACCCGTGGCGTCCGGATGATGGGGGACGGTGCGAATGATGTGCGCTCTCGCAGCGCAGGCACCCTAACGGGCGTCGCGCTTACCGGGCGCATGGGGCTCGGCGGCGACCGCGTCGTATATGCTTTGTTCGACGAGCAGCTCGATGACCTTCAGCACATCGTCGTCGCTCAGACCCTCGTCGGAAGTTACAGAGGATTCCTGAATTAACGGCAAAATCAGACTGAACATGAGTCTGCCCGGCCTCGGCCGGTCGTGGCCGTGGGTTCCGGCAGGACAACCGGCAAGGGCGCTATTTGAGTGGCAGCGGCAAGCCATCCGGCAACGGCGTACGATCCACGTTCAGGCACATCGAAACCAGCGAATAAAACCCGTTGACCGCGATCAGGTCGAACACGCCGCGCTCGCCGAAGCGGTCGAGTACGCGGGCGTAGGTGGCGTCGCTCATGCCTTGCCTCTCGTGCAGCTCCTGCGAAGCATCGTAAATGATGGCCTCATCGGCATCCATCTTCGCCGGGCGGCGGTCCTCCGCAATGTCCTGCGCCACAGCCGGCTCGAGCCCGGCCTCGAGCGCGAGCTTGCAGTGCGCGTGCCATTCGTATTGCGAGGTCCAGAAGCGTGCCGTAACCAGGATGGCCAATTCATTCAACTTCGAAGGGAGTGAGCTGCGAAAACGGATTTCCTCGCCGAGCCTTTGCACGAGGTCGCCGATTGCCGGACTGCGCAGCCACACATTGAAAGGCCCGCCCAGCGGTCCCGGTTTCGAAGCGCCCGAATTGGCGATCTTCGCGCGCGGCCCGGAGCGGATGGCGTCGTAAAGCTCACGCTGTTCGGCGCTGAGGCTCTCGATCGGGATGGGCTTGAAGCGGCGCGGATCTGCGGTTCCGGTGGATTCGTTCGGGTCGCTCATGGTTGATCCTGGTTGATCCTGATGGGTGGTAAAGCTGGAAAGTAGCATGGCAACATTCGACATGCGGATCACGGACTCAGATCGTAGGACGCCACGCCACGCTCGGGGCGCGCACTCGCAGAAACCGTCTTGCGCTCGACCAGATTGACCCTGAGCCACGCCTGCATGTCACGCCAGACGTGCGCAAGCTCCGCTTCGGTGGGCATCTTGAGCGCATGCGGCAATTCGAGCGTGACCACCGGGATGCCTTCTTTCAGGCCGCCGAAATTGCCCAGCGAGCCGGGATAGACGCCGACGCGATTCAGGCGCAGGCGACCGAATCGTAGCGGCACTTCCACGCCGGTCGCAGGGCCGTCGAAATCGAGAACGTCGAAAGGCGCATGTATCGACACGATCACATCCGGCTTGAAGCGTGTGATTTCGTCAAACAGCCAGCGCGATTCGGGCTCGGAGGCAGGCGCCGTTCCAGGAAAGCGACGTGGATCGCGCCGGGCAGATACTTTCCAGTGGTGCGGGGCCTCACTGGACCAGTTGTGAGTGGGCAGATTACGGTTCAGGTCGACCCCGCGCGCGTTGACTCGCGTCGGCGGTCTGGCGAGCAGGCCGTCCGGATTCAAAACAGGCACCACACGCCAGTGCAGTGGCGGCGCGTCATCGGCCTGCTGCCGCAGCAAATCGAGCCAGCGGAAGACGACGGATATCGCGGTGAGCTCGTCGCCATGCATGCCGCCTATGAGCAGCACGCGCGCCACGGGCTCCTGGGCCGGCTTGATTTCGCGCAGCATGATCTGACGGCCGCTCACCGACTTGACCGCAACAGGTTTCAGTGACGCCGCTACGCAGGTCTTAGACTTGATCTGGGGGATGGCGCGGGTCACGCTGCTGCACCAACTTTGCAGGTCGCGTTCGGATGGCGCCGGGGCTGCCTGCGCGGCGTATACGCTCGGGATAAATGCGGCCAGGACAATAAATGAAACGACCAGATAACGCTGCATGACGATCTCGTGTTCGATAACCAAAAAAAAACCGGGCCCAACCCGGCACGATTCATGGGCCGAGCCCGGGCTTGCTGCGAGGCCATGCAGAAACAGGACGCGAAAAGCGCATGGCCGAGCCCGATGCGGCACTGATGACACGGCGAACATTAACAAACTTTGTGGCGGAATTGCCAACTTGACGTTACGGGAACGCCACCCGCACCGCCAGCCCCACGCCACCGGGGCCGGCTCCCATCGTCACCTGTGCGCCGTGTCTTTCGGCGATGTTGCGAACGATCGCAAGGCCCAGACCGCTGCCCGGCACTTCGCTTGCACCGACGCGATAGAACCGGTCGAACACGCGCTCCCGATTCTCGATCGCGATCCCCGGGCCGGTGTCGGTGATGTCGATTACCGCGCGATCACCGTCGCGCATCGCGCAGACGTCGACGCGGCCTGCGCGCGGGGTATAGCGCAGCGCGTTCTCGACGAGGTTCGAAAGCAGCGTCGATAGCGCATCGTGCTCGCCGCTGACCACGAGCTTTTGGTCGCGACGGATGAGGTCCAGGTCGACCCCTGCGGCCTCGGCGAGTGCGGCGTGGCCGGCAACCACCTCACTCGCGAGCTCGCCGAGATCGACCTGCGTGATCGGCCGCTGCGTGATCGGTCGATCCGCGGCTTCGGGCTCGTGGCGCGCGAGTGTCAGCAGCTGCTCCACCAGATGCGTGGCGCGATTCACGCCGTCTTTGAGCGTGGCGAAGGCGGCGGCGCGCTCGTCCTGTTCCCGGGCCCGCTCCGCCAGCTGAATCTGCAGATACAGCGCGGTGAGCGGCGTGCGCAGCGCATGCGCTGCGTCCGCGACGAAAGCACGCTGCAGCTCGAGTGCGCGCATCAGGCGGGCGAGGAGGTCGTTGAGCGAGGAGACCACCGGCGTGATTTCCTCAGGCACGTGCTGCACGTCGAGCGGTTGCAGTGACGCCGCGCTGCGCGCCTTCACCGCGTCGGCGACGGTTTTTAGCGGCCGCAGCCCGCGCGTGACGAACACCCACACCATCAGCGAAAGCAGAGGCAGTAGCAGCAGGAACGGCGTCATGGTTCGCAATGCTGCGTTCACCGCAATATCGTCTCGCAGATGCATGGGCTGAGCGACGCGCACGGTAAACCCGGACTGCTTGAGGGTATACATGCGCCAGGACCCTTCGGGTGTGACGACCGTCGCATGGCCCTCCGGACTGGTGGCGGGCAAATCGACCCGCGACCTGTAGTAGCGCAGACGCGAGCCGTCATCGCCCCGGATGTCGATGGCGAAGTCGAACTCGTTGTCCGATTGCGGCGCCTGCAGGATGCCGGGGGCAAGCAGGGTCTGGTCGCGCAGCGACAGCGCCATCTGCCGCAGCTGGTAGTCGAGCAGGTCTCCGGCCTCCTGCTGCGCCCGGTAGTAGACGGCGGCTGCGGCTATCGCGCCGGCGACCAGCACCGACGCGAGCAGCCCCGCGAGCATATGGCGGCGTATCGATTTCATTTTTCGTTCGGAACGACGTAACCGACGCCGCGCACGGTTTTCACGAAATCGGCGCCCAGCTTCTTGCGCAGGGCGTGCACGTAAACTTCGACTGCATTGCTTTCGATCTCCTCGCCCCAGCCGTATATGCGCTCTTCGAGCTGACCGCGCGAAAGGATGGCGCCGCGCCGGTCGAGGAGCGCCTCGAGCAGCGCGAGCTCACGCGCCGAGAGTGCGACATCCTTCCCGCGCAGCGTGACCCGGTGCGAAGCGGGTTCGAGCGTCACCTCCCCGACCCGGATCACCGGATCGGCGCGGCCGGCGCGACGCCGCACGACGGCACGTATGCGCGCCGCGAGCTCGTCGAGGTCGAACGGCTTGAGGATGTAATCGTCCGCGCCATGGTCGAGACCGGCGATACGGTCGGCCACAGCGTCGCGTGCGGTGACGATGAGCACCGGCACGTCGTTGCCGCTGCGGCGCAGCGTCTTGAGGACCTCCACCCCGCTTTTCTTCGGCAATCCGAGGTCCAGCAGAACCCCGTCGTAGGTGTGCGTGGCGAGCGCAGCCTCGGCCGCACCCCCGTCTCGCACCCAATCGACCGAAAAACCGTCCTGGCGCAAGCCTTTCTGCACGCTGGCACCGATCATCGGGTCATCTTCAACCAGCAGCACTCGCATGACATCCTCAACGCACTCACTCGGGGATGAGACACTGAAACGAACCGTACACCCTGCCGAAGAAACCTCATCGACCTCCGCTCAACGCGTCAGGCCCGCACGAAATGACGAGCCCCCCCAACGTCGCTGCCACGCGGCTGATACGAGCACCGAGGATACGGTCGGCACCCGACATTAAACACTAAACGCTCCAGTGTTACGGCAGTGCCGGGCAGCGAGCCGCGGGAAGGCGTATCGGAGCGAGCCCGCCGAGCCCCTACGGTTTCGGCGACAGCGGCCGTAAACACTGTGCAGACATCCCTGTGCTCGTCCGCATTGCATTTGGTAACGTCGAGCGCCTCGTGGTATCGGGCTCAACCCGGGAATTCGTCCGCCAGCCATCACGCCCGGTAAACCGGGCCGACTTAACACTTGGGAACCACGGTTTGTCCCCGCACCCCCCCAATCCTGAATCGGGCACCAAGAAGCTCCCATCCGTGAGCCGGCGTGCGCTCGCACTGGCCGCAATCGTTGCCGCGCTGTGGTGCGCACTGGCGTGGCATCTGGTCGAGGGGCAGGCGCGGGCTCAAATTTCCGAAGTCGTGGACAGGCAGACGCGTGAAGCGCGCGAAGCCGCGTACATGATCAACGTCAGCATGGATGGCCTGCTCAACCGCCTTCAGGGCCTCGCCGCGGTGATGGCTGCGGACAGCAGAATCGTGGAGGTCCTCGCGGCCTTCGGCCCCCAAGTGCAGGCCTCCGCCAGGACGGTTGAAGCCCGCAAAACCGAGTGGACGCAGCGACCCGACCTGAAAACAGCGAACGAGCGGCTGCTCATCGCGAACACCGACATGGACGTGGACGTCATCTGGGCCATGAACGCGAACGGCGACTGCGTGGTGTCCAGCAACCATCGCGAAATGACGAGCTTCATCGGCACCAACTATGCCGACCGCACCTATTTTGCCGCCGCGCGCTCAGGTCGTCGCGCCCGCCAGTATGCGGTCGGACGCGTGACCAATGTGCCCGGCCTGTTTTTTTCGGCGCCAATAACCGCCAACGGGGCGTTTGTCGGCGCCGTGGCGGTCAAGAGCGATCTGACGAGAATCGCAAGCGCCATCAACCATCGCCACGCGTTCATCACCGACGATTATGGGGTGATCATCCTCGCGGCCGACCGTACCCTCGAAATGCGTGCTTTGCCTGGCGCAGCCGTTCACCAGCTGTCGGACAAGCAGCGAATGTCGCGATACGTGCGCACGAAGTTCGAAACGCTCGATATTCAACCCGACCGTCTGCTACAAGACATGGTTCGCGTGTCGGGTTCGCCTCACCTCCACGCCGCCGCCCTCAGCGAGTTGCCGCATCACGGGATTACCGTACATATCGTCGCCCCTATCGAGCACCTGAAAGCAATCAGGGAGCAGACCACCGTGCTCTTCATGCTGCTCGCGGCCTCGGGCATCCTCTTCATAGCCCTGGCTTTGGGCGCGTATGCCTACCTCGCGCGAGTCCGTCAGAACCGCGTCAGCATGGAGGCTGCCAACGCGTCCCTGCAGGCGCTCAATCAGCATCTCGACCATCTCTCCAAGATCGACGCCCTGACCGGATGCGCCAACCGACGCCATTTCCAGGCGAGACTCGAAGCCGAGATCCTGCGCGCCGATCGCTACGGGCACCCCTGCAGCGTCCTCAGCGCCGATATCGATTTCTTCAAACGGGTGAACGACCAGTACGGCCACGCGGCCGGCGACGAGGCGCTGCGCCATTTTTCGAACATCGTGCGCCAGAAGCTGCGCAGCGAGGATGAGCTGGGGCGGCTCGGTGGCGAAGAGTTCGCCGTGATGTTGCCTGAAACCGGGCTGAGCAGCGCGCTTGCCGCAGCGGAGCGCATCCGCCGCGCGCTTGAATCCAATCCTGCGGTCAGCGCCGGCAACCGCCTTCCGATAACGGCAAGCTTCGGCGTAGCGTGCAGCACCGACGGGGAATCGAGTGGCGCCCTCCTTGGACGGGCCGACGCCGCGCTCTATCGCGCAAAGGAAGGCGGACGCAATCGCGTGGTGCCGAGCCTCCCGCCATCACGGTCTGCCGCGGCAATGCCGCAAACCGAAGCGGCACGCGAACGACACTGAGCACCCGCGCCCACCGTGCCGCCGCGCGGAGCGTGTTGAGCACTTCCAAAGCGTTTCTGTCGGCAATCCCAGGGCCCGCTAAGGGCCGGCCGGCGGCTCGGCTCCCTGACGCCTACCATTCGTATTTGTATCCCACGCCGTAAACCGAGTGCACGATCTCGCGGTCAGGCAGAACGTCAGATATCTTCTTTCTGATCTTCTTCACGTGACTGTCGACCGTGCGATCGGATACCACGCGCTGATCGCGATACATGAGATCCATCAACTGCTCCCGGGTGTAGATGCGGCCCGGCTGCGCCACGAGCACCCTGAGCAGCTCGAACTCGACCGCGGTCAGGGCGAGGTCGCGGCCCGCCAGGCTCGCCTTGTAGCCCGCTTCGTCGAGCGTGAGCCCGCCTTCGTGCGCCATCCCGCCGCGCTTGACGCGGCGCAACACCGCTTTCACGCGCGCCACCACTTCGCGCGGGCTGAAAGGCTTGCAGATGTAATCGTCGGCGCCCAGCTCGAGGCCGAGCAATCGGTCGATCTCATCGACGCGGGCGGTGACGATGATGATCGACACGTCGGCTGAAGCGCGCAGCGCCTTGCACACGTCCAGCCCGCTCTTGCCCGGCAGCATGAGATCGAGCAGGACGAGATCGGTGCCGTGAGCCCGCACCCAGCCTTCGACCTCGTCGCCCCGGTGCAGCACCGCGACGTCGTAACCCTCCTGCGCGAGATAGTCCCGCAGCAGGCCCGCGAGCTTCTCCTCGTCTTCGACGATCAGTATGCGGTCAGGCATTCGTTACGCTCATTCCAGGGTCCGGGTTTTACGCGATCGCGCTCACAGATCTCACGCCGCGGCCGCGCAGGCCGGCAGGTCGATGTCGATTGCAAGCCCGCCAAGGGGGCTCGCTCGGGCTTCGAGCGTCCCGCCATGTCCTTCGACTATAGCCGCTGCGATCGCAAGTCCGAGGCCCGACCCGCCGCTCGAACGATTGCGGGAGGCTTCGACACGGAACAGGCGCTGGGTCAGTCGCGGCAGATCGTCGGCCGTCACGCCGGGGCCCGTGTCCTCCCAGGTCAGCGCCGCGCGATCGCCCGCGCGACGCGAGGTGACGACGATCCGGCTTCCGGCGTCGGTATAGCGCAAATTGTTCTGCAGGAGATTCGAAAAGACCTGTGCAAGCCGGGATTCGTCCGCGAGCACCAGTACGGTCTCATCGAGATGGGTTTCCACTCGCAGGCTTTTATCGCGAAGGGCGCGGCGCTGGGCGTCCACCACGTCGTTGACGATTTCGGCGAGCGCAATCGGCTCTTTGTGGTAGTTGAGCGCCCCCACGTCGGACATCGAGAGCGTGTGCAGGTCTTCGACGAGCCGCGCGAGGCGCCCCGTCTCGTTGGCGAGTGAAGCCATCGACGTCTGATCGAGCGGACGCACACCATCCTGCAGTGACTCGATCTCGGCACGCAGCACCGAAAGCGGCGTTCGCAACTCGTGCGCGATGTCAGCCACCCATTGCTGACGCGCCTCGCGGGTCGCGCCAAGCGTAGCCGCGAGCGTGTTGAAGTCGCGTGCGAGCTGATTGAGCTCGTCGTGTCCCGGCGCATCGAGCCGCACGCCGTAGTCGCCCTCGATGAGTGCGTGGGTGCCGCGCGCCAGCAGCCGTATGCGTCGGGTCAGCCAGTACGCGAGCCCGGCGCCGAGCAGCAGCGCAGCGACAAGCATGCCGATAGCGATCGCGCCGAATGCCACGCGCTGGCGCTGCAGATACACGCGCTCGATGGATTCGATCACGTCCGGACGCGGCACGTAGCCCAGAAAACCGACGGTCGCTGCCCGCACCACGATGGGCTTGAAAACGGCATTGGCCGCCGCCTCCGGCCTCCCGATGAGCTGTGAGCGATCGCTGTCGAAGAGCATCAGGCGCGGATCGATGGTCAGCGGCGTATCGCGCCGTGCCGCGATCCCGTGCGTGCCGCCGGTCGCATCGGAAGCCCGCTGTTCCAGAGGGCTTGCCGGAAGGCCTGCCGGAAGGCCTGCCGGAACGCTTGCCGCAGATCTTCGCTGCTCCGTCGGTCGCGGCAGCCCCAGTGCGTCGCGCGACATGTCGATCCAGCGCTCGCGATCGTTCGCGATCCACGACCAGTTGCCTTCGCGTGCATAGCCTTGCGCCAGACGCTCGATCATCGATTCGAGCCGCACGTCGTCGGCACGGTTCAGGTACTGGACGAAGCCGCGCTCGAAGCTCGCGGTAAAGACGAAATACGCCGCGAGCGTGAGGAGCGCGATGGCGCCGGTGATCGCAACGAACAGCTTGACGTGCAGTTTATCGAATCGGGCGATGTCCATGACTGAAGGATAGGCGGGAATGTGGGAAGAAATGTGGACAAGTGAAAAACCCTTACACAACTTCCTCATTTCTTCCACATTGCGTGCGCGTTGGACCAGCACACTGCAGGCCATGGATACCAGTGAAGCGGAAACGAACATGGACCGTATAGACGACAGTCATCTTCAGGTCGCAGGCAAGCCGCGAGCCGATGCGCCCGCAGAGCGCAGGCACAGCCGGGCGAAGCGCACCGCCATTGCGATCGCAATCGCGCTCGCCCTGGGTGCCGGAGGCTATTACGGCTGGCAGGCGTGGAGCGGCGACACCACCGGTGCGGCACGCTATGCCACCGCTGTGGCGATGCGCGGCGACCTCGAAGATACCGTCACTGCGACCGGCATCCTCCAGCCTCGCGATTATGTCGACGTCGGCACCCAGGTCTCCGGACAGCTCAGGAAGCTGCTGGTGGAGATCGGCTCGACGGTCAAATCGGGCCAGCTCCTCGCCGAGATCGACCCCACGGTCTACCTGTCGCGCGTCGACGCCGACCGCGCCCAGATACGCACCCAGGAAGCGCAGCTCGCAGACAAGCAGGCGCAGCTCGCGCTCGCCGAACAGCAGGCGCGGCGCCAGACCAACCTCCAGCGCGAGAACGCGACGACGCAGGATGCAGTCGACACCGCGGCCGCAGCGCTACGCTCGGCGGAAGCCCAGATCGATGTGCTCAAGGCGCAGGCCGACCAGACGCGCTCGACTTTGCGCGGCGACGAGGCGAGCCTGAGCTATACGAAGATTTACGCGCCGATGGCAGGCACCGTGGTATCGCAGGCGGCCAAGCAGGGCCAGACGCTGAACGCGAACCAGTCGGCGCCGATCGTACTGCGCATCGCCGACCTGTCGACGATGACCGTGCAGTCGCAGGTCTCCGAAGCCGACGTGTCGAGGCTCAGAGTCGGCATGCCGGTGTACTTCACTACGCTCGGCAACCAGACCCAGCGCTGGTACGGCAAGCTGCGCCAAATCGAGCCCACACCGGTCACCGTCAACAACGTGATCCTCTACAACGCGCTCTTCGACGTCGAAAATCCGGACCGGGTGCTGATGACGCAGATGACCGCGCAGGTCTTCTTCGTCACCGCCGAGGCGAAAGACGCGGTGCAGGTGCCCATCACGGCGTTGCGCCCCGTGGGCTCGGGCGAGCGCCGCCGTGCCGCCGGTGCGGGCGGTCAGGGGGCTGCCGGCAAAGGCGCGGGCAAAGGTGGCGCAGGGAGTCCGGCAGGCGCAGGACGGGGCGCCGACAGCGCCATGGACCCGCGCGCCCGTTTCGCGAGCGGCCGCGCAATGGTTCGTGTCATGAAGGCCGACGGCACGATCGAGGAGCGTGAAGTGCGCGCCGGCGTGATGACGCGTGTGTCGGCGCAAATCGTATCGGGCATCGAGCCTGGAGTTGAGGTCGTGACCGGTGCGGCGACGCCGAAACCCGCGACCGCCGCCGGGTCACGCAACAACGCAGGCGGCGGCGCAGGCAACAGCGGCGCGCCCCGGATGCAGCCCCGCCTATGAAACCCGTCGTTGAGCTCCGACGGGACTCTTCCCGATCCGGCCTTGCCGCTGACGGCCGCTCAAGCGCGTCGTCGCAACCGACTCAGGGCGATAACGCGGCGGACAGCCCGGAAACGATCTCCGAAGCCGTCCCTCTCATCGCGCTCGAGGGTGTGACCAAGATGTACCGCAATGGCGACCTCGCGGTTCAGGTCCTGCACGGCATTGACGTGCGCATCTACCCTGGGGAATTCGTCGCGATCGTCGGGCAGTCGGGCTCGGGAAAATCGACGCTCATGAACATCCTGGGCTGTCTTGACCGTCCGACGTCGGGCGCGTATCGCTTCAATGGCGAAGACGTATCCGGCTTCGGGCGCGAAGATCTCGCGCGGCTGCGCCGGGTCGCTTTCGGCTTCGTCTTCCAGAGCTACAACCTGATCGCGGGCGCGAGCGCCACGCAGAACGTGGAAGTTCCCGCGATCTACGCCGGCATGTCTCCCGGCGAGCGGCGCGAGCGTGCCGAATCGCTGCTTTGCACGCTCGGCCTCGAAGCGCGTCTCGATCACCGGCCGAACCAGCTCTCGGGCGGGCAGCAGCAGCGCGTGTCCATCGCGCGTGCGCTGATGAACGGCGGACAGATCATCCTCGCAGACGAGCCGACCGGCGCGCTCGACAGCAAAAGCGGCGTCGAGGTGCTGGCGCTGCTGGACCAGCTTTCGCGCGAAGGGCACACGGTCATCGTGATCACGCACTCTGCGGAAGTCGCCGCCCACGCCCACCGCGTCATCGAAATCCGCGACGGCGTGATTGTGAGCGATCCCGGCCCGCGCTCGACGCACGCGGCGCCCGCGCCGCAGAAAATGCACGCCGACGACGGCGGATCGACGCTGGGCAGTCTCGTCGAAGCCGTGAAAGCAGCCGGCAGGGCACTCACTGCCAATCTCTTTCGCACCGCACTCACGCTACTGGGCATCGTCATCGGTGTGGGCTCGGTCATCGCCATGCTCGCGGTAGGTGACGGCGCGAAGCAGGCGGTGGTCGATCGCATCAGCGGCATGGGAACCAACCTGCTCCTGTTGCGGCCCCTGTCTTCGAGCCGCGGCGCCGGCGGCAGCACGGCGACGATGACACCGGAAGATGCCGACGCGATCGCGAGCATGCCCAATGTGCTCGCGGCGGTGCCCGAGCTCGGCGGCAACGTGACTGCGCGCGCGGGCAATATCGATTACCAGACCTCGACGACTTCAACCAGCGCCGAGTTTCCGATCGCGCGCAACTGGCCGGTCGCGCGCGGCACGTTCTTTTCGCGCGCCGACGTGCGCAGCTATGCGCCGGTGGTGGTGCTGGGCGAGACCGTGGTGAGCAACCTCTTTCCGGACGGCACCGACCCCATTGGCAAGCACATCGTGCTCAACAACGTGCTGTTCCAGGTGATCGGCGTGATGGGGTCTCGCGGCGCATCGCCGAACGGCTCGGACCAGGACGACGTGGTCTTCGTGCCGTACACCACCGGCGGGCTGCGCCTTTTCGGGCAGCGCTTCCTGCGCAACATAACCGTCGCCGTGGAGGATGTGTCGAGGATAGACGAAACGCAGGACGCCGTATCACGCCTGCTGGCAGCGCGGCACCGCACCGTCGACTTCCAGATCCGCAACATGGCCTCCCTGCTCGAGGCCGCGACCGAGACGCAGAACACCCTGACGATACTGCTCGGCTCAATTGCGGCGATCTCGCTGCTCGTGGGCGGCATCGGCGTGATGAACATCATGCTGGTGAATGTCACGGAGCGCACCCGTGAGATCGGCGTTCGCATGGCGACGGGTGCGCGCATGCGCGACATCATGCAGCAGTTTCTGACCGAAGCGATGGCGGTATCGGCTCTCGGTGGGCTCATCGGCGTCGCAGGCGGGCTCGGTGCAGCAGCACTGATAGGGGCACTCGGCACGCCCGTGAAATTCTCCGTGTTTCCGGTGGCGCTCGCATTCGGCTGCGCATTCGCGACCGGATTGATCTTCGGCTATATGCCGGCGCGCAAAGCGGCCAGGCTGGATCCGGTCGTCGCACTGGCTTCCGAGTGAGCGCACGATTCGTCAGAAGAGGATGGACCATGGCCACACGTAAAACGATTTACATCGCAATCGCCCTCGCCCTCACCGGCTGCGCGACTACGAGTCCCGTTCTCGTACCCAACGTCGCTGCGCCGAGCGCGTGGAACGAACCCGCCCAGGCGGGCGCCGCTTCGGTGACTGCCAACTGGTGGCGAAGCTTCGGCTCCGCGGAGCTGCAGCAGCTCGTCGATGAGGCGCTCGCGGGCAGCCCGGACCTCGCGATAGCGACGGAGCGCGTGCGGCAGGCGGAGGCGCAGGTGCGCATCGCAGGCGCTTCGCTGTTTCCGTCCCTCAATCTCGGCGCGGGAACGTCAACCCGCAGCACCCGCGACGACCGCGGCAGCGTGACGGCCAACGCAAGCAGCGCGACGTTGAGCGCGAGCTACGAAATCGACGTCTGGGGGCGCAATGGTGCAGGCGTGCGCTCAGCGCAAAGCTCGCTGCAGGCGAGCGTCTACGATCGGGACACGGCCCGGCTGACGCTCATCTCCGGCGTGGCCACAGGGTATTTCCAGGTACGTGCGCTGCGCAGCCGGCTCGCCATCGGCCGCGACAACCTTTCGATCGCCGAGCGCGTGCGCGACCTCGTGTCAGCGCGAGTTCGCAATGGCGCCAATTCACAGCTCGACCTGTCGCGGCAGGAAGCAACCGTGCTGTCGCAACGCGCTGCGCTGCTGCCGCTGGAGCAGCAGGAACGCCAGACGCTGGCCGCGCTCGGCGTGCTGACCGGCCGCGTGCCCCAGGGCTTCGAGGTGAAAGCGACCGGCATCGCCGACCTGGCCGTGCCTGCGGTCGATCCGGGGTTGCCGGCCGATCTGCTCACGCGCAGACCTGACCTGGCCAGTTCGGAGTCGCAGCTCACGGCCGCCAATGCCGATCTCACCGCCGCACGCGCAGCATTGCTTCCCAGCATCAGCCTCACGGGCTCCGCCGGCGCGGCCAGCGCGGCACTGTTGAGCGTCGTGAGCGGCGGGACGAGCACGCTCGGACTCGCGCTGTCGGTGCTCCAGCCGATATTCGACGGCGGACGCCTGCGCGGCCAGAAATCGGTCGCGGAATCGCGCGAGCGCGAATTGGTAGAGGCCTATCGCAAAGCGATACTTGCAGCGTTCGCGGACGTGGAAAATGCGCTCGTCGCGGCGAGCCGGCAGGCGCAGCAGGAAACGGTGCAGGCCGCGGTTCAGGGCCAGGCGCGCGAAGCGCTCAGGCTCGCGGAAATCCGCTATCGGGAAGGCGCAGACGACCTGCTGACCGTACTCGACGCGCAGCGCACGCTATTCAGCGCACAGGACCAGCTCGCCCAGATCCGGCTCAACCGTCTCCAGGCGGCGGTGAGCCTTTACAAAGCCCTCGGCGGCGGATGGGACACGACCGCGCAGGTGGCACAGGCAACGCGGTGATGCGTGGCGGTCACGGCTTAATCTGACGCTGGGATCCGAAACGCCGAATTCCGCGATCCCAGCCAGAAGCGGTGCATGCCTTCAGATAACACGGGCCGAGAGTCGAACGCCGAGCGCGCGGGCAACCTTTAGTACCGTGTCGAAGCGCTTCGCGCCAGGCGCAAGCGCCTTGTACAGACTTTCCCGTCCAAGGCCCGCGTCTTTGGCCACCTGCGCCATGCCGCGGGCGCGCGCCACATCGCCAAGGGCGAGCAGAAGAAGATCGGGGTCGTCCGTTTCTAGTACGGCCGTCATGTACTCGGCAACCGCCGCATCGTCGGTGAGGTAGCGTGCCGCATCGAAAGGCAGCAACTTAGTGGCGGATGCCTTGGCCTTGCTCATAATTTCATCACTTGCGCGATGAGACATCTGTTTGGGATGCGAGAATCAGCGCCCTGGTGATGCGGTGATGCGGTGATGCGGTGAGGCGGTGAGGCGGTGAGGCGGTGAGGCGGTTATGAACTTCCGCCGAAGCAGGCGTTCAGCGCCTTGTCACCTCGTGACCAATTCAATCCACCCAGATCGTGGGGTAGATGAATCCGCCGGAGATGAAGAACACCGCCGCCTTGGCCATGAAGACGAGCTTTTCCCTGCCACTCATGTCGCTGAAGCGTCGATCATTGAGTGCAGGGCTTTCCGGTGTCGTCTGGCTCATGGTTCACCTCGTGTTGGAGAGCGGATTCCGAGCATCCGAGCTTACTCCACCCTGGCGTTTATCGAGCGGCCTTCGTCGTCGCGTCGTCGAATCGGGAATTCACCCTTTCAGACGCGGCAGCAGGCGCAGGGCATTGTCCCGATCGATCGCGCGCAGCTCGGATGCGCTGAAGCCGTATGCCGCCAGTCCCGCGTTCACCTCGCCGCCGTCGCGGAACGGGTAGTCCGTGCCGTAGAGCACCTGCGATACCGGCGCGAGCTTCAGCAGCGCGGCGAGTGCGCCCGGATGATTACCCTGGGCCGTGTCGTAATAGAACTTCCGCAGCTCGTGCATCACGCCTTTGGGCAGCTTCGCCTCGCGGTCTTTCATCGTCTTCTCTTCCACCAGGAAGCGGCTGAGCAGAAACGGCGCCGTGCCCCCGCTGTGCGAGAAAATCCAGCGTATCTCCGGAAACTTCGCTGCCGCACCGCTGAAGATCAGGCTCGCCATGGTTCGCGTGGTGTCGGTCGCGTATTCGATGGCGGCAACCGAGATTTCGGGAACCACGCTTCCACAGCACTGCGGCGAGAGCGGATGGGTGGAGACGACTGCCGAGCGCCGGTTCAGTTCCTCGAGGACCGGCCAGAACGCCGGGGCGCCGAGGTATTTTCCGCCGTAGCTCGTCATGAGGCAGAAGCCTTCGGCTTTGAGCGTGTCGAGCGCGTAGGCGACTTCGGTCAGGCTGCCTTCGGTATCAGGATAGGGAATCGTCGCGAAAGTACCGAAGCGTCCGGGGTGATCTCCCGATAGCCGGGCGGCAAAGTCGTTCGCTTCGCGCGCCAGGCGCCGGCCCAGCGGCACGTCGCCGAACCACACCGCGGGCTGGATGAGGGAGGTGACGGCTGTCGCAATCCCGCTCTTGTCCATTTCAGCGAGCGACCTTTCGACGCTCCACGGGGCGTGCCGCTGGCCGCGCTCTTTCAGCGCCGCCGAATAACCGGGCGACACGATATGGTGATGAATGTCGATGCGATGCGCCCTGGACGATTGCGCGAAGCCGAGTCTGCTCGACACCGCCGCCGTCGCGCCGGCGGCACCCAGAAAGGCCAGCACGTTGCGACGTGTGACGTTGATTTCAGCGCGCTGAACTGCCTTCGCGCGTGTGCTGCCCTGCGCCATGTTTCCTTCTCCTGTTTATTCATGATGATCAGTGCGCCACGTCAGCGGGTGTACTGAGCGCGCATCTCACGCCCGAAAGGCGTAAGCCTTTGGTCATAAGCCTTCGGGCCACTACAGCAACGCGCGCGCTTCGATCAAGGTATGGACCAGTGGAGCGTAACGTTAGAACCGGTAGCAACTTAGCGGTGAGCGACGGGCCCGCTCCCGAGCGGGCGGCCGTTGCGAACGTTACTCTCGAAATCAATACAGGCAACCAGGCGCGGAACACGAGCGTACGAACGCGTAGACGCCGATCCCCCGCCGCTTTTCGACGTTTTCGTCATCGCGCATCCGAACGAGGCCGCCATGCTGACACCCCGGGAAAGAAAAGACCTGACCGCGCAGTGGAGCGACACGCCCGCGGAACCCTCAACCACGCTGGCGAAATGCACCGTGGGGCTTGCGATCATCGCCGGGATCGCTCTGGTGGGATTCTTCACCGAGCCGCCCGCGCCGCCCCCTATGCAATCCATGAGCGCGAAAGTCGGAGCCGACCAGACAGCACGCCGGCAAGCCGCGGCGCAAAACCGTGAGGTCGAGGCCGCAAGCGAGAGACGCCTGGCGAAGCGAGCGCAGGAACCCGATCCGCGCTCGCTAGGCGACTAGAAATAAGCCTGCCCGGCCTTGATCGGCGGCTGCCACTCGCAGTCGCCCCACGGTCCGTCCCCGTTCTCCCGGATATACGCAATGCGTCCGCGCTTGGTCGGGGTGCGCTTGCCGCTGAATAGCGCCTGCAGCCAGTCGAAGACGTAATCGTGGCAGTCCATTCCGCCCAGGTTGGGTATGCCCCACAACGGGTGGTACTGGTTCTCCATCACCCACATTTCCTTCGGGACCTTCAGATCGTCGAAGGCCTCGACCGCATCTTCGAGCGGACACAGCGGATCGAACTCCCCCGTGACGAGCAGCGTCGGGCACGAAATCTTGCCGAGATAGCCGCGCACCGTCATCGGCTTCGCGACCTCCTCGTCGAACTTCGCTTCGTCCTCGTAGCCCGACATGTACATGAACATCTGCTTGAATCGGGGTGAGGACTGCGTGAAGATCGTGTTGTTCGGATTGAAACACGCAACGGAGCTGACGACAGCCGCGGCGCGATGGTCGTAGCTCGAGAGTCGCAGCGACCAGTAACTTCCCATGCTGATGCCGTAGATCGCGATCTTCTTCTTGTCGACTTCGGGGCGCTTCATGAGATAGCTGATGACCGCCGCGCCCGCGCGCTCGTAGTTGTCGCCCACCGAGCGGATCTTCTGCATGTTGGAGTTGCCCTGCCCCGGCCCGTCGATCGCAATGACGTGAAAACCGCGCGAGAGCCCGATATTGTGGGCGGCTTTCGGGAACACTTCCTTGGTCTGGTCCATGCCCGGCACGTAGATCACCACCGGGGCCTTGCGGCGGTCCGGCAGCAGGTGGAAGAGGCACGAGATCGTCTTGCCGTCGTCGAAAGGCACTTCGACGCGCTCGATCGGGTAGTCGGCGACCTGGGATCGCTTGTCGACCATCTCCGAGAGCTTGCGGTAGAGCTGGCGCTTGACCGGGTGGTTGTCGAAATAAATCGGGTGCTGCGCCATGCGGTACGCTTCGACCGCGTGATCGTAATGCGTCGTCGCCGTCGCGTTGGCCCCTCGCGCCTGTGCGCGTTTGGCGAGCGCCTCGTGCCGCTCGCCCGCTTCGCGCCACACCTTGGGCAGCATGCGATAGTTGCGCGCGCGCTTGCCGGGGGGCACTTCCAGATCGTCGCGCTCGAAATTCTGAACGCGTCCGCGCATGTTGAGCGCCAGGTCCAGCATCCACTGCTGATCGTCGCGCTGTGTTCTCAACTTTCTTATCATCACTCCTCCATGGTGTTGGTGTGCCCCGGGATTGTACTCAGTGAGACCCATTCCGGGCTATGATAAGTGCCCGCGCACGATGGTTGCTAGGAGTAGGCGATGCGAACCCCTGCCAGTATTGCAAAGCACCCCATACACCCGATGCTCGTGGGCATCCCCATAGGCCTGTGGATTTTCGCGTTCGGCTGCGATCTGGCTTTCGTTCTGGGAAGCGGCGCGAGCCTGTGGTACACGCTCGGCTTCTACACGATGATCGGCGGATTGCTCGGCGCGCTGCTCGCTGCGGTTCCCGGGGTCTTCGACATGCTTTCACTGAAAGGCCCGGTCAAGAAAATCGCCCTGACCCACATGGCGCTCAACATCACAGTGGTGGTCCTCTTCGCCGTGAACATCGGGATGCGGATCAATGGCGTGGAAATCTCAGGCCTGCCGCTGGCGCTGTCGATCATCGCGATCACACTGCTGGGCGTGTCCGGATGGCTGGGCGGGCACATGGTCTACGTTCGCGGCGTTGGCGTGGACGAAGACCACACTCGAAACGTGTAGCGCGCTACTTGCGCTCGCCCGGAAGAACCATCTGCGTCTGAGTCACCACGGCGACGAGCCGGCGGTCTTCGTTGCGTATCGTCGTCTGCCACACCATGGTTGTGCGCCCGATGTGCAGCGGCTTCGATACGGCCTTGAGCGTCGGTCCGATGCCCGCGGCGAAGAAATTCGTTTTGGATTCGAGCGTGGTCGTGCGGTGGCCTGCAGGCAGGTTCGCGACGGTTCCGGTCGCGCCGAGCAGATCGGCGAAGGCCATCAGCGCGCCGCCGTTGACGCGCCCGGAGCGGTTGAGATGTTTGTCGTCGACCGGCATCTCGGCAACGATGCGCTTCTTTGTCACCGTCAGCAGCCGCACGCCGAGGTTTTTCGCCATACCGCCATTGAGCACCACTTCGTGCGCCCGGCCTGGCTTCGCGGCCGCCGGCTTGTTTACGGTCTTCGTCTGCTTTTTTGCTGATTTCTTCTTCGATGTCGCCATGGTCGCCGTTTTCTTTACGGTAATTTTTTAGGGCGGTAGAACGCCACCGCATTGTCGTGGAATGCTTTGCGCGCGAGCGACTCGTCGCCCAGGGTTTCGGCGATGAGGTCCATGTCCGAGGGCAGGAAAGGCCGACGCGCGCGCTGGGACGGCAGGTCGCTGCCGAACATGAGGCTCTCGGGGTTCTCCCGCGCGATCTCGCGCAGGGCCTGAGGCACGTCGACTTCGGTGCGTCCGAAGCCCGTCGCTTTCACCTTGGCGCCGCGACCCGCGAGCGCGACGAGCAGGGGTAAACCCGCCGGGGTCATGCCCAGATGATCGATGCTGACCTTCGGCAGGCCGGCGAGCGTCTCGAAAATCGGTTCGATGGTTGAGGCGTCCACGTAGAGCTCGGCGTGCCATCCGGCGAGGTCGTGAACCCGGCGCGCGAGGCGGTCGAGATCCTCGATTCCCGCGGACCCGCCGCGATACAGGTTGAAGCGCACCGCGCGCACACCGGCGGCGTTGAGCCTGAGGACTTCCTCGTCGGTCACCGTGGCGGGAACCTGGATCACGCCGACGAACGTGGGCCCGAACTTTTCGAGCGCATCGTACATGTACTCGGTCTGCGTGCCCTGGAACGATCCCGCGATGACCGTGCCGCCGGTGATGCCCAACCCCGCAGTGCGCGCGCGGTAGTCGTCCACCGTGAACTCCGGCGGCAGGAAACCCTGATTTTCCATGACCGGAAAGCGCGGGTCGATAATGTGGAAGTGGGTGTCGAATACGTTCTGCATGGTTTAAAGGCATCCGCGGGAAGGGCCAAATGCTATCACGCGCGGCGAGCCGCTCACTCGCATGCCTGCCTGCAAAGCGCCGCTCGCGGTCGAATCCCCGGGCGGCGCCAATGCGCGC
This sequence comes from Burkholderiales bacterium, assembly GCA_046597455.1. Classification (GTDB taxonomy): domain Bacteria; phylum Pseudomonadota; class Gammaproteobacteria; order Burkholderiales; family SG8-41; genus JAQGMV01. Next base: position 20,597 of record JBKJKJ010000117.1, read on the forward strand.
ACGGCACGTTGATTGCGAACGCTGCGCATGACCTCACCCAACGATCCCTTCAAGATGCGCTCTTTCACATGCTCGACTGTCTGATCGTCGGCGGCGGTCCCGCCGGACTCATCACCGCGGTGTATCTCGGCCGCTTTCGCCGCGATGTGCGGATCGTCGACGCAGGCGCAAGCCGCGCCTCGCTCATCCCCACCTCGCACAACTATCCCGGCTTTCCTGACGGCATCGGCGGGCCGGATTTGCTGGCGCGGATGCGCGAGCAGGCGCGGCTTTACGGTGCGAAATTGACCGAAGGCAAGGTCGAAACGCTGGCGCGCGTCGAAGACGGCACGTTTCGCGCCCAGGTGGGGACCGAGACGATCTCGGCACGCAACATCGTCCTGGCCACGGGCGCGGTCGATATCGAGCCCGGCCTCCCCAATATCAAGGACGCCATCCGCAGCGGGCTGGTGCGTCACTGTCCGATCTGCGACGGCTTCGAGGTGATCGACAAGGCGGTCGCGGTGATCGGCCGCGGCCTCAAAGGCGCGAACGAGGCGCGCTTTCTGCGCCACTACACCGACAAGCTGACGCTCTTTACGCTCGGCGCCCCGCACGATATCGATGACGCCTGCCGCGCCTCCCTGGAAGCTGCCGGGATCGAGGTGGTGGACGAGGCGCTTGCCGAGGTCCGCACGCACGCCGGCGCCATCGTGGGGCTGCACACCCGAGGCGGTAAGCGTTACAGCTTCGACACGCTGTATTCGGCGCTCGGCTGCCACGTGCGAAGCGAGCTTGCGCGCGGACTGGGCGCCGCATGCGACGATGTGGGACAGATCGTGGTGGACGAAAAGCTACGCACGACGGTGCCCAACCTCTACGCAATCGGTGACGTCGCGAACGATCTCAACCAGATCGCCGTCGGCGCCGGCCACGCGGCGCTCGCCGCAACCACGATACACAACTCGTTACGTATGGGCACCGTGCTCGAGCCGACCACCTGACGCCCGGGCGCCTTGTCACCGCATCACTGCATCACTGCATCACTTCGTCAGTCGGCCACCGCGTCAGCTCACCCTACGCCGTGCGCATCCGGAAGACCTTCACCAGCGCGATCGCGGCAAACGGCAGCGCCAGCGCAATCACGGTCTGCGCGATGAGCAGATCGCCGAGCTGGCTGTAATCGGCAGGCGTTTTCAGCGCGCCGCTGAGCGGGTCCTTCACTTCGCGCGTCACCAGAAAAATCTGGTTCAGGTATTTGCTGCCGAGCTGCGAGAGCGACAGTGCGAGATTGGTGAACGAGGCCATCACCGCGAAAAAAGTCGCTTTGAGCTTCTGCGGGGCGCAGCGCGCGATCCACGCGAGCATCGGGATCATCGCGATCTGCCCGAGCGGAGATTCGAGCGCGGTATCCATCAGCGCGATGAAGCGCGCATCGACCACACCGCCGGTGACGCGCGACGTCCATTCGTGCAGGCCGAAATACATGCCGATGTAAGGCGTCGCCAGGACGGCTCCGCACACGGTGAGGAAACCGATGACATAGGTGATCGATCGCTCGGCCATGAAGCGCCGGAATATGAACATGCCGGCGAGGGTCAGCGCGCTGCCCATCAGATTCAGCACGCTGAAGAACTGCTGATCGAAACGAAGCGAGTCGATCATCCACCAGCTCACGCCGGGTCCGGGACCCGGTATCGCGCGAAACACGAAGATCACGATCGCGGTGCCGATCAGCGTCTCCCTCGACACGGGGTCGAGCTCCCGCGTAAGTCTCGCCACGAGGAACGTGACGATGCCGAAGGAGCCCGCGAAAATGATCTCCTGGCTGTAGGGCGAATCGCCGAGGCCCATCGTCACCGTGAAGACCGCAAAGACTAGGCTGCCGCCGAGGATCCACCAGTTGGGGTTCGGGCGCTCGTCCGGCTGCGAGGTCGCGTCGCGCACCTGGGACTCGTTCATACCCATGGCACGCAGGCGCCGGCGTTCCCTGCGTTTGAGCACCGTCGCGATGACGACCCCGAGCACCGATATCACCGGGATCGCGAGCGCCATCAGGTAAACCTTGCCGTACAACACCGCCATCTGCGCGGGCGGCAGGTTCTGCGCGTCCGAGAACACGTACAGGTTGATGACTGCGACCAGCACGCTGCCGCCGATGATGGCCACACGGCCCAGCGTCTGCATGGTGGTGTGCATGAGCTTGCGCCGCTCGCCCTCGATCGGCTCGCCGCGCTCGTCGACCTGCGGCACCGCTTCGACGGTCATCGCATCGGCGACCGCGTCCTGTACGACATAACCCACCGGCGCCAGGATGACGCTCAGCACGTACCACGCTTCGGCGGGCATGATCGCCGCCATCGCCGCGCGATCGTAGATGAGGCCGATCATGATGAACAGGCTTACCGCGATGAGACCTGCGCCGAGAAACACCAGCCAGCCTTTCCAGCGCCAGAGCAGGTCGACGAGATGACCGACGGGCATTTTCAGCGCCCACGGAATGCCGGCCCAGAATCCCAGCCCTGCCAGAAAAGCGGCGGACAGCCCCAGATAATCCTTCACGAAGAAGGTGCCGACGATGGCTGTCAGCCCCGATATTCCCGCAGCCATATACACCATGAGCGGCGGGAGGTACGAGAGCCGCAATTCGCGCCCGAGCTCGAGGATGTTGCGGTCGAACCAGCGCCAGATCACGGCATGAGCCGCTGCGCGTGACGGTGCTGTGGGCGTCTGGTCGGTCAGCTGTTTTTCCACATCGGCCTTTCGCTCACCCGGCTTCGATCAGGCGCTCGAGCCACTCAGGCCGCTTCGCCTTCCATGAACTGCAGCCGCGCGAGGTGGGCGTAAAGCCCGTTTTCGCGCAGCAGCGCCTGGTGCGTGCCAACGGCGTGGATGCGCCCGTGCTCGAGCACGATGATGCGATCGGCGTGGCGTACGGTGGCAAGGCGGTGCGCGATCACCAGCGTGGTGCGCCCGCTGGCAAGCCGCTCGAGGGCCTGTGCGACCTGGCGTTCGCTTTCGGCGTCGAGCGAGCTCGTCGCCTCGTCGAGCAACAGGATAGGGCGGTCGGCAAGCAGCGCGCGGGCGATGGAGATGCGCTGGCGCTGACCGCCTGAGAGCTTGACGCCGCGCTCGCCGAGATTGGTTTCGAAACCCTGCGGAAGCTGCTCGATGAATTCCAGCGCGTAAGCCGCTTCGCACGCAGCCCTGACTTCGGCCAGCGTCGCGTCGGGCCGCCCGAAGCGCACGTTCTCGGTCACGCTCGTCGCGAAGATCACGGGGTCCTGGGGCACGATGGCCGCCGCCCGCCTCACCTGCAGCGGATCGCAGTGGCGAATGTCGGCGCCGTCGATGAGCACCCGGCCCGCGGACGGATCGTAGAAGCGCAGAATGAGCCCGAACACCGTGGACTTGCCCGCCCCCGAAGGGCCGACCAGCGCAACCCGCTCGCCGGGTCGTATGTCGAATGACACCGGGCCCAGCGCGACGGCATCGGGACGAGTCGGGTAGGAAAAGCTCACGTCGTCGAAGCGCATCGCGCCGGCTATTCGCGGCGGGAGCGTGATGACCGGCGGCACCGCGCTCAGCGCCGAACGCGTATCGAGCAGCTCCATCAGGCGTTCGGTCGCGCCGGCCGCGCGCTGAATCTCGCCCCAGATCTCGGACACGGTGCCCGCGCCGCTCGCCACCACGACTGCATAGAACACGAAAGCCGAGAGCTGCCCGGCGGTGAGCCGGCCGGCGAAGACGTCGTGGCCGCCAATCCACATGATGACGCCGATCGCGCAAAAGCCGATCAGCATCACCAGCGAGATCAGCCAGGCCTTGACGCGTATGCGATGCACGCCCGAGACATAAGCCGCCTCGGTCGCCGCATCGAACTGTTCCCGCGTGCGCGCTTCGTGGCCATAAGCCTGCACCGTGCGAATCTCGTGCAGGGACTCGTCGATATGCGCGGAGACGTCCGCCACACGGTCCTGATTGAGCCGCGACAGCCCCCGCACGCGCCGCCCCATGATGAGGATCGGGATGATCGTCGCGGGCACACCCAGCACGATCAGCGCCGCGAGCTTCACGCTCGTCAGGAAAAGCAGCACGAGCGCGCCGATCATCATCAGACCGTTGCGCAGGAACATCGAGAAACCGAAACCGATGACCTGACGGATCTGATCGGTGTCGTTCGTCAGGCGCGAAGCGAGCTCGCCGGTGCGGGCCGAGTCAAAGAACGACGGCGAGAGGCTGGCCACGTGGGCGAAGACGGCCTGGCGCAGGTCGGCGATCACGCGCTCGCCCACGCTCATCATGAGATAGAACCGCGTCCACGTAGCCGCCGCGAGGATGAAGGCGAGCGCAACGACACTCATCAGGCCGACATTGAGCAGGCGCTGGTCGCTGCTGCCGAAACCGGCATCGATCACATGGCGCAGCCCCTGGCCGAGCGCGAGCACGCAGCTCGCCGCGACGAAAAGCGCGACGAGCGCGATCGCGACGCGCCCGCGGTACGGCTTCAGAAAGCGGCTGAGACGCAACAGCTGGGAGACGTCGCCGCGCGCAGGCAGGGTAGTACCGGCAGCCGCCACTACGAAATCCGCGAGCGGTAAATGATGGGAGACGAGCGGTGTGTCAAACGAACCTCGGAAAAGTGGGCGCGTGCCTCGCGGGGCAGGCGCTCATTCTAACGGAGCGGGGCCGGCGCGGCTTATATGACGTGAATCGCGCGGTTAAGTTCGGCGCGCCCCGCAGCCTCAGGCGGGCTTCCGCATTCTACGCACGCCCTCCCTTCCCTTCGTCCTCGCGTCGCCTGCCTCTTCAGCGAGACGCAGCCGAGAGGCGAGGAGGAGGTGCGCGGCTCCCGATGCGTCTTTTCATCTATCCGTTCGTCTTGAGCGTAGCGAGGCGAAGTCGAAAGATGAACAGCCTGGCGCAGCCTTCACCCTTCGACACGTTGGCTGCGCTCAAAGCGACGGTTTCGACTTTTCTACCGTGCACCCAACGCAAACGGTTCAGGCGTCTCGTATCAAACTGCTATGGATAAGCATTCTCCGGCTTGCCTGTCGTCAGGAAATGGTAATAGCTCGAAATGAAGAGATTCATCCGGTAGTAATTACGCACGTCCTTGTATTTCTCGAAACGCACGTTCTTGATGATGTCGTCCCGGCTCATGCCTTTCGCCACCGCCGCCCGCATGCCGGCATCGAAATCGGTGAGCATCTGTGCTTCGTCGAGCACGTCCTGTTTGGTGCCGATGTCACCATGGCCGCCGAGGTACTTGTCCGCGTCCATCGCCCCGATTTTTTTCAGCACCTCGATCCAGCCCGCCATGGAAGGCGTGAACGACGGATTGGGCCAGCTCTGTTTGGAAAACGGCCCGCCCGCGAAAAGCACACGCTCCTTCGGGAAATGGACGAACGTGTCGCCAGGATTCTGCCCCGCGCCCAGGTAGAGGATCTCGACGGTGCGCCCGCCAAGGGTGAGCGTGAGCCTGGAATCGAACGTGACGTCCGGCAGCGTGAGCTTCACTTCGCCCGCATCATACTGACGCTGCTTGAAGTAGCCCATGCGCCGCTTCATTTCGAGCGGGTAAAGCGCTTTCATCATGCCCGCCGTGTCGCGGTGCGCGATGATCGTGGCGCCTTCTCGCTTGAAAACCGAATTGCCGAAGTAGTGATCGCCGTGCGCGTGGGTGTTGACCACCCAGCGTATCGGCTTGTCGGTGACTTTGCGTATCGTCGCGAGCAGTTCTTCGGCGCGCTTCGGATGCTGCCGGGTGTCGACGACCAGCACGCCTTCGTCGGTGACGAGAAACGCGTTGTTGGATTCCTGGTGGTGGTACTGGAAATACAAGCCGGGCGCCACTTCGGTCACCTGGATCGGAATATTCTTTTCTTCGGTTTCACCCTGCCCGCTCGCGGCAGCATGAGCACTCGCGGGTAGAATGAAAGCCACACTCAGAATCACGATGCGCAACACGGCTGCAAGCGACGGCATGGTTGTTCCTTCCCGGGATAGCGATTAAAAACGCCGGCCGATTATAGCGGTTGCTCCAACCTACGCATCGCCGCATCACTTCGTCACCTTGCCACCCCGCCCCCTTGCCAGCAACCGCGGAAACCTCAGGGACAGACCCTGAGGTTTCCCGCAAGTCATTTGACACGCTTGGTCTGCAATGCGCGTAGACTGCCCTGTCGCAGTTCCCCTCCTTCCCGCCGGGCAAACTCCGTCTAGCCCGAGACGTCATGCCAACGGACAGCAGTCGCGACGCGCCGCAAGATCCAGCTTTTTAGAAGTTGTCTCCTTCGTCTTTCTACAAGGCGCGAATGTCCAATCAAGCTACCGGCAATCCAGTGGAGTCTATGATCGGTCGTCTTTTCGAGCAGGCGCCGGGGTTCCTGGCCATGCTGGAAGGTCCCACGCACATTTTCTGGCTCGCCAACGGCGCCTACCGCAGCATGGTGGGAAACCGAGAACTCATGGGCTCTGCTCGCCCGATGTTGGATGCAGCGGCTTCCCTCAATCGCGTTTGCCGCTTTCGCGCGCCCAGAGGATGAGCTCGAGGCCAGAAACGCAGGTTTCGATGCCCACCTTGCAAAGCCGGCCGCCCCCCCGGTTAATCACTGGCTGTGGCGGGACGACAGAGTCGAGTGCGCTATTCCCTTTCCTGTTTTACTGCGTGCAGGACGCCGAGGGCTGGGGCTACGACATGATCCGCTCCAGTTAGATATTCGTCGCGATGGCGTACGTTGACACTTTGGTTGACTTGATCCGGGCGCCCGCGCTGACTCTGCGGTCCTTTGGCGGCGCCGCCCTTCTCAAGCTGCGCGCGCGCTTTCAGACGCCCGCGCCGCTGCGCGCTGCCGACGAGCCGCCGCTGCGCGCCGAGCTGTTCAGCGCCGAGCAGATGGAGCGGCATGGACTGGTGCTCGCGCACGCGCACCAGTTGAGGCATGCGCCGGCTCCTGACCGCCTCCTCAAGCGACTCGCAGAAAATGAAGTCGCGCTCGTCAAAATCTGCAACCTGCTGATCGCCGCAACCGCCGCAAACAGGCGTATCGGACCCAGCGGAGAATGGCTGCTCGACAACTTCTATCTCGTAGAAGAGCAGATCCGCATCGCCAAGCGACACTTGCCCCAACGCTACAGCGTGCAATTACCGCAGTTGCTGAGCGGTCCGTCGGCCGGCCGCCCTCGGGTCTATGACATCGCGCTCGATGCCATCGCGCACGGAGACGGGCGCGTTAACCGAGAAAACATAAGCCGTTTCATTTCCGCCTATCAGACGGTCACGCCGCTCAATCTCGGCGAATTGTGGGCGATACCGATCATGTTGCGGCTCGCGCTGATTGAAAACCTGCGGCGCGTCGGGATGCGAATCGCTACCGGACGCGCAGACCGCGATCTTGCGGAGACGTGGGCCGAGCGGATGATAGGCACCGCTGAACGGGATCCCAACAGCCTGATACTCATCATCGCCGACATGGCCCGGTCGGACCCACCCATGGGAGGCCCTTTCGTCGCGGAGCTCGCTCGCTGTTTGCAAGGCCGCACATCGGCGCTCGCCCTACCGCTGACGTGGATAGAGCAGCGCCTCTCGGAGTCCGGTTCAACGATCGAGCAGCTGGTGCATTCCGAAAACCAGCAACAGGCTGCCGATCAGGTCTCCGTCAGCAACAGCATCGGCAGCCTGCGCTTTCTGAGTGCGTTCGACTGGCGTCAGTTCGTCGAGCGCATGAGCGTCGTCGAGCAGACGCTGCTCCAGGACCCGAGCGGTGTTTACGGCGAGCAGGACTTCACAACGCGCGACCGCTACCGGCACGTCATCGAAGCACTCGCACAGCGCAGTACGGCGTCCGAGCCCGAAATAGCGGCCAAGGCCGTAGCGCTCGCACAGGCCGGCGTGGGGGCCCGGCCCGGCGATCTGCGGGCAAACCATGTCGGCTTCTACATCGTCGACTCGGGCCTTCCGCGCCTGGAGCAGGCGGTCAACGCGCGCCTGCCCCTTGGCCAACGGATGCGCAGATCGTTTGGCGAGGCTCCGCTCCCGCTCTACCTGGGCGCGACCACGCTGCTCACTGCAGGGTTCGCCGCGCTATTCACACTGCAGGCTTATCGCGTCGAGGTGGGCGGAGGCGCGCTCATCGGCCTGGCGCTTCTGAGTGCGCTGGCCGGGAGTCAATTAGCGATCTCGCTGGTGAACCTGATTGCGACCTTGCTGACCACTCCGAGACGGTTGCCGCGCAAGGATTTCTCCAAGGGCATCCCGCCGGAATGCCGCACGCTGGTCGTGATACCGACGATGCTCCTGAACGCTCAAAATCTCGAGCATCTCATCGAATCGATTGAAGTGCGCTTCCTGGCAAACCGCGCTGAGAACATTCATTTCGGCCTGCTGACCGATTTCGCCGACGCGGGCGCGGAAACTCTACCCGAGGACGAGCCCCTGCTGTCACTTGCCCGGGAGCGAATCGAAGGGCTGAACCGCAAATATTCGAAAGGGTGCAGCGCGGACTTTTTCCTCTTTCATAGACCGCGCCGTTGGAACGCTCGCGACCACCTCTGGATGGGTCATGAGCGCAAACGTGGCAAGCTTGCCGATCTCAATCTGCTGTTGCGGGGCCGCGGCCCCGACGCCTTCGCACCAGTCGTGGGCGACACGCGGGTTTTGCCGAGCGTGCGCTATGTCATCACGCTCGATACGGACACACAACTGCCGCGCGACGCTGCCCGCCAGCTGATCGAAGCGATGGCGCACCCCCTGAACCGTGCTCATTACGACCCGCAGAAGCAACGCGTCACGGAAGGTTACGGCATCCTCCAGCCGCGCGTGGAGGCGAGCCTGCCCGCGGCAGGCCGCTCACGCTACACCCGTCTTACGAGCGGAGAGCCCGGGATCGATCCCTACACGCGCGCCGTGTCCGATGTTTACCAGGATCTGTTCGGCGAAGGGTCGTTCATCGGCAAAGGTATTTACGACGTCGACGCTTTCGAGCAGGCGCTCGAAAGGCGGCTGCCGGAAAACCGCGTATTGAGCCACGACCTGCTGGAGGGCAGTTACGCACGCGCGGGACTGCTGAGCGATGTGCAATTGTACGAGCAGTCCCCGGCAGGCTATGCGGCAGACGCCGTGCGCCGCCACCGATGGATACGCGGCGATTGGCAGATTGCGAGCTGGATACTGCCGGTGGTCCCGCACCCCGGCAAACGCATGCAGCGCAATCCGCTTTCGGCACTCGCCCGCTGGAAAATTCTGGACAACTTGAGACGCAGCATTACGCCGATCGCACTGATCGCGCTCTTGGGGTGGTCGTGGATGGTCATGTTTCCGCCATGGCTGTGGACGCTAGTGGTCATCGGGGTTGTGCTTGCGCCGCCTGCGGCAGCCTCGATCATCGAGCTCTTTCGCAGGCCGGACGATGTAACGGTGCGCCAACACCTCGCCAGCATCTGGCGCTCGGCTGCACGCAACGGCGCTCAGGCAGCGTTCGCCCTCGCCTGCCTTCCTTACGAGGCGTTCTACAGCCTGGATGCGATGCTGCGCTCGACGTTCCGCATTCTTAGCAGGCGACGCCTGCTCGAGTGGACGACAGCGAGTGAGGCCGAGAATGCCGGCGGAAAAGGGTTGCTGGGTACTTATCTAATGATGTGGAGCGCGCCGGTCACGGCGGCTGCCGCTGCGATGGCCCTGATGACGTTGCGTCCGAGCGCATCGAGTGCTGCCGCGCCGATACTTCTGCTTTGGTGTGCCGCCCCTGCGATCGCGTGGTGGGTAAGCCGCCCGCTGGGCCGCAAGGAAGTCCGCCTTACGGCCGAAGACGTCGTGTTCCTGCGCAAAACGGCGCGCAAGACGTGGGCTTTCTTCGATAACTTCGTCGCTGCCGCCGACCACCACCTGCCGCCTGACAATTACCAGGAGCATCCCGGTCAGGTCGTAGCCCATCGCACGTCTCCGACCAATATGGGGATGGCGCTGCTCGCCAACGTGTCCGCATACGATTTCGGATACGTTTCAGCGGGGCAACTCCTGGATCGCACAGCACGCGCATTCGAGACGATGAAGGGTCTCGAGCGTTACCAGGGGCATTTCTATAACTGGTACGACACCCGGACGCTGGCGCCACTCCTGCCGCTGTACGTATCGTCCGTCGACAGCGGAAACCTCGCGGGCTATCTGATGGTGCTGAGGTCCGCCCTGCTCACGCTTGCCGACGACCCGATTCTTCATCCTCAGCTGTTCGCGGGCATGGGCGACGCCCTGCGACTTGTACTCGACAGTAGATCCACCGTCTCGCCCGACCGCCTGGCCCGCGTGGAGAACCATCTCAAAGCTTTAGTGGGAATGGATTCCCCCTCACTGGCTGTCGCATACGCGCACCTGGAAGCGCTCGCACGCG
>JBKJKJ010000078.1:0-7249 GCA_046597455.1 Burkholderiales bacterium
CACCTCGCCGCACCTGCTGCGCTACAGCGAGCGGGTCCGGACCGGCCGTGAGGAAGCTTCGGACCACGCGCTGATTGCCGGGTTCCAGGCGGTTGACGCGGCTCGTCGTGACATCCCGCTCACCTACTTCGAGTTCAGCACGCTTGCAGCGGTCTGGCTGTTCGCGCAGGCGCGCGTCGATGTCGGAATACTGGAGGTCGGCCTCGGCGGGCGGCTCGACGCGGTAAACGCGTTCGACGCCGATTGCGCGCTGCTCATGAGCGTCGCCCTTGATCATATGGATTACCTCGGCGACACGCGCGATGCGATCGGTTTCGAGAAAGCGGGGATTTTTCGTGCAGGCCGTCCGGCCATATGCCCGGATCCGCATCCGCCGCCCTCGGTGGTGGAGCACGCCGCCGTTATAGGCGCCAAGCTACTCCTGACCGGTCGCGATTTCGGCTATGAGGCCCAGCCCCAGCAGTGGCGCTACTGGGGTCCGGATGGCGAGCGCCATGGTCTTGCGCATCCTGCATTGCGCGGTGAATACCAGATCGGCAACGCAGCCGCGGTGCTCGCGGCACTCGATACGATGCGAATGCGGCTACCGCTGAGCGCGGGCCACATCCGCACCGGGCTCCTCACGGTCGAGAATCCGGGGCGTTTCCAGGTGATGCCGGGGCGTCCAGTGGTCATACTCGACGTCGCGCACAATCCCGCTGCTGCGCGTGCGCTCGCGCACAACCTCGCCCACCTGCCCGCGGCAGGCCGCACCTACGCGGTGTTTTCGATGCTGCAGGACAAGGACATCGCCGGCGTGGTGGATGCCGTGAAAGATCACGTCGACGAGTGGCTCGTTGCGGCGAGCGAAGGCGCGCGCGGCGCGGACGTCGCAATCCTGCGCAAGGAGCTCGCGCGTGCGAAGGTGCTCGAATCCGTTTCTTCCTGTGACAGCGTCGCTGCCGCGTATCTCCAAGCCTGTGATCGAGCAGCGCAAAATGATAGAATTCTGGTCTTTGGATCGTTCTACACGGTGGCTGCAGTAATGGCCGTGCGCGCCGCGCGCCGGGCGCGGTGAGCGCCGGGTGGATCCCTGATTATCCTTTGTACTTTTTGACGCGCCCCGGCGCGGACACGGCATGGCGAGAGCGATTAGCGACGAAGAATTACAGCTCAAGAAACGTGCGCGCAGGCGGCTCGTCGGTGCGATCGTGCTGGTGACAGCGGTGGCGGTCGTGCTGCCCATGGTCCTCGACTCCGAGCCCAAGCCCGTCAGCCAGAACATCGACATACAGATTCCTTCCCCGGATTCGGGCGAGTTCAAGCCGAAAGCGCCGGCTGTCGCACAGGCCCCCGCCCAGAGTAATCCCATCAGGGGCATGCCGCCTTCTGCAGTGGACGGCGCGCCTGCGCCACCCGCGAAGAGCCATGGACCCGCCGCGGAGAAAGCTGTCGCCGAGAGCGCGCCCGCTTCGAAAACGCAGGCCCCTGCGACAGCTATAGCCGAACCGGCCGCGAGCGCACCTTCCACGAAAAAGGACACGCCCAAGACGCCCAAGGAACAGGCGAAAGCGCCTGCGAAAGAATCGGCCGGCGGGAATGGGAATGGGACATTCGTGGTGCAGGTTGCCGCGTTGGCGGATTCGGCGCGGGTCAAGCAGTTGCAAAAGCAGATGGCCGCGGCGGGCGTGAAGACCTATACCGAAGCTGTGACGACCAAGAGTGGTGAAGTGACGCGCGTGCGCGCCGGCCCTTATTCGACGCGCGAAGCGGCCGAGAACGCGCGCGCCCTGCTGAAGAAGGCGGGACTGGACGGCACGGTCGTTTCGAAATGACCAGCCGGCACTCCCGCCGCTCCGCCCCCGGAGGGGCCAGGGAGATTCGAGGCGCTGGCGCGTGATGCGCGAGCGCCGGCTGATGTAGCAGATGACGCTTTTCGACTACGCGGTTTTGATCATCATAGGGTCGTCGGTCTTGGTGAGCGTCATGAGAGGTCTTGCGCGGGAAGTGCTTGCGCTCGCAGGCTGGGTAATTGCTTTCCTCGCGGCGAACGCTCTGAGCGGGATGGTGGCTGAATGGTTTGCGCCCCTGATCAGCGATGGCTCGATTCGAACGCTGACGGCGTTCGTCGCCGTTTTTATCGTAACGCTGGTGTTCGCGAGCCTGCTCGGCATCGTGGTGTCGAAGATGCTCAGGGGCGCGGGGTTGGGCCTGGAAGACCGGCTCCTCGGGGGTTTTTTCGGATTCGCGCGCGGCATGCTGATCGTTCTCACGCTCGTATTGCTCTCGGGGCTCACGGCGCTGCCGCGTCAGCCTGCCTGGAGCAACGCGATGCTGAGCCCGCCGCTGGAAGCGCTGGCCGGAGCCCTCAAGCCGTGGCTGCCGCAGGCGGTGTCGCAATATCTCTCTTACGACTGAGGCTGCGATGTGCGGAATTCTTGGTGTAGTCGCTAGCAATCCGGTGAACCAGCTCCTGTACGACGGGCTGCTGGTCCTGCAGCATCGCGGACAGGACGCGGCCGGCATTGTCACGGCCGACGGCCCGATGTTCCATATGCACAAAGGCGGCGGCCTGGTGCGCGACGTGTTCCGCACACGCAACATGCGCGCGCTGATCGGCCAGGCCGGAATCGCCCACACCCGCTATCCAACGGCAGGCTCGGCGCAGGCGGCGGCGGAATCGCAGCCTTTCTACGTGAATTCGCCTTTCGGCATCGTGCTCGGGCACAACGGCAACCTCACCAATACCGAGCAGCTCAAGAACGATCTTTTCCGCACCGATCTGCGGCACGTCAATACCAACTCCGATTCCGAAGTGCTGCTGAACGTGCTCGCGCACGAGCTCCAGGAAGCGGCGTCCAATTACAAGCTCGATCCGGCGACGATATTCAAGGCGGTGGCAGGCGTGCATCGCCGAGTTCGGGGGGCTTACGCGGTCGTGGCCATGATCGCCGGTTACGGACTGCTGGCTTTCCGCGACCCTTATGGAATCCGCCCGCTCGTCTTCGGCCGTTCCGAATCCGGGGGGGCAAGCGAATATCTCGTCTCATCGGAAAGCGTTGCGCTGGACACGCTCGGTTTCGAGCGGGTGCGCGACGTCGCACCGGGCGAGGCGATTTTCATCGATCTCGACGGCAACTTCTTCAATCAGCAATGTGCGGCGAATTCGACGCTGAACCCCTGCATATTCGAGTTCGTATACCTCGCGCGGCCGGATTCGGTCATCGACGGCATCTCGGTATACGAGACGCGGCTGCGAATGGGCGAGAGCCTCGCAGACAAGATCACCCGCGAATATTCGCATCTGAAGATCGACGTCGTGATCCCGATTCCGGATTCGAGCCGGCCTGCGGCCATGCAGTTATCGAAGCATCTGAACCTGCCGTATCGCGAAGGCTTCATCAAGAACCGCTATATCGGCCGCACCTTCATCATGCCCGGCCAGGCGATGCGCAAGAAATCGGTGCGCCAGAAGCTCAATGCGATCAGCATGGAATTCAAAGGCAAGAACGTGCTGCTCGTGGACGATTCGGTCGTGCGCGGTACCACGAGCCGCGAGATCGTTCAGATGGCGCGCGAATCCGGCGCGCGCAAGGTGTTCTTCGCTTCGGCCGCGCCGCCGGTTCGCTACCCCAACGTGTACGGCATCGACATGCCGAGCCGCGACGAGCTCATCGCGACCGGTCGCACCGATGCCGAGATCGCGAGCGAAATCGGCTGTGACGAACTGATCTACCAGGATCTCGACGCGCTGATCGAGGACGTGCGCAGCGTGAACCCTGCGGTCACGAGCTTCGAGACATCGTGCTTCAGCGGCGTGTACATCACCGGTGACATCAGCAAGGAATACCTCGATGGCGTGGAAGCGTCGCGCCGCGAGGATGAGAAGGAAGCGGCCGTCGCGGAGAGTCAGCTCGACCTCGACCTGGAGGTAGTGGAGTAACGCCGTTACTCCACCTCCCGGCGGCGAACGAACGGAGGAGAACCCAAGGTTCCCCTCCCTCCGGGAGGAGGCGGTGAACGAACGGAGGAGAACCCAAGGTTCCCCTCCGTAACCTCTCTTCCTTCGGCCATCTACCGATAACCGTTACCGATAACGGTCGTTGACAGCCGATCGATGCGAGAGTAATTTCATATGCGGCGCCGATTTGAGTGACTTCAGCTTGCGGGCGCATTACAAATACGGCTGTGCGACCTGAAAATCGCTAGGCAGCTACGCCTAGCCAAGCAGCTTAACTTGGCAAACGTAGCCCTGCAGGACACATCAGCGTGATTTGGCGCTGGTACACGTGAGAAGTCTTCCGAGTAATTGTCCCACCGGAGATGCTTTCCGGCATCGGGACCTATTGTTCAGCCAGTAGTAGCCTAGGACTCAGTGCGTTTCCAGTAATGGGAAGGTGCCGAGCGATTCTGACAACGCAACCATGCCTTCGGGCATATGCCAAATCCCGCAAGGGATTTGACATGATTCTGCCAGCAGCACGGCGGATGAGGTGCCAGGCTGAGTGGTATGACCAACACATGTGAATTGCCGTTAAACGTCGTAATTGTAAGCAGGCCAAAGCTGCTGTCAGGCCTGAACCAAAAGGTGTGTGGCCGGATATTCCGTTAGCCGTTCGGAATACGCTGACATTTGCGCCACCGACGAATAGGCAAGGTCTAACCCACTCGTGTTACTCGGAGGAAACAGGGTAAGCCCGTAGATCCGCCCTCTTCGGGCAGGTCAACCGCAAGGAAGACTGATGGGCATGCGGGTAGAGGAGTGCGGAAAAAGCGAATGCCGTCCTGTAATGGGACGGATAGGGGTTTGAACGTTACCCCACCCGAAAGGGTGCCCACTTCCGCTTGGTCTCTCTTCACGAGAGAGTCGGTAGAACCAGAACGCCCCGAGGGGACTTGCCGCCCCTTTCGGGGGAACGCTTGTCTTCTTGGGTTCTTTAAAAGGAGACAAGCAAGTGAGAACGTCGAAGCTGACGTCTGCGGTCTCTGCCGTATCTGTTGAATGGCACCAGCTCGACTGGACCAGAATACACGGCACGGTAAGACGGCTACAGGCGCGTATCGTGAAGGCAACACAGGCTGGCGATTGGCGCAGGGTGAAAGCTCTGCAACGATTCCTGGCCCGCTCGTTCTGCGGCAAACCACTCGCCGTGCGAAGAGTGACGGAGAATCAAGGCAGACGCACGCCGGGCGTGGACGGCATCACGTGGTCCACTCCGGAGGAAAAGCGACTAGCCATAGAGTCGCTCAGCAGACGCGGTTATCGGCCGCGTCCGCTGAGACGGGTGAAAATCCCGAAAGCCGGGCAGCCGCATAAATATCGGCCTCTCGGAATTCCGACCCTGCGCGATCGTGCGATGCAGGCAATACATCTGCTCGCGCTCGAACCGGTGTCGGAAACGCTCGCTGATCGGAACTCATATGGGTTTCGCTCGGCACGGTCCACGGCCGATGCTATCGAGCAGTGTCACACGATACTGTCGGGGCATCACAGGGCGCAGTGGATTCTGGAAGGCGATATTAAAGGTTGTTTCGACCATATCAGTCACGACTGGCTGATCTCTCACGTCCCAACGGACACAGAGATTCTCCGGAAGTGGTTGAAGGCAGGCTACATCGAGATGAACAAACTGTTTCCGACGGACGCGGGCACGCCGCAAGGCGGCATCATCTCGCCGACGTTGGCTAATATGGCTCTGGATGGACTGGAAGCGGAACTCACGACGCACTATGGGTCGAAGGGCAACCGCAAAGCCGGACTGTTCAAGGTCAATTTAGTGCGATATGCGGACGACTTCGTGATTACAGGCAGTTCGAAAGAACTTCTGGAAACCGAAGTAAAACCGCGAGTGGCACGGTTTCTCGCTACTCGCGGCCTGGAACTCTCACCCGAGAAGACCAGAACGACGCATGTCACAGAAGGGTTTGACTTCCTTGGCCAGCATGTGCGGAGCTTCGGCGGCAGGATTATCGTCAAGCCGTCGAAGAGAAATCTCCAAGCGTTCAAAGACAAGGTTAAAGTGATCTTCGAAAAGCACCGAACCGCCAAGCAGGAGAACCTGATACGCATCCTGAACCCGGTGATCCGGGGATGGGCTAACTATCACCGAGCGGTGTGTGCGTCGGAGACCTTCGCTTCGATTGACTCGTGGTTGTGGTTGAAAACGTGGCGATGGGCGAAGCGCAGGCATCCCAACAAAAGCGCCAGTTGGATCAAAGAGAAATACTTTGTGACAACGGGCAGCCGAAGCTGGGTTTTCCGTGCAATGCTCAAGGGTTCAGACGCCAAGCCGGGGTCCGTGACACTCGCAAAAGCAAGCGATACGCGAATCCGTCGGCACACCAAGATCAGGGGCGACGCCAATCCATTCGACCCGCAATGGGAGCCTTACTTCGAAGACCGACTCGGTCTGAAGATGCAAGGTGATGTGAAGGGTAAGGCGAAGCTTCTGCGGCTTTGGTGGGGTCAGAACAAGCGTTGTACACTATGCGACCAACTGATCACGAAGGAAACGGGGTGGAATGTTCACCATCGAATTCCCAAGTGTGAAGGCGGCACGAATAGCTACGCTAACTTGGTTCTGCTGCACCCGAATTGCCACCGTCAACTTCATGCTGTTGGTTTGACGTTGGAGAGCCGGTCCCTGTAACAAGGGGCGATGGAGAGGCTTGAGCCGGGTGCGGGGAAACTCGCATGCCCGGTTCTTAGGGGAGGGTGGCGCCGCAAGGCGTCATCCTTACCCGACAAAGCGAGGGCAACCCGGTTTAGCGTATGAGCTGACCGGGTTTTTCATTTTGTGGAGCATACGAGAGCAGGTGCACCCATGAGCGACGATTACAAACTGGACACGCTGGCGGTTCGCGCCGGCATCGAGCGCAGTCAGTTCGGCGAGCATTCCGAGGCGCTTTATCTCACCTCGAGCTTCGTTTTCAAGTCGGCGGCCCAGGCGGCAGCGCGCTTCAGCAATCAGGAGCCGGGCAACATCTATTCGCGCTTCACCAATCCGACGGTGAGCGTGTTCGAACAGCGACTCGCGGCGCTCGAAGGGGCGCAGTGCTGCGTGGCGACCTCGTCGGGAATGGCCGCGATACTGTCGTGTGTGATGGGGCTGCTCAAGGCGGGCGACCACGTGCTGTGCTCGGCGGCGGTTTTCGGCGCGACTGTGCAGCTGCTGGGCAACATCATGAAGCGCTTCGGCATCGAGACGACTTTCGTTTCCGGCACCGAAATTTCGAAATGGCAGGCTGCCGTAACGCCGAAGACGCGCAT
>JBKJKJ010000363.1:0-8437 GCA_046597455.1 Burkholderiales bacterium
ACCTCATCACCCTTCGCGACGCGCCGGCGGCCGTCGCCGAAGTGATAAACAGCGAGCGCCCCGAGCAGGTTGGGCATCACGGTCACCGGCCTGCCGCGCGTGAGCACTTTGCGCTCCAGAACCGTGATGTCGCGCTCGGTGCAGAAGCGCTCGAAGTCAGCGATCGCGCACAAGTGCACGTTGGGCGTGTCGAACCATTCGTAAGGGAGATTCTCGGAAACCGGCATGCGGCCTCTGAGCACCTCGACGCGGTTCTTCCAGTAACCGAAGTTGGGGAACGTGACGATGCCTTCGCGGCCGACCCGCAGCATCTCGCGCATGATGACCTCGCTGTTCTTCATCGCCTGCAGCGTCTGCGACAGCACGACGTAATCGAACGAGTTGTCCTCGAAGCCCGACAGCCCGCGTTCCAGATCGCTCTGCACGACGTTCACGCCGTTTTTCACGCAGGCGAGTATGCTTTCGTCGTCGATCTCCACGCCGTAACCGGTGATGCCCCGGGTTTCCTTCAGGTATCGCAGCAGTGTCCCGTCGCCGCAGCCCAGGTCGAGCACGCTCGAGCTCAACTGGATCCAGCCTGCGATGGCGGCGAAGTCGGGACGATGCCGTCCCATCCCGTTGCTCATGCCGCACACTCCGCTGCAATGCGATCGAAGTAGGCCGAGACCAGGCGGTGGTAACGCGGGTCGTCGAGGAGGAAAGCGTCGTGCCCGTGCGGTGCGTCGATTTCCGCGTAGGTCACGCGACCTCGATTGTCGAGCAGCGCCTTGACGATTTCGCGCGAGCGCTCGGGTGAGAAACGCCAGTCGGTCGTGAACGAAATCACGAGGAAAGCCGCGCAGGCTTGCCGCAGCGCACGGGAGAGGCTGCCGCCGTGCTCGAACGCCGGATCGAAGTAGTCGAGCGCTTTGGTGATGCGCAGATAGGTATTCGCGTCGAAGTACTCGGAGAACTTGTCGGCCTGGTAGCGCAGGTACGATTCGATCTGGAACTCCGTATCGAACGAATAGGACAGCTTGCCGTTCTTCAGCTGGCGCCCGAACTTCGAGGCCATTTCGTCATCCGAGAGGTAGGTGATGTGACCGACCATGCGCGCGACGCGCAGCCCGCGCTGGGGTTTGGTTCCGTGCTCGTAATAATCGCCGCCGTGAAAATCGGGATCCGTCACGATCGCCTGGCGCGCGACTTCATTGAACGCGATGTTCTGCGCAGACAGATTGGGCGCGCACGCGATGATCAATGAATGCCTCAGCTTGCCGGGATGACCGATCGTCCACTGGAGCGCCTGCATCGCGCCGAGGCTCCCGCCCATGACTGCAGCGAACTGCGCGATGCCGAGCTTCTCGGCGAGACGCGCCTGCGCATTGACCCAGTCTTCCACGGTCACGACCGGAAAGCTGCCCCCCCACGGTTTGCCCGTCCTCGGATCGATGCTGCACGGTCCCGTGGAGCCGTGACAGCCGCCGAGATTGTTCACGCCGATCACGAAAAACCGGTTGGTGTCGACGGGCTTGCCCGGGCCGATCATGTTGTCCCACCACCCGACGCTCTTCGGATCGTCGGCATACCAGCCGGCCACGTGGTGGGATGCATTCAGCGCATGGCAGACCAGCACCGCGTTGGAGCGGTCGTGATTGAGCGTGCCATAAGTCTCATACGCGAGCTCGTACTCGTCGATGACCGCACCGCTCTTCAGCTGCAACGGCTCGCTGAAGCGCATGACGCGCGGCGTGACCAGCCCGACCGAGTGGCCGTCAGGCGCGTTACCGATGACGCTGTCCAAGGGAGGCTCCACAAACAAAAACCCGGTGAGCTTGCGCGGTCACCGGGTTGGAGAGATTGCTGATCATCTCTTTAGCCGGATTTATTACGCGCCCGCAAGCTGACTTCAAATCGGCGCGACAAACTACAAGCTAAGTTACCCGGCCCCCATCGCGTTGTCAACGCGATGGGGGCCGTAAATAGGCGGTCGCCCAGGCTCAGGCATTCATCCGGTCGAGCAGCATGCGCAGGCGGTCGGGATCGCCCTCGCGCAGCATGCGCAACGCTAGCGGCTTTACGTGGGAAAGGCTGGATTGAAGCACCCGCTGCTTGACGTCGAGCAGGTGAGCGGAGTGCATCGAGTATTGGCGCAGTCCGAGGCCGAGCAGGAGCCGGGTCAAGGACAAATCCCCCGCCATCTCGCCGCACAGCGCCACCGGCACCTGGGCCTTGTCGGCGGTCTTGAGCACGTGGGCGATGAGTGAGAGCACGGCGGGATGGAGCGGATCGTAAAGGTGTGCGACCGCATCATCGGTGCGGTCGACCGCCAGGGTGTACTGAATAAGGTCGTTGGTCCCGATGGACAGAAAGTCGAGCTTGCGCGTAAAAACGCCCAGTGCGAGCGCCGCTGCGGGCACTTCGATCATGCCGCCGATCTTGACCTCGCGGTCGTATGGCGTGCCTTCAGCGTCGAGGCTCGCTTTCGCCTCGCCGATGAGCACGAGCGTCTGCTCGATCTCGCGCGCGCTCGCGAGCATCGGGATGAGGATGTTGATCTTGCCGTATTTCGACGCGCGCAGCAGCGCGCGCAACTGGATGCGAAACCGCTCGGGCTCGATGAGACACAAGCGGATCGCCCGCAGGCCGAGTGCCGGATTCGTGATGAACCGCTGCGTTTCCTCGGCGCTTTTGTCCCCGCCGAGGTCGTAGGTGCGGATGGTGACCGGCTTCCCCTCCATTTCCTCGGCGACGCGCCGGTAAGCGATGAACTGCTCGTCTTCGTCGGGAAGCTGGTTGCGGTTGAGAAACAGGAATTCGCTCCGGAACAGCCCGATTCCGGTCGCGCCGTTCTCCAGTGCCTGACCGACGTCGCCGGGCAGCTCGATGTTGGCGTGCAGCTCGACAGTCACGCCGTCGAGCGTCTTCGCCCGCGTGTAGCGCAGCCGCTTCAACTTGAGCCGCTCGAGGTCGAACTGATGCTGGCGCAGCTCGTATTCCGCGAGCGCCTGGCTGTCCGGGTCGACGATCACGACACCCTGCGTGCCGTCGACGATGATGAGCTCGTTCTCGCGAATGAGCTGGCGTGCGTGGTGCAATGCGACGATCGAAGGTATGTTCAGACTGCGCGCGACGACTGCCGTATGCGAAGTCGTTCCGCCGAGGTCGGTGATGAAGCTCGCGAAGTGGTGCTGCTTGAACTGCACGACGTCGGCCGGCGAGAGGTCACGGGCAACGAGAATGAGCTTGCGCCCCTCGTCCGCCTGCGGCGGCATGTATCCGGGATGCCCGAGGAGCGACTTCATGACCCGTTCGACGACCTGGATCACGTCGGTTCTACGCTCGCGCAGGTAGGCGTCCTCGATCTGGTCGAACTGGGCGAGCAGCGCGTCCATCTGCACCTTCAACGCCCATTCTGCGTTGCATTGCTCGTTCTCGATGATGTTTCGCGGCTCGGTCGAGAGCATCGCGTCGTTGAGTATCATCAGGTGCACGTCGATGAAACCGACGAACTCGATCGGCGCGGTGCTCGGCACGGCCGCCCTGAGTTGCGTGAGCTCCGAGCGCACGCTCTCGACGGCGGCATCGAAACGCGCAATTTCGTCGGGAAGCTGATGCGCCGGCACGAGATAGTGCGCGGCCTCGAGTTGCGCGTGGGAAATCAGGTGCGCGCGGCCGATCGCGATGCCGCCGGAGACAGGTATGCCGTGTAGCGAGAAGCTCATGCCGCTATGCGAGGATTGTTCAAGGGTTCAACGATGAGTCGACGAGGCGGGCTGATGCCTGCACCCCAACTTAACACTAAACACTCGTCCCTCGGAACTGATTACTCGTCTTCGTCGAACCGGTTGGCCACCAGCTGCGCGAGTGCGCTCAGCGCCTCGACTTCGTCCGGCCCGTCGGTTTCGATGAGAACGGTGGTGCCTTTGGCTGCAGCCAGCATCATCACACCCATGATGCTCTTGGCGTTGACGCGCCTGCCGTTGCGGGTGAGCCACACGCCCGCTTCGAAACCGCCGGCCACTTGCGTGAGCTTGGCGGACGCGCGGGCGTGGAGCCCGAGCTTGTTGATGATTTCAACTTCCTGTTGCAGCATTTCTGAGCGAGAGAGGGGGGATTCGCATGACGCCTTCGCAGCCCCCGCTGACCGCCTTGGTCAGCAGAGTCGCCAGGCTTTTATCTCGGTAGGTCAACGCGCGGATGAGCATCGGCAGGTTCACGCCGGCGACACCTTCCACCCGCCCCGGGATCAACAGCTTCGCCGCGATGTTCGAAGGCGAGCCGCCATACATGTCGGAGAGGATGAGTACCCCGCCGCCGTCGTCGAGCTCCTTCACGAGGGCGCGCGCCTGCGGGAGCAGGAGCAGGGGGTCGTCCTGGGCGGTGACGCCCAGCTGCTTCAAGCGCGGCGGGCGCTTGTTGAGGACGTGGCACGCGCAGTGAATCAGGCTTTCACCCAGAGTCCCGTGCGCAATGATGAGGATACCAGCCATGAACACTACGGCTCAGTTCTAGAATCCGGGCATTCTACGCTGCTGCAGTGCAGCGGATAACCCCCGGCGGCGTCGCGATGCCTGCAAAGGTGGATTTATGCAGGTTGGACCTCATTCTGCGACTCGAGTGCGTCGACCATCATGCCCGCCACGTTGAAACCGGTCTGCTGCATGATTTCCTGGAAACAGGTCGGGCTCGTCACGTTGACCTCGGTCAGATAATCGCCGATGACGTCGAGCCCGACGAGGAGGAGGCCTTCACGCTGCAGAAGAGGCCCCAGCGTGTGTGCAATTTCGGAATCGCGCGGGGTCAGAGGCCGGGCGACTCCGGTGCCTCCCGCTGCGAGATTGCCGCGCGTCTCGCCGGCCTGCGGTATGCGGGCGAGGCAATAGGGCACCGGCTTGCCGCCGATCAGCAGCACGCGCTTGTCGCCGTCGCGGATTTCGGGAATGTAGCGCTGCGCCATGATGGTTTGCGCTCCGAGTGCGGTCAGCGTTTCGATGATCACGCTCAGGTTGGGGTCGTCCTGCCGCACGCGGAATATCGACGCGCCGCCCATGCCGTGCAGCGGTTTGAGGATCACGTCCCCGTGCTCGAGGATGAATTCGCGTATGAGCGCTTCTCGGCGCGTCACCAGTGTCGGGACGGTGAACTGCGTGAAGCGCGCGATCGCCATCTTTTCGTTGTAATCGCGAATCGCGCGTGGATTGTTGAATACCCGTGCACCCTGGCCTTGCGCCAGCTCGAGAAGGTAGGTGCTGTACACGTACTCCATATCGAACGGCGGATCCTTGCGCATGAGCACCGCACCATAGGCTTTGAGCGCCGTCTCCACCGCAGGCTCGAGCGCAAACCACGTCGCGCCTTCCTGCCCCGTGAGATGCAGGCGCGTCGCACGACCCGAAACAGTCCCTTTGTGCCACGCGAGGTCATTCTGCTGCATGGCGTAGAGCTCGTGCCCGCGCGTGGCCGCTTCGCGCATGATCGCGTAGGTGCTGTCCTTGTAGATCTTGAACTCGTCGAGCGGGTCGACGATGAAAGCGAGCTTCATCCGCTTATCGCGCCGACGGACGCGTTTTCGGCAGGGCTCGTCTCGTCGGCAGCGTCCTGCGTGGCCTCGAGCTCGGTAGCCGCGGCGAGCAGCGCCAGGCGGGCGATGACGCCGTAGGCGTAGAAACGGTTGGGCGGGCAGTCGGGATCGTCGGGGTCGGGCGACGAGCACGGCGCGGCGAAGGCGAGTGGCGCGAAATGCATGCCGGGCGCGTTGAGGTTTTCATCTTTTCCGCGCGCCGTGTGGACGCGATAGAAGCCGCCGACGACCCAGTGGTCGATCATGTACACCACGGGTTCAGCGACGGCATCCTCCACGGTCTCGAAGGTGTAGACGCCTTCCTGCACGATCACGTCGCTCACTTCCAGTCCTTCCTTCACAACCGCCATCTTGTTGCGCTGCTTGCGGTTGAGCCCGCGCACTTCCGACGGGTCTTTCACCGTCATGATGCCCATGCCGTAGGTTCCCGCGTCCGCTTTCACGATGACGAAGGGCTCCGCGTCGATCTTGTATTCGCGATACTTCGCGCGCACATCTTCGAGTATCTCGGCGACATAGCCTTCTAGACACTCCTCGCCTTTGCGCTCGTGGAAGTTGATGCGGCCGCACTTCTCGAAATACGGGTTGATGAGCCACGGGTCGATGCCGATTTCGGTTGCGAATGCCTGCGCGACTTCGCGATACGCCTCGAAGTGATTCGACTTGCGGCGAACCGCCCAGCCGGCATTGAGCGGCGGCAGCACGGACTGCTCCACGCCTCGCAAAAGCTTCGGTATGCCGCCGGACAAGTCGTTGTTCAGCAGTACCACACACGGGTCGAAATCGCCGACGACGAGACGATTGCCTTTGCGCTCGAGCGGCTCCAGCGTGAGCTTGGAGCCGTCTGAAAGCTCGATGTCGGTCGGCTTGGTGATTTCAGGCAGCATGCTGCCGATGCGCACGATCATGCCCGCGTGCCGCAGTATCCTCGCGAGCGTGGCGACGTTCTGAAGATAGAACTGGTTGCGAGTGTGGTTTTCGGGCACCAGCACGCAGCCTCGCGCGTCGGGACACACTTTCTCCAGCGCGTTCATCGCGGCCTGCACGCACAGGGGATGGAACTCGGGATTCAGGTTGTTGAAGCCGCCAGGAAACAGGTTCGTGTCGACCGGCGCAATCTTGAAACCGCTGTTGCGCAGATCGACCGAGCAGTAGAACGGCGCCTCGTGCTCCTGCCACTGCCCGCGCAGCCAGTGCTCGATCGTCGGCGTCGCATTCAGAAGGTGGCGCTCGAGCTGTGGCACGGGGCCGGTCAGCGCGGTAGCGAGTCTGGGGACGCTCATGGTGTTCCTACGCAAGCAAAGGATGCAATTGTATCCTGTCCGCCCGGACCGTCCGATGAACGAGGCAGTCGGGACGGCGGGGGTGACGAATGAAGGAAAGCCCGGGGTTACATCCGCATCGGCCTCAACCCGGTTGAAGTCCGACCCCAAAAAAAGGGCGCCCGAAGGCGCCCTTTTTTCCTGTTTGCGCTTCCTAAGTGTGATACGCGGTCTCTCCGTGGCTGCGCACGTCGAGGCCTTCGCGCTCTTCTTCTTCGCTGACCCGCAATCCTACGAGCATGCTGGCGATCAGGTACGCGACCCAAGCGACGAGCGCGCTCCAGATCACCGTGATACCCACCGCTTTGGCCTGGGTGATGACCTGCGCGGCGATCGAATATTCACCGGCGGTGATCACTTTGCCGGTGACCCAGTCCGCGACGAACCCGGGTCCGCCCAGCGCCGGCGAGCAGAACACGCCGGTCAACAGCGCGCCCAGAATACCGCCGACCGCGTGGACGCCGAATACGTCGAGCGAGTCGTCCGCGCCGAGCATGCGCTTCAACTGGTTGACGCCCCAGAGGCATACGAGCCCGGCAGCAAGGCCGATCACGAACGCACCTGGTATCCCGACGTTACCGGCAGCGGGTGTGATCGCCACCAGACCCGCGACCGCACCGGAAGCGGCACCCAGCATCGAAGGCTTGCCTTTGACGAGCCACTCGCCGAAAGTCCACGACAGCACCGCGCAGGCGGTCGCGAGGAACGTGTTCATGAAGGCGAGCGCTGCAGAGTTGCCGGCTTCGAGCGCCGACCCGGCGTTGAACCCGAACCAGCCCACCCACAGCAGCGAGGCACCGATCATCGTCATCGGCAGGTTGTGCGGCGTCATCGCTTCACGCCCGAAGCCGATGCGTTTGCCCACCATGTAAGCACCGACCAGTCCTGCGATACCGGCGTTGATGTGTACCACCGTGCCGCCTGCGAAGTCGAGTGCGCCCCATTGCCACAGCAGACCGGCTTTGGCATTGAGCGAATCGACGAGCTTCAGATCGGTGTACGCGTCGGGGCCGGGCCAGAACCAGACCATATGCGCAATCGGCGTGTACGAGAACGTGAACCAGATCACCATGAAGATCAGCACGGCCGAGAACTTCATGCGCTCGGCGAAGGCGCCGACGATCAGGCAGCAGGTGATCGCGGCGAACGTCGCCTGGAATGCGACGAACACGATCTCCGGAATCACGACGCCTTTGCTGAACGTCGCCGCGGTTGCAAACTCGCCTTTAGCCGCATCGAACACCCCGGACAGGAACAACCGGTCGAAGCCGCCTATAAAAGCGTTGCCCTCGGTGAATGCAAGACTGTAGCCATACACGCACCACAGCACGACGATCAGGGAGAACGTGACGAACACCTGCATCAGCACCGAGAGCATGTTCTTCGCGCGCACCATGCCTCCGTAGAACAGCGCGAGGGCGGGTATGCTCATCATGATGACGAGCGCGGTGCAGACCAGCATCCACGTCACGTCGCCTTTGTTCGGCACCGGGGCCGGCGTTGCGGAAGGTGCTGCGGCCGTGGCGCCGGGTGCGCCCGCGGGCGCCGTGGC
>JBKJKJ010000106.1:0-9041 GCA_046597455.1 Burkholderiales bacterium
ATTTCGGGCTCGGCGTCGAGCTCGCGCAGCAACCCCTGGAGCTCCGGCGCCTGGACGTCGACGCTGCCGTCGCGCAGCAGCTTGTCGAGGCTGTAGCGGGTTTCATCCACGACGCGGATGGGGATGATGCGTTTTGAGGAAGCGAGCATGGACGCGGCTCCTTTGGAAGGGGGGGAATTCTACACGAACCTGATGATTAATTGGGATTTATTGCATTCAGACGAATCGAAGCAAGCGTTCGACGAGCCTCGGCGCCGCGAGTTCGCCGACTTTCCAGTAAGCATCGAAAAGGCGGATTGTCTGCGTGCGCCATGTCGCATCAGCGAGCGCGCGGCCCAGTGCCTCAGGGATATCAGCGGGCGTGCTTGCGAGCGCGCCGGCGCCGGCGGCGATCAAAGGCGGTACGCGATAGCCTTTGCTTGCTGCCAGTCGTGCGCCTCCGGCGTCGGGGAGCAGCAGCCACAGGCTCGGAATGCCGTAAAACCCCGCTTCTATCGATAACGACGAAAACTGTGTGACCACAAGATCGGGCGCCCACGCCAGCGCCTCGTCCTGGGACGCCGAAGTGAGATCGACGTAGCTCACTCCGGCCGCTTCGAGTGTGCGTGCGTAATCGCCTGTGGCGTAACCGGAATCTCGAGGATGTGCCTTGAACAAAAGCTCGACGTTCCTTGCCCGCAGGTGCGGCGCCAGGGTTCTGAGCGTGCGCACGCAGTCATCGGTATCGGGTTGGCCTGCCCACAAGACGCGATACCGTTCGCCTGCACGCTCCATCCACTGCGACGAAGTGCGCGCGCGCAGCGCACCCAGCTGTGCCCGATAGCTATCGTATCGCGCAAGATTCGCGATTTCGATTCGCGGAGCGATCGCCCCCAGCCGCGCGGCGCAGATATCGCGGGCCGCTGCGCTTTCGACGATGACGAGGTCCGCCTCGGCGTCGGGTACTGAGTAATGATTTCCCGGAAAGTCTTCGATTGCAGCTATGCGCAGGTGCGCGTCGCGGGCCGCACGACGGGCCGCGGATTCGGTGCTACGCCCTGCGTGGCTGTCGGACGTTCCGACGATCAGTAATCGGGGTGATTCATCGACGATAAGGCGAGCCCAATGGTCGACCGATGCTGTAGCTGCCGACGTAACCGGCAGGGTGCGTCCGCAAAACGCTGCGATCGGAGCGAGCGTTGCGCGCGCGCCGCCATCGGCGGCCACGCACAGGGCATTGAACTCCGAATCGTGGCGACGCGTACCGCCGGGCGCTTCAATCAACATTGCCCAGGTGGCGACCGCCGCTCGCCCACCGGTCGAGCGTGGGAAAAAGCGCACGATGCATCCTGTACAGCGCGTGGGAGAGCCAGCCGCGACCGCGGAAATGGGGCAGCCTTGCGGACAGGGGGATTCCGGTTCGCAGCTTCCTCTCGAGCCCGGAAGCAAGCGCCGGGTCGATGAGCGCCCGGCTCGTCCCGAGAAGCTCGATCGCGTAATCCACATACCCATACAAAAGTGACACGGACAGCGCTCGCAATAGCTTGGATGTGCGTTGCCCGGCGTCGGCGGTGCGCTCGAGCTCGGTGTTCAGGCTCTCCTCGGTTCTCAGATAAAGGGCGTCGCCGAAGACCAGCTGACCTTTCGGGCCGCCGTAATCCGCACCGGCAGCGCGCTTCCAGTAGGCCGGCCGCAGATCGAAAAGCTGTAGACCCGCAGTGCGCATCGCTTCGTCGATTGCGCCGAACGTCGCTTGGCCGCGATACAGCGGCGCGAGTTGCACTTCGATTTCAGCCCCGAGGATGGCGCTCGCGAGCGTTGTGCGCGCGCCCTCGATCACTGCGAACTCGCTGCCTTGCGTGTCGATCTTGAGGAAGTCCGGATCCTCTATGCCGTGTGCCGCGAGGAGGCGATCCAGTGAGTCCGCCGTTACCGGAAACTGATGAGCGACCTCGAAACGCTCGGCACGCGGGAAGCGCCGGAGGAAAGGCAGGTTGGGCTCAAGGACCGACGAGGTTCCCGGGTCGCGCGCCACGTTCAGACTGAGCGAGGCGGGCTCGCGCCACAGCGCGGCATTGATGTAGACCGCGCGCTTCGGATCGGCGGCGGCGCAGAGGCGCGCATACTCGTCGCGATCGGGCTCGAAGCCCACGAGCTTGAGGTGGCGAGAGGCAGCTTTCCAGTTGGGTTGCAAACCCCCGCGGGCGCCGACGTCGATCAGCGTGAGCGGGTGCGCTGCATAGTGGTGCTGCGCCAGATCGCCGAAGTAAATGTCACTACGCGTCATGGGGCTGCCTTCGCGTGATCCGGGTGTTCGGCCGCGACGTCCTGCACAAGATGCTGTTCGCGGCACATCTGTATGAAAAGGCCATCGGGGTCCGCGATCAGCCCGTCCCAGCTGCCAGTGGCCGCGACGCGCCCGCTTTCCATCACGACGAGCGTATCGGCCCAGCGTGCGCTCTTGAGCCGATGGGTGACCATGACCACAGTACGGTTATGCGCGGCCTGCTGCAATGCATGGATCACGGCGCCTTCGGCAGTGCTGTCCAGCGCACTCGTGGCCTCGTCGAGGAGCAGGATGTCGGGATCGTGAATGATGGCGCGCGCGATTGCGATGCGCTGTGCCTGCCCGCCTGAAAGATTGACGCCCCCTTCACCCACGGGCGAATCGTATCCCTGGGGCATCGATTCGATGAACTTGGCGATTTCCGCAGTCGCCGCGGCCGAGCGTATGCGCGCCTCAGGCATCTCAGGGCGGAAAAATGCGATGTTCTCGCGTATGGTGCCTTTGAAAAGGACGACATCCTGACCGACGTAACCCACGCGAGACAGGAAAGAACCCCGATCGATCGTCTCGATGTCACGCCTGTCGATCAACACCGAGCCCGATTTTGGTGATACGACGCCCATGAGGAGATTCAGTAGCGTCGATTTGCCCGAGCCTGACGGACCCACGATTGCCACCACGGAGCCTTTCCTGATGGAGACACTGACGTTCTTGAGCACGTCCCCGCGGTCGGGGTACTCGACGGTCACGCCGTCGATCCGAAGCTCGCTTTGCAACGGGGCATAGGGCTGACGGTCCGGGTCCGTTTCGCGGGACGCCAGCTTCACCATGCGGTAGAGCTGTTCGACGTCCGGCAGGACCGTGCGCACGTCCAGCGGCATGCGAGCGAGCGCGGCCACTGAGGGCAGAACCCGCACCAGCCCAAGCGAGAATACGCCGATGATCGCGAGGTGCGTCCGGAAGGCCTCGGGGAACATGGCGTATATCGCAGCCACCCCGCCGATAAAAACCGTGAAAGCGATCAGCTCGAACACGTGCCTGGGAACCGCGAGCAGCATGGACAGGCGCACGTGAGCCCTCCTGGCAGCGGCGCTGAACGTGGTGTAACCCTGCGTCCAGTGGCTGTCGGCATGCGCAATGCGGATCGGCCTTATCGCATGCACCCATTCAGTGGCCAATCCGCTCATTCCCTGTTCAGCTTCGCGACGCCGCGATGCCTGGAGGTAGGAATAGCGTCCCATTCTGCGGCCCAGGGCAAAGTACAGAATCGCCAGGCACACGCCCAAGGCAGCGGTGACGCGCGGTTCGATGGCGAAGAGGACGATCACCACTGACAGGAAGCGGAACAGATCGATGGCGCCTCTGGGCAGGATGTAAAGCAGCTTCGCCATCATATGTGGAGGAAAGCTGAGCGCGTAAGTGATATCGCCGGCGCGAGCATCGGCAAAATACGAAAGCGGCTGCTGGCGCAGTTTCACCAGAAGCTCTTTCCGATAGTCATGAAGCACATTACCGCTGGCCCGGGAAACCCAGTATTCGTACAGGAGCGCCATTGCTCCCTTGATCAGCGTCAAGCTGAGAAAAAGCGCGCATGCGGCGAGGAAGGCATCGCCGCCGGTACGCGCGAGCCACTCGATGAGCGTTGCCATCATCGGATTGCTCTGTGCTGCGGCGCCGGCCGCCTGAGTGCCCACCAGCACGTTCATGACCGGGATGAAAGCGACCAGACTGGCCGCTTCGATGATGCCCACCGCGATGCCGAGCGCAATGAGACCGACATACGCACGCCAGTGACGGCGCAGAAAAAACATCATCGTCTCGGAGGGCATCAGACGCCTGTTCCGGTTGAAGCGTCGATCGCGCGGCACTCTGTCGATGTGCGCGCTGCCAGTGCACGACAGATCTCCTGAGTCAGCGAAGAGATGGTGCTCGCGAACCGGATGTGAGGATCCGGTTCATGCGTGGGCACGAGCGTATCGCTTCCATCGAAGTAGATCGACGGCACGCCGAAGCGGGAAGCCACGTAGGGGGGCGAGGAATAGGGCATGGTGATCACGACGTCGGACTCGGCCACCAGTGCGCAGAGGTCGGCTTGGTAATCGAGGATACGGAAATTCGGGTCGTTGGCGGCCGTATCGAGCAGAAAGTCGACGTATCCGGTACTGTGCACGCGGTGATACTGCCGTTTGGGTTTGAGTGCGAGCATGATCGGTTGCCCCAATTGGGCAGCTGCCGCATCGCGGGCAGCCACAATGCCTTCGATGAACGAAATCGCGTTCTGCGTGGTGTAGTAGGGCTCGATCACGCCGCTTTTTTCGATGGCCGCCGGACTCTGCGGTGTGACGTCAAAGATCGCGATTTGAGGCACGCCACGCTTGGAGGGTGGGACTTCAGGGGGGCAGTAAAAAAGCACAGGCCCCACCACGTGGAACTCGCCACCCGTTTCCCACGCACGCACCGATTCGACCTGCCCTGCGGTCCACACCCAGTAATCATCGACGCGAATGTAACTCAGGATCGTGTTGTTCTCGTAAACCGGGTGGGCCTTGTACACGAACGGGTTGCCGTTCACCGAGTAAAAGACCATATGCGTGCGGTAGGTCCGACCCGGAAGGTTGCTCATCCAGAGCATCTGTTCGAGATAGCTGGAGCCCGTGAGCACGAGCGCGTCGATTGCGCGAGCTTCATTGAGCGATGACGCTGCGGCATTGAACGCGAAATCCCGGGCCAGAATGGCGGCGACTCGAGTGGAGAGCAGCGCTCGCAAGTATGTAGCGGCCGAGCCGATGTGACGGACAAGGAAGCCGCCGAGTTCAGGCAGAGTAAGTCCACGCGCCCGCAGCACGGCCACCAGCGGATATCGCGCATAAGTGACCCAGGCGTTATCCGTGGCGACGACGGCGTGAGGAGCCTGGGCGAAGAGCCTCCTCGCCGACTGCAATGGCTCGATCGGTCCGCTGCGGATGAACTGGAGCAGCGCGGAATCGTTCCCGTCCCGGGTGAGATGTTCACGCCCAAGACCGTGCAGCAAAGTCCCGCCGTCGGCCGCATCGGGTTGCTTCAATTTCAGGGCCAGCACAGCCTGTACGAGGAGGTAAACCCAGTAAACAGCGAACACGCCTACCCACTTCATCGAGGCACCGAAGCGGATCGAAGTGGCACCCGTCGCCGCATCGATCTTGAAATCGACCAGATGCAAGCTGCGGTCTTGTACGATGCCGTTCCAGTCCTCATGGCCCGCGGCGCGGCGCTTGAGCTCACGCCTGAACGGCGTCGTCGTCTCGGCAAGCAGCTTTTGCGTGAGCCGCCGGGCGAGCGCGTCCTTCGAATAGCCGAGCCACTCATTTGCAACCCTGCGGAAATGGTCTTCGCAGCGGGTCGCCAGGATGCGAAGCAGGCGGTGGCCGTCCGCGGCGTGGAGTTCCGCAGGCGCGCAGGGCGAGTTGAGGTGAGGCGCGCTCACTCAGGTGTGGGACGCTGCCACACGGCGTCGAAGTACGCCTTGGGCACCGCGTCGAAGCTGACCTTGAAGTCGCCTCGGTTGGGCGAGTTGATACCGCACACGTCGATGTGCTCGACGCCGCGCTCGTAACAGCAGCGGATGCTCTCCGCGAAGCAGAGTGTGCCGCTATGCGTGCCGCGATGCTCAGGGTGATTCGCGCCGGCAAAATAATGCCCCCGCCGGGCGTCATGCAGGAAAAGCGTTGCCGATGCCGGCTCGCCGCTCGGGAGCTGGGCGACGTGGATATCCCCGAATCCGCGCGCGATCGCCGCCGTCGCGATGCGTCTGAGCAACTTCACCTCGAGCTCGTCGCGGGCAATGCCCTGGCGCTGGAAAGTGAGGTCATGGAGATAATCGAGGACTTCGACGTCATCGGACCGGACCATCCTGAGCCCCGCTTTGTGCGCCAGCCTGATCTGGCGCCGACGCGCCGGGCGGATGCGGGAGAGGTAATCATCGAACGTCGCGGCGCTTTTGACTTCGATGAAACCGGTGTAATGGAGCGCAACGCGGAATTGCCCTTCTGCCGGCGTATCGTGATTGAACCACAGCAGTGGCCGAAGGTCGTCGAGGCCGGGCGCAGTGCGCAGCGAGATGCGGCGGTAGCGCTCGCGCAGTTCGGCAAGGAGAGCTTCGAATGCTTCGAGGTTTTCCTTCACTTGGCTGTGGACCGCCCCTGTCGTCGCAGCAACTCCACGCAACAGTTCCGCTCTCGCCCACGGGTAACCGCGGTTTCGCAGGTTGCCGTCGCGATCCTTGAGCAGGGTGACGCCGAGCACGGGTTTGCCACGGTGGCTCACGATCCACGGCTCGAAGCTCACCTCCTCGAGTTGTTCGAGAAACGGCAACATGTTGAAAATACTGCCGTCGGGCGAGGCGCGGGCGAAAGCGTCCCAGTCGGGCAGGCTGCAGATGCTGACGACAAAACTCATCAGGGCTCGGGGCTCGGAAGCGGTGCGTGCACGAGCAGATCTTCCCGGGTATAGCCGAAAGGCAGCGCGGTCGGCTGAGGCAGCAGGAAGGCGTCATGCCCGCTGCTGCGCAGTCGCGAGGCGATGTCGACGATATCCTGCTCGCGGATCGTCACCACCCGGGAGTCTCTTTGCGCCTGAAAACCCGAGTTTGGGGATGCCGTATCTGCCTGCAGCCGTCGGTACTCGGCGGTCACCTCGTGTCCCCGTGAGGTGGCGAGAAAACGCCGCATGCGATCTTCGTTGGGAATGTCGCCCACGAGCAGGCGGCCGCCGGGACGCAGCAGCGTAATGGCCTTGTCGATGAACTGGGTCACTTCGTCGAGGTCGGACAGCAGGTGCACGACCGAATAGATGAGTATCAGTGAAAACGTGCCCTCGACGCGCATGTCGAGGAAGTTGCCTTCGAGGGCGCTCATCCTGGGATCACTGAACCGCTTGCGCAGGTCTGCGATGCACCCGGGGTGATCGATGCCGACGCAGGCATTCACCCGGAACGACAGCGGGATCAGCAGATTGCCGGCGCCGCAGCCGATTTCCAGCAAATCGTCATCGGGACCCGGTCGGAGCTTGGCGACGACGTCATCCAGGATCAGCGACTCTGCGCCGCGCTGGAAATTGTGTCGGCCGGCTTTCTCGGTATAGGACAGGCCTGCTCCGGCGCGGCGTCCGTAATTCTCGAATGAAACTGTGCTCATGTGGCGTGCCCGTCAGGTGCCGCCCGTTTCGCAAGAAAGCAGAGCAGCCGGTAATCCTCGTGCGGATGGTTGGTCCGCGCAAGGTCGATCGTCTGCACGGCGTATCCGGCGCTGGCAAGCAGGCCCGGATAGTTGTGCAGGAAGAGATTATCCCGGAACAGGGCGCTCGGCTGCATCTGATCGGTGTAGGGGTAGTCGCTGCCGCTCGCCCGGCTCA
Source organism: Burkholderiales bacterium (assembly GCA_046597455.1). Lineage (GTDB taxonomy): Bacteria > Pseudomonadota > Gammaproteobacteria > Burkholderiales > SG8-41 > JAQGMV01. Next base: position 7,655 of record JBKJKJ010000106.1, read on the forward strand.
GGCCCACCGGCTCCACACCGATCACGTACTCGAAGCCCGCTGCGTACGCGCGCTCATACAGCCGCGTGATGAAAGATGCCGGCATCTGAACCAGCGTCCTGCAGTGCAGGAACACCCCGCGCTCGAAGCGGCGCGTGTTCAGCACTTTGAAAATGTCGTCCGCGATAAAAGCGAGGTTTTCGATGGCAGGAAAAGCCAGTTCGTTCAGCGTTTTGGTGAGCGGTGAGCGGTCGAGGCCGATAAAGGTGATGGCGGGAAACTGTTCCGCGAGCGTGGCGTCGACGTGCGCATAACTTACGCCGAAGTTCAGGCACGTTGCGACAGACGGATCAGCCGCGGCGAGTGCCGAGAACATGCGGTCGACGTTCTGCACGGCGTCGAGGGTCCCAGTGCGGTCAGCGGAGTGCTCGCCGCGACAAATCTGCGCATAACCGAGCGTCACATTGAACTCCGCGATCGCGTCTGACGATCCGTAACCCGACCCGATCTCCTGCGCATCCGGTGAATCCTGCATCAGCAGTTCGGTGTACGCGCGATTGCGCGCGTCTTCTGCAGGGAGCGAAGTGATGTAGTCGATCACGCCGGCAAAGCGGGTCGAGAGTCGGCCGAGCGCCAGCAGTGCGCCGCGCACGAGCGCGCAATCGGCCGCGAGCCGGCGCAATCGATGGCGCGCGGGGCTTTCCCAGCCGCGATTCGTGAGCACGAAGCCGGGCTTGCGTGGGATCTGAAGATGACGATATCTATCTTGAGCCGCTGACGCGGCAGTCGCTTCTCGGGTCATGTGCGCCGTTTTGTACCCGCATGGGCGGTGACGGACGAGCCGGAGGGGGGTGTTTCAGCGATGTTTCTGATGCGTCATCGACCAGTCGGCTCGCGACGCTGCGCATACTACACCACCGGGCCACGGCACAAAAGTATGCGGATGCGGAGCAGGACGGGACGAGGTCGCAGGACCGGCGGGTATAATCGAGACCTCGCCGCAGGCGGCTTTTTTTGTTCGGAATCTCGGATATGAGTGTTGCGCAGGACCAGACGGACTCGGCGGACGATGCGCTGCGCCGCTCGAGCCTGCGCGACTACCAGGCCGGCTTACGGCAGCTTCCCAAATACGCGTCTGATCGGCAGCGCTATCTGAAGACGAGGGTTTTCGAGACTTTCGACCAGTTCCTGCGCCATTGCAATCATCCCGGGCTGCTTGCGGGCATGAACCTCGTCGATCTGGGGGCGGCCGACGGTGCGTTCGCCGCTGTTTGCGCTGAGCACGGTGTGTCCGCGATCGGCTTCGATGCGAGTCAGGGAATCGATCTGGAGCGCGATGCGCTGCCGGTCGAAGACGGGTCGGTCGACGTGGTCACCGCCATTTCGGTGATCGAGCATTTGCGCTCGC
>JBKJKJ010000108.1:0-10047 GCA_046597455.1 Burkholderiales bacterium
AGGCGGCCGCAGCCGGTGAAGTGCCGGTCGGGGCGGTGGTCGTCAAAGACGGGGAGATCATCGGCCGCGGTTATAACCGTCCCATATCGGCTCACGATCCGACGGCGCATGCCGAAATCGCTGCGCTGCGGGATGCCGCGCTGCGGCTCGGAAACTACCGGCTCCCCGGATGCGAACTTTACGTCACCCTTGAGCCCTGCGCGATGTGCGCCGGTGCGATCATGCACGCGCGAATCGCCCGCCTGATTTTCGGGGCTGCCGACCCCAAAACCGGCGCTTGCGGCAGCGTGACCAATCTGTTCGCTGAGCCTATGCTGAATCATCACGCGCAAGTCACGACAGGCGTTCTGGAGAATGAGGCGGGGGCTATGCTGCAGCAGTTTTTCGCGGCGCGCCGTCGCAAGGCACGCGAAGACCGATAGGGCGCCGATGCAATGGGGGGCGCTCCTTACGGTGCAGCGAGAAAACCCCGGCTCCGATTTAAGTCCCCGCTAGATATTGGGCCAACCAGCTGCGTGTTTGCCAGAAATGGGGGTATTTTGACCCCAGGCACGCATTGTGCATCGCAGAAAAATGCGTTACATTGTGCGGCGCAGCGAAATACCACTTTTTTCCAGGGCAAGCCAATGAAGCTACAAGACAAAGTTGCAATCATCACCGGCGCCGGCCGCGGTATCGGGCAGGCCACGGCCGTCAAGTTTGCGCGTGAAGGCGCCAAGGTCGTCGTCTGCGACCTGTCGGCCGAGGCGATCGAAGAGACGGTTCAGCTGTGCAAGGAAACACGCGGCGACGCTTTCGGATTCGTGGCCGATGTACGCGACATGCAGTCGCTGGAGCAGATGGTCGATGCGACGATCGCCAAATGGGGCCGGGTGGACTGCCTCGTCAACAATGCGGGCATCGTCATGGATGCCCAGCTGAAGAACATGTCCGAGGATCAGTTCGATAACGTGATCGAGATCAATCTCAAAGGCGTGTACAACTGCACCAAGGCGGTCGTGAACACGATGCTGGCGCAGCAGTCAGGCGTCATTCTCAACGCTTCGTCCATCGTTGGTTTGTACGGCAACTTCGGTCAGACCAACTACGCCGCAGCCAAATTCGGCGTGATCGGCATGGTCAAGACCTGGGCGCGAGAGCTCGGACGCAAAGGCATCCGCGCCAATGCGGTATGCCCGGGATTCATTGCAACCAGCATTCTCGGCTCGATCCCGGATCGAGTACTGCAAGCGCTGGAAGAGAAAGTTCCGATGGGGCGGCTGGGCAAACCGGAAGAGGTCGCCAACACCTTCGCCTTTCTTGCTTCGGACGAAGCGAGCTACATCAACGGCGCGGTCATCGAGGTCAGCGGCGGTTTGACCATTTAGTCGCGCCCTCTGAGCCCTCTGCGCCGCGAGGCACATGGGCTGACAGAGCGCCCGGAAGGGGTCGCGCCGGGCGTGCCGAAGATCTCATTCCCGCACGAGCGCAGCGATATTCTGCCGGTCGGGCTTCCTTACTACCCCTTTCTCCGTAATGAGCGCGGCCACGAGCTCCGCCGGCGTGACGTCGAACACCGGGTTCTCGACGCGTGTGCCTGCGGGCGCCCAGCGGATGCCGCGATAACCCAGCACCTCTTCGGCTGCGCGCTCTTCAATCGGAATGTCGGCACCGTTGTCGATCCCGACGTCGATCGTCGACAGGGGGCACGCGACGTAGAACGGAATGTGGTGCCGGTGCGCGAGCACTGCGACCTGGTAGGTGCCGATCTTGTTTGCGACGTCGCCGTTTGCAGCGACTCGATCCGCGCCCACGATTACCGCGTCAATCCGTCCGCGGCTCATCAGAAATCCCGCTGCATTGTCCGCGATCAGCGTCACCGGGATCCCGTCCTGCTGCAGTTCCCACACAGTGAGGCGCGCGCCCTGGAGAAAAGGCCGAGTCTCATCGGCATAAACCTCGATCTGCTTGCCGGCCTCGATTGCCGAGCGTATGACGCCCAGCGCAGTGCCGTGGCCGGCGGTCGCAAGGGCTCCGGCGTTGCAGTGTGTGAGCACGCGTGAACCGTCCTGCAACAGAGTCGCGCCGTGTGCGCCCATCGCGCGGTTCAGCGAAACGTCCTCGCGGCAAATCGCATGCGCCTCATCCAGCAGCGCTGAAGCGATCATTTGCCCCGATTGCGCACTGCATGCGTCCAGCCGCTGCTTCATTCTGGCGAGCGCCCAGAACAAATTCACCGCGGTGGGCCTGCTCGCCGCGAGCACGGTAAAGCCCGCTCCCAGAGCGGAATCGAATTGCGTTCGAGCGCTTGGTGTGAGGCGTGAACTTTCGACCGCGATTCCGTATGCGGCGGCGCAGCCGATGGCCGGCGCGCCACGCACGACCATGTCGCGAATGGCCTCGGCGACAGCGGCAGCGCTATCGAAACGGAGGTAGACCTGCTGTTCCGGAAGCACCCGCTGATCGAGCATTTCGACTGCGCCATCGCGCCAGCGCATTGTTTCAAAGGAAAGCGGCATTGATCATCGAATTCCGGATTGAGGCGAGCATTATAATGTCGCGCATGAATATTCCTGCGTTCGTCGTGAAGCCGGTGAACTGGCAAGCGAGTCGTGACAAGCTGCACGCCGTTCGGCGCAGTGTATTCGTCGAGGAGCAGAAAGTCCCCGAGGAGCTCGAGTGGGATGACGCCGACGAGCGCGCTTACCACGTGCTGGCAATGACTGCCGACGGAACGCCTATCGGCACGGGGCGGCTCAAAATCGATTGTCACATCGGACGCATGGCGGTGCTCAAGCCGTGGCGTGGACGCGGCGTAGGCAGTGCGATACTCCGAACGCTGATCGAATTCGCTGAGAAAGAAGGCTGCGCTGTCGTGCGCCTGCACGCGCAAATTCACGCGCTCGCATTCTATGCCAGCCAGGGGTTCAAGAGTACCGGCGGGGAATTCGAGGAAGCCGGCATCCCGCACCGCATGATGGAGCTTACGTTTCCGCAGCAACCGGCGCAGGGGGGGTGAAGCCTGGCTCGAGTACAAACCGGTGCTCGGTGCTGCCCAGCAGTTCTCCCAGCGGCCCGAAGCTGCGCTCGCAATAAAGAACGTTGCCATCGGCCCCGACGAGCACCACCGTCGACGCGCGCGTCCCGTAGAGCTCGCCGGGAATAAAGGACGCTGACAGCGCGCGCTCTCGCTCCAGGGCGATTCCGGTCGAAGGCAGCAGATCATCGGGCGCGGGCGCACGCTCGGCGAGAAGGTCGAAAAGCGCGACTCGCAGCCTGGATTCTTCCGCTTCGAGGAGGCCGCCCAAGACCGCGACACCGCGTTGCACCTTCGGCCAGGGCTCATCAAGCAGACGGTTGCTCAGCCCGTGTACCCCCGGCGCGATGGCTTGGATCCCGTTTCCACGATTCGAGCTGAAAAACAGACGCTCGGGCGTCCCGACGATCAGGCTGTAACCGTGATACTCGGCATGCCGATGGGCCACGTCTTCGAGATACTCCGCGACCTCACGCGTCCCGGTAAGGAAATCCCGCGTGAGCTCGCCACGCGAGCGCGGCGCATCGCCCTTACGCCGATTCTGGCGGTAATTCGTGACTGCCGCGAAACGACCGGTCGAGGCGAGCCCCACCCAGGTGCCGCCGAGTTTCAGATCGCGGCCGGCGCAGACCTGGGGATAGTCGCTCCAGAATCCCGCAGCGGCGGCGGGCCGTGCGTATGATTCGTCGCGATTCGCCGCGACGATGAGGGGGAAGCGCGGATGTGCCTTGAGGGCGAAAAGAATGACACACATCGATCACCCCTCAAAGCATTCGGCGCGGCGGGTTGACCCCTCCTGCAGGCAGTCGGCAATTTTCAGCTTCGTCGACGCCTGCTCGAGCTCGAGCTCGAACTTCGCATCGTCTCGAACATTCTCGTATATCTCCATCCACAGTAACGGATCGCTGCGTTTTTTGAGCAGCCGACCGGCTACGCTGGTCGCCTGCTTGAGGGTGGAGAAGAGCTCGAGCACGCGCGCCTCGCAGCTTTCGGTGCTGTCCGATCCAACGCGATAGTAGATGTAATACGAATAAGCCATGGCGTAGCGGGTCCCTAAAAGGCACCGCATTGTACGGCGATATCCGCGGTAATGGAAAAGCTGGATGACTCGACCGGCGCTGACGCGCGGCGCCGCGACGCTAGGCCGCGCAGGTTATGCAGGCATGCGCCAGCCGCGGTGGCCCGTGGCGCGGGGCGCTACTTTCGCGGAAATCGCTCTGCGCACCCGCTGCTGGGCCTGGAGGTCGCGCTGCCGCGCCCGCCGTTCTTGGGCTTGACGGCGATCGGCTTGCGGCTGCAACGCCCGGTAAGCGTAGACGAGGAGCGCCAAGGCGGTAACGGAGACAATGGCCAGCGCGACAAAGGCCAGAAACGGACGGCAGGTCACGTCTGATCCCGCGACGCATGAGCCCACAAAACCGAACCACGTGCCTACAGTTGCGAAGAAAGATCCAAAGATTCCCATGATCGATCCCAAGGTGATGCCGCATGTGGCGCGCATTCGCGCTCCGTTAACTTTATAGGCAAACTGCATGCCGGGTGAAAGGCGTGCGTGGGTGCATTCAGGCGGGCAACGGGTACGGCAGCGCAACAAAGTCGAGATTGGGGCCGTCGATCGATCCGAGGTGGACTGAACCGGCTTCGACGCAGCTCTTCTGGATGACGGCGAGTGCTTCTTGATTCCCGGCCGTATCCGTATCGTAGCCGACGCCGGACAGAACTGCGCCGCTCGCCTGATCGGGACCGAATTCGCGACTGTACAGGGGATCGCCCGTGCGCACGGGCTCGGAGGCCTGGACGCGTACGCGATACATGCGCTGCTTGAGCTTACCGAGATAGTGCATGCGTGCCACGATTTCCTGACCCGGGTAACAGCCTTTGGTATAGCTCACGCCCCCGATCAGGTCGAGATTCACCATTTGCGGCACATACGCATCCTGACTGTCGGGCGTGATGACGGCGATGCCCGCCTCGAGATCGAGACGTGACCAGCCGCGCTCCTCGTGCCGCACGGCGTCGCGCAGGAGGCGGGTGCGAACGGCATCGGCATTCCCGGCGGTCGCGAGCATCAGGTAACGATCTACCGGCAGCCGCGTGACCTCCACGCCCTCGCCGCAAGCGACCTCATGCATTGCGCGCGGCGCGCGGGCGCACAGCCCAGCCACTGCTGCAGGCGCTCCAGTTCCACTCAAGCCGTAGATGGCGTAGCGCACGGTCGCGTCCGCTACGGTGACCCTCGCGCGCATCACGTATTTCGTGAGCCTGCTCTGTATCGCCTCCCGGAGCGAATCCGGAATCAACATCAGGATTTCATTGTCGCGCCGCCACAACAGGAAGGTGGCGAGGAGCCGCCCTTTCGGGGAGCAATATCCACTGTACTGCGTGCGCCCGGGCGGCAGTCCTGTTACGTCGCTCGTGAGCTGGGCATGGAGAAAAACCACCGCGTCTTCTCCGCTGAAGGAGATGACGCCGATGCTTTCCAATTCGAAAAAAGTGGTGGTCATGAGGGCGCGCGTCAGGTCCTGAGCTGCTCTACCAGATCGGCTTCGAATCTGACGACGCGCTTCGCGTCGTGGACCGCTGCGCCGCTGACGAGGAAGACGTCTTCCGCGCGAGCGCCCAGCGTGTTGACCTTGGCGGTGTGAAGGTTGATGTCATAAGCGGTGAGCGTGCGTGCGATACGCGACAGGAGTCCGGGGCGGTCGCCGGCGATTACGGACAGGACCTGGTAGGTGCCGCGATCGTCGGGCTGTATGTTCACTTCGGGGGAAATCGGAAAATGCCGCAACTGTCGGCTCAGCCGAGGGCTGGGCAGGGGCGGTAATGGCGTCTTATGAACCAGGCGCTCGGCGAGCTCGTACTCGATGAAGCTCATGATGTCCCGATACCGCGGACGGCTGTTGTCGGGGTCCTGTACCTGAAATGTGTCCAGGGCGTAGCCGTGGCGCGTGGTGTAGACCTTCGCGTCGTGGATGTCGTAGCTGATGCTTTCGAAAAAGCTGCAGATGCGCGCGAACAGCTCTTTCTGATCGGGCACGTAGACCATCACCTGCAGCCCTTCGCCGGCCGGCGAGATGCGGGCTTTTACGATGGGCTGCAGCGTGTCGATGCGGTAATAAAGGAGGCGGGTGTGCCACGCCGCCTCCTGGGCGTCGTGACGCAGGAAGTACGCGGTGTCGAGCTTGGCCCACAGCTTCTCGTGGGCGTGCTCGGGCAATGCGTAGAGGCGCAATTTGGCCTGCGCTTCCTCCTGACGCGACTGCACGCTGCTCTCGAGGCCCTCGCCGTGGCCGGCGAACAGCCGGCGCGTCAGATGGAAAAGGTCCTCAAGCAGCTTGGCTTTCCACGCGTTCCACACCCGGGGGCTCGTCCCGCGTATGTCCGCCACCGTGAGCATATACAGCGCCGCGAGCCGGCGATCGTCCTTGACGCGATCGGCGAACGCGCGGATGACGTCGGGATCGCTGAGGTCCTGCTTCTGGGCCGTGGCGGACATCACGAGATGGTTAGCCACCAGCCATGATACGAGCCCGGTATCTTCGCGCTCGAGCCGGTGAGCGCGCGCAAAGCGGGCCGCGTCCAAGGCGCCCAGTTCGGAGTGATCCCCACCGCGCCCTTTGGCAATGTCGTGAAAAAGTCCGGCGACATAGAGCACCTCCGGCCGCGCAAAATCGCTCATGAGGCGACTGCACAGCGGAAATTCGTGCGCGAGCTCGGGTACGGCAAAGCGTCGAAGATTGCGCACCACTTTCAGGATGTGCTCGTCGACCGTGTAGACGTGGTAGAGGTCGTGCTGCATCTGCCCGACGATGCGCCCGAACGCGCGCAGGTAACGGCCGAGCACGCCATACTGGTTCATGCGCTTCAACTCGCGGGTCAGACGCGATGGGCTCGACAGGATGCGCATGAAGAGCGCCCGATGCATCGGGTTCTTGCGAAACTGCCGGTCGATGAGCCTGCGTCCGCGCCACAGCGCCCGCAGCGTTCCCGCACTGATCCCTTTGAGCTCGTGGTGTTGCTGGAGCACAATGAAAGTCTCGAGGAGCGCGGCGGGGCGGCGCTCATACAAATCCTCGGTGCTCGCTTCGAGGAGCTCACCGCGCATCCCAAAATGCTCGTCGATCGGATGAAAGTCCCGGTCCAGCTGCGGGGTGATCAACGCGGTGAGATTCTGGAGGACAATCGTGTTGAGCTGCGACACCGCCTTGGCCGCCCGGTAATAGCGCTGCATCAATTGCTCGCTGGCGAGGCGATTGGGCGTATCGCGCAAGCCGAACTGCGCGGCAAGCGCGGACTGATGATCGAAAAGCAGCCGGTCTTCGCGCCGCGCGGCGATGTAATGCAGGCGGATGCGCAGAGTCTGCAGAAATCGCTCGTGGCGCAGGATTTCGCGCGCCTCGGCCGGCGTGATCAGGTCCCGCGCAGCGAGCTCCGGCCAGTTTTTGCCGATGTTTGCTGCGCGGGCGGTCCAGAAAATCGTCTGCAGGTCCCGCAAGCCGCCTGCGCTTTCCTTGATGTTGGGCTCGAGGTTGGTCTCGTCGGCGCGCGCGTGGCGCTGCTGCTGTTCGAGTAGCTTGGCCTGCAGGAACGCGGGCGGATGCATCGTCTCCGTAGTTGCGGTCACGAAACGCTTGAACAGTTCGCGGCTGCCGCAGACCAGGCGTGCCTCGAGCAAAGTGGTCTGCACCGTGATGTCCTGCTCGGAGAGCGCGATACAGTCCTCGATGGTGCGCACGCTGTGGCCCACTTCAAGACCGATGTCCCAGAGCGTTCCCAGCAGATGCTCAAGCTTGCGCTCCAGATGCTCATCGGGCGGGCAGGGGAGCAGGATGAGCAGGTCGACGTCAGAGTGCGGGAACAGCTCGCCGCGACCGTAACCGCCTACGGCGAGGAGCGCTGCATCGGCCGGTAGGCGCTGGCCTTTCCAGACTTCCCGCAGGTGCCGATCAACGACGATGCGCAGGCGCCGAAGGAGCGTGGCGGCGGCGGGGCGCTCGAGAAACTCGGACTTCAGTTGCAGGCGCTCGCCGGCGAGCTGCTGCTTCCGGTGGACGAGCGGCGACCCGGAGATCGAGGCCGCATTCGCCGCTGGGGCGTCCATCGCTCAGCCGGCCGCGGCCGGCCTCGCAGGTGTCCCCGCGGACACGGTGAGGACTTCGAAGCCGGTCTCCGTGACGAGTATGGTGTGCTCCCACTGCGCCGAAAGGCTGTGGTCCTTGGTGACGATCGTCCATCCGTCCGCCAACTGGCGGATGTCGGCCTTGCCTGCATTGATCATGGGCTCGACAGTAAAAATCATGCCCGCCTGCAGCCGCAGACCCGCGCCTGGACGGCCATAGTGGAGGACTTGCGGATCCTCGTGGAATTTGCGTCCGATCCCGTGCCCGCAGAACTCGCGCACGATGCTGAATCCCTGTTGCTCGGCATAGCTCTGTACGGCGTAGCCGACATCCCCCAGCGTGGCGCCGGATCTGACAGCCTCGATTCCCCTCCACATGGCTTCCTGTGTCACCTCGCACAGGCGTCGCGCCTGTATCGAAGGCTGCCCGATGTAGAACATGCGACTCGTATCGCCGTGATAACCGTCCTTGATGACGGTGATGTCGACGTTCAGGATATCGCCGGACTTGAGCTTTTTTTCACCCGGTATGCCGTGGCAGACCACGTGATTGACCGACGTGCAGATCGACTTGGGATAGGGCTGATAGCCGGGCGGGGCGTAGTTCAGGGGCGCCGGCGTCGAGCCCTGCTCCTCGAGCATGTAGGCGTGGCAAAGGCGGTCTACGTCCTCGGTGGTCATGCCCGGCTTGAGCAGGGGCCCGATGTAGTCGAGCACTTCTGCGGCCAACCGGCCGGCGACGCGCATCTTATCGATATCTTCGGGGGACTTGAGAATGACGGACATGGCAGATCCGGAGATGAGTCCGGAAGGAGGAATTCCAAGTGCTTGGTTTTTCAGGCAACCCGAATTGTAGTCCAGAAGTTGCCTGGAACCACAGGGTATGGCGGCGCCCCTGGGCAAGGCTTGAAACGCTTGAGACAGGTGGCTGTACCGTGTTAAAATAGACGGTTAGCTCGATTCTCATCGGGCAAAAACGCGCGGCGTGCGCTTTGTCTTTGTATGTCTTGCATGTAGGAGCAGGCAGCAGGAGCAGGCAGCAGGAGCAAGCAGCAGCACGCCGACTTCGCACATCCGCCGTAGTCACCAGGGTGCCTCTCTTGAAAACAAGCGAGGTGTTGGGGCGGATGGAGGCTCAACCCTTGCACGGAGTATTCTTGTATGTCAGTCACAATGCGTGAAATGCTGGAGGCGGGCGTCCATTTCGGACATCAAACGCGCTTCTGGAACCCCAAAATGGCCCCGTATATCTTCGGCCATCGCAATAAAATCCATATCGTCAACCTCGAGAAGACGCTGGCGATGTACCAGGACGCGCTGAAATTCGTGCGCCAGCTCTCCGCCAACAAAGGCACCGTGCTCTTCGTCGGCACCAAGCGCCAGGCGCGGGAAATCATTCGCGAAGAAGCGCAGCGCTCGGGCGCGCCCTACGTCGACTATCGCTGGCTCGGCGGCATGCTCACCAACTACAAGACGGTGAAGGGCTCGATCAAGCGGCTCAAAGATATGGAGCAGATGCAGCAGGACGGCACCTTCGATCGTGTGGCGAAGAAAGAAGCACTGCTCTATCAGCGCGAGATGGCCAAGTTCGATCGCAGCCTGGGCGGCATCAAGGACATGAACGGCCTGCCCGATGCGCTATTTGTCATCGACGTGGGCTATCAGAAAAACGCGATCGCTGAAGCGAACAAGCTCGGTATCCCGGTCATTGCGGTGGTCGATACCAATCACTCGCCTGCCGGGGTCGATTACGTCATTCCCGGCAACGACGACTCGAGCCGCGCTATCCGGCTGTATGCACGCGGCATCGCGGATGCGTATCTAGAAGGCCGCAACGACAGCCTCAAGGAAATCGTGACCGGCGGCGACGAGTTCGTGGAAGTCGAGGACGCCGAGGAGGAGGCGGGCTGAG
>JBKJKJ010000487.1:0-4533 GCA_046597455.1 Burkholderiales bacterium
CACCGGATCGGCTCCAGCTGGGGGGCCGAAGGTCCCCAAGCGGGGTACTTCCCGTTTTACATCGGTCTCATTATCTGCGTTTCGAGCATCGTCATTTTTGTCCAGGCCGTGTGGGGCAAAAGCGTGAAGCGCGACGCTGTGTTCGTGGAGTGGCAGGCATTGAGGCAGGTTTTGTCCGTTCTCATTCCCGCTGCGGTGTTCGTCCTGGCGATCCAGATTATCGGCCTCTATGTGGCCGCAGCGATCTACATCGCCGGTTTTATGCGCTGGCTCGGAAAATACAGCTGGCTCAAAAGTGTGCTGCTCGGATTCATCGTGAGTGCGCTCGCTTTCAGCACGTTCGAGGTGTGGTTTCAGGTTCCCCTCTATAAGGGTGCATTCGATCCGCTGTCTTTTCTGGGTTACTGAGCGGGCAAACGTCAGCGAACGCGAGGGTAGTTCAATTGGAAGACATCGCTGCACTGTTTCATGGCTTTTCGGTCGCGCTGACCCCATTCAACCTCCTGTTGATGTTCATCGGGGTGAGCCTCGGTGTCATCATCGGCGTGCTCCCCGGCCTCGGTGGCGCGAACGGCATCGCGATCCTGCTCCCCCTCACGTTCACGATGCCGCCGACCTCGGCCATCATCATGCTCTCGTGCATCTACTGGGGGGCGCTGTTCGGCGGCGCGATCACGTCGATCCTGTTCAATATTCCAGGTGAGCCCTGGTCGGTCGCCACGACTTTCGACGGCTACCCCATGGCGCAGCAGGGCCGCGCGGGCGAAGCGCTGACGGCGGCTTTCACCTCATCGTTCATCGGTGCGTTCGTGGCCGTGGTGATGATCACGTTTCTGGCGCCCCTCGTGGCGCGTTTCGCGCTGCAGTTCGGTCCGCCCGAATTCTTCTCGGTCTACTTCCTCACGTTCTGCAGCTTCATCGGGATGGGCAAGGAGCCGCCGTTCAAGATTCTCGCGGCCATGATGCTGGGTTTCGCACTCGCTGCGGTGGGCATCGATACGGTGACGGGGCAGCTCAGGCTGATCTTCGGCTGGTACGAGCTCATGCGCGGTTTCGATTTTCTGATCGCCGTGATCGGGCTCTTCGGAATCGGCGAGATCCTGCTGTCGATGGAAGAGGGGCTCGCGTTTTCCGGCCGTGCGGCGAAGATCAATCCAAAAATCGTGATCGAGACGTGGAAGAAACTGCCGCGCTACTGGGCAACCTCGCTCCGCAGCTGCCTCATCGGGTGCTGGATGGGCATCACGCCCGGCGGCGCCACGCCGGCGTCATTCATGAGCTACGGGGTCGCCAAAAGGGTGTCGAAAGACGGCCCGAAGTTCGGCACCGGACAGCTCGAAGGGGTGATCGCCCCCGAGACCGCAGCGCACGCGGCCGGCACATCCGCTTTGCTGCCCATGCTCGCGCTGGGCATCCCGGGCTCGCCTACGGCTGCGGTGCTGCTCGGCGGCCTGCTCATCTGGGGCCTGCAGCCCGGTCCGCTGCTGTTCATCGAGCAGAAGGATTTCGTGTGGGGGCTCATTGCGAGCATGTACCTGGGGAACATCGCGGGACTCATCATCGTGATCACGTGCGTGCCCCTGTTCGCGGCGATACTGCGCGTGCCGTTCTCGATCATCGCGCCCATCATCGTGGTGATCTGCGCGATCGGCGCCTACACGGTGCACAACGCAATGCTCGACATCTGGTTCATGCTGCTCTTCGGCGTAGCGGGATATGTCTTCAAGAAACTCTCGTATCCGCTCGCGCCGCTGGTGCTCGCGCTGGTGCTGGGAGATCGCGCCGAAGACGCTTTCCGGCAGTCGATGCTCATGGCGCAGGGCAACATGAGCATCTTCTTCTCGAACTGGCTGGTGGGCGGCATCATGACGCTCGCCCTGGTTCTGCTGCTCTGGCCGCTTTACAGCCGCTGGCGCGCGCGGATGCGGGAGACGCCCGCGGGCGTCTGAATCAGTGGCCTGTATCAGTCATTTCGAGAGTAACGTTCCCGACGGCCGCCCGCTCGAAAGCGGGCCCGTCGCTTACCGGTAAGTTGCTACGGGTTCTGACGTTACACGCCACTAGACCTTCCCGCGTTGTTTGAGGCGACTGAGCGTCTCGGGAGACAAATTCAGATACGAGGCCAGCTCCTTTTTAGGGAGGCGCTCGACCAGGTCGGCGTGCTTGCGCATGAAACGCTGCAGCCGTCCGGTCGCATCGAGCAGATGCAGCGTGATCGTGTGCGCCATGACTTCACTCATCAGCTTCATGATCTCGAGATCGAATTCGCTTCTGATGGTGGCATGGCGGTCGAGGAAACCGACCCATTGCTGCATGGACAGTTTTGCGGCGCGCACCCGCGTCACGGTGCGGATCGAATACGGGATTGGGGTCTTGAGTCGCCACGCCGCGTAGCTCGTGTCGATGTCGCTTTCGGCGGCGAAGCGCAGGATCATCTCTTTCCCCTGCGAGTTGGACACGACGCGCTTCAAGATGCCGTCCACGATGAAGTACTGCTCCATCGAGTGGTCGCCCTGATTCTCGAGGGTGTCGCCCTTGGCGTAATCGACGACCTCGATAAGCGGTTCGAGTTCGATCCACTGGACGGGGCTCAGGTGCTTCAGGGTGACGTTTTCACGAAGCTGGGCGCGCAGCGGGCCGGCTTCAGGGTGGAGGGCGAGCAGGGGCATGAATTTCGCCGCGGGGCGGCGGGCTCGTCTGTGGTGTGCAAACAAGTATAAACCAAAACGCTCGTTCTTGACCGCGGTCAAGGGCGCATTTGCATGCAGCGCCCTATGATAGGTGCGAGTAATTCACAGCCACATTCGGATGGTCTGGATCTGTCGTGAATCGAGGAAATTCGGCTCTGTTCACCTGCCACGGCAGCTATCCACCGGAAGGGACACTTGTTCACACGACGGCAAGAGCGATCACGCGAGGCATCTCAACATGGACATGACAACTGACACGAAACTAGAAGTGACCGACGGCTTTCATCTGGTCATCGATGCGCTCAAGCTCAACGGCATCGACACGATATTCGGTCTGCCCGGTATCCCGATCACCGACCTCACCCGCATGGCGCAGGCCGAGGGTATGCGCGTGATTTCGTTCCGCCACGAGCAGAACGCCGGCAACGCCGCGGCCATCGCCGGCTTCATGACGCAAAAGCCCGGCATCTGCCTGACGGTCTCCGCCCCAGGCTTCCTCAACGGCTTGACCGCACTGACCAACGCCACCACCAACTGCTTCCCGATGATCCTCATCAGCGGCTCCAGCGAGCGCGAGATCGTCGACCTCCAGCAGGGTGACTACGAAGAGATGGACCAGCTGGCGATCGCCAAGCCGCTGTGCAAGGCCGCCTTCCGCGTGCTGCACGCCGAGGACATCGGCATCGGCGTCGCGCGCGCCATACGCGCCGCCGTCTCCGGGCGCCCCGGCGGCGTCTACCTCGACCTGCCGGCAAAGCTGTTCGCGCAGACCGTGGAGGCGCAAGCCGGCAAGCGATCGCTGATCGAAGTGGTCGATCCGGCGCCGCGCCAGATTCCGGCACCCGACGCCGTGCAGCGGGCGCTCGATCTGCTCAGGGGCGCCAAGCGCCCGCTCATCGTGCTGGGTAAGGGTGCGGCTTACGCGCAGGCGGACGCGGATATCCGCGCCTTCGTCGAGACGACCGGCATTCCCTATCTGCCGATGTCGATGGCCAAGGGCCTGCTGCCCGACACGCACGAGCAGTCCGCCGCCGCCGCCCGATCGTACGTGCTGCCCGAAGCCGACGTCGTCATGTTGATTGGCGCGCGCCTGAACTGGCTGCTGTCCCATGGCAAGGGCAAGACCTGGGGCAGCAAAGACCCCAAAGCATGGGGCGGGCAGAAGTTCATCCAGATCGACATCTCACCCCAGGAGGCGGACAGCAACGTGCGGATCGACGCCCCGGTGGTGGGCGACATCGGTTCCTGTGTCGGCGCCCTGCTCGCCGCGATCAAGCCTGCTGCGGGCGCCGGTTGGGCCAAACCGCCCTCAGAGTGGCTTACCGCGATCGCCGAGCGGAAGAGCAAGAACATCGCAAAGATGGCGGAGACGCTGGCGAAGAATCCCGCGCCGATGAATTTTCACAGCGCGCTCAACGTGGTGCGCGACATCATCAAGGCCAACCCGGACGCGCTCCTGGTCAACGAAGGCGCTAACGCGCTCGACTTCACCCGCAGCATCGTGGACATGTACAAGCCGCGCAAGCGCCTGGACGTCGGCACCTGGGGCATCATGGGCATCGGCATGGGCTTTTCCATTGCGGCCGCCGTGGTCAGCGGCCAGCCGGTGATCGCGATCGAAGGCGACAGCGCTTTCGGCTTCTCCGGCATGGAAGTCGAAACCATCTGCCGCTACGACCTGCCGATCTGCGTGGTGATCTTCAACAACAATGGCGTCTACCGCGGCACCGACGTCAATCCGACGGGCGGCGCCGATGTGGCACCCACCGTGTTCGTCAAGGGCGCGCGCTACGACATGTTGATGCAAGCCTTCGGCGGCGTCGGCGTGAATGCGACGACGCGC
>JBKJKJ010000560.1:0-4267 GCA_046597455.1 Burkholderiales bacterium
GCGCCCCCGGTTCAGGCGCGCCTAGGCTCGATCAGATGGGGGAGTTTGGGGTGGCCACAGGTGGGGGACTTTGGGTGGCCACCGGGGCTAACTATCTCACGCAGTACCTCACCGGCAAGTACGCGGTGTCGCGAGATGCGGACGCAGACCACGGCTTCGTCCTGAGCATAAACGCCGAATGGGGATTCGGTAAGACCTACTTCCTGACCGAGTGGGCGAAGGATCTAGCCGCGGCCAATCATGCGGTCATCTACTTCGATGCTTGGAGTTCCGATTTCTCAGATGAGCCGCTGCTCGCATTTATCTCAGAGATCGACGAATCGCTGAAGCCACTACTGACCTCGGCGCCCGCCAAGAAGTTACTTCAAAAAACTGTCGATGGAGCAAAGAAGCTCATTAAACCATCTGCTGCGGTTCTTTTGGGAGTTATCGCAAAACAGCTCACAGGGATGTCCCTCGAACAATGGCAGGAGACCGCGGGCGACGGCGAAAGTGAGCAGCTGCGGTCGAGCAACCCAGAAGAGGACGTGAAGTCCGTTGTATCGAAGGCTGCGGAGGAGGCGCTGAAGGAGCATAGCGATAAGAAGCAGAGTATTCGCGACTTCACAACCAATCTGACGAGACTTGTGCAACAGATCACGAAACAGAAGCAGCATTCGCGATTGCCGTTTTTCATACTAATCGATGAACTCGACCGTTGCCGGCCGACGTATGCCCTCGATCTGCTGGAAAACATCAAGCACCTGTTCCGTGTGCCAGCCGTCTATTTCGTGATTGCTACGGACTACCAGCAACTCGCGCACTCCATCAAGGCGGTTTACGGCGCGGGCTTTGACTCGCACAGATACCTCCGGAGGTTTTTCGATCAGGAATATGTCTTGCCGACGCCTCATTACCGCAATTTTGCCGCGCATCTATTCGAGCAGCATCAGATCGACGAGGCGAAGTTTTATGTACCACTCGACCGGGAGCTATACCCTGAGGCGGCTATTGAGCTTGTTGCGTTGTTTGCCCGCTATTTCAGGTTGAGCCTTAGGGACCAAGAGCAGTGCATGGTAGTGCTAAATGCGGTGTTACTTACGCGTGACGGTCCACGGCTACACTTGGCGTATTTGCTCTTCCTGATCATGCTCAGGCAGAAGTCTCCTCCGCTGTTCGAGCGCTATCTCCATGGGACGGGTGATCTCAAGGCGCTATTTGGCGACGATAGCTTGGTCGATCGCTCGGTGAAATTGCTTACCCATGAGTGGACAGAAAATAAGAGGGGCAGGCGCCAGTCGGAAAAGTCAATCGAGTTTTTGCTGAGGATTTACGATGATGCTTTGCCGAAGACCCTTCTGCAACTGCAGAACGAAGAGCCGAGTGAGCTTCTCCGTGCCCAGATTTTCCGCGACGTGGTGAAGGATGTGCTTCAGCGTAACTCCCAGCGCGCGGAACCCGACCTGAATAGTTACGTGGATTGGGTCCAGCGAGCAGGGCAGCTTTCCTAGACGGAACTGACCAATTCGTAGGTCAATTCCTGCTGATTTGTGAGCGGTGCTGTTTAACGCGTTCGAGGGAGCCGCCGCTTGGAACCCCCGGGACGGACCACACTATTGCGTACACTGACGATTCCAGAAGGCTGATCTGAGCCGTTACCGGTCGGCCCGCGCGATCCTGCAAGAAAGGAACTCGACGCAATGCTCGCGGCGATAACCCGCGGGTTGACTGAACCCCGAGTTGTTTCTCCCGAGCGTCGGATTATTCCGTGTAAATGGTTAGGTTGAAAATGCGATGGAAGAAATACGCTTAACCTCCCATCAAGAGCTTGATGGCGCGATCGATAGCTTAAAAGAAGAGCTTCGCGACCTTCGATCGCCTATTTTTGGTAGCGCATCGACGCTATTTCGCGGGCAGGCCAATGCGACGTGGCGCCTCGATACCACACTTGAAAGATACCGACCGGGAGAATTGCCGCTACTCGCCTACAATCGCTACCTCGTGCGGATTCACCCGGCGATAGAAAGCTACACAGGAAAATCATGGCCGCTCGAGAGGGAGCCTACGCTGGACCAAGATTTCCTCCTGAGCCCTCCGAGTTACGAACTGATGGTGTACGTAAGGCACCACGGATTTCCAAGCCCCTTGCTCGACTGGACCCGGTCTCCTTACATAGCTCTTTTTTTCGCATACCTGAATAGCGTGCCTGGAGCTGATGTTGCTGTATATGCGTATGTGTCCGCGCCTACCGGCGCGAAGGGAGGATCAGTTGGCAGTCCTACCATAGCGCATCAAGGACCCTACGCAACGACGCATCCGCGCCACTACATACAACAAGCGGAGTACACCGTCTGCGCTCATCAGCCCGAGGATCGGGGGAAATGGATATATTGTTCGCATCATCTGGTTTTTGATGGAGGAGACGACACGCAGGATTTGCTTCGAAAATTTGTCTTGCCACAGAGCGAGCGTCTTGCGGTTCTAGAGCGATTGGATGCGATGAATATAAATCCATATACGCTTTTCGCCACTGAGGATGCCCTGATGCAAATGCTTGCATTCAGGGAAATTACGTTCCGATCGTAGTAAGGCGCTTCAAGCAATATGTTCATTCGCTTGCGTCCGAGCTCATACGTGCAGGCATACGATGCGTATGCTAAATATGCAAATCCGAAGACTGTTGTGGCGATCGTGTGATGAAAATGGGGCCTGCCTCTATTTAACGCGTTACACAGAGATGGAGGCGGGGTGTGGGGCTTCGGGGCAGATCACGGTTCGCCCTCGCATGATTCGTATGTTAAAAATCATTCCCCTCCCCCCTCAATTCACCGTCACATTCGCTTCCCTGACGACCTTCGACCACTTCGCCTGTTCCGACTTGATGAAGGCGGCGAACGCTTCGGCAGTGCTGCCGATCGAGAGCGAGCCGTCGGCGGCGAGGCGCTCGACGACGACCGGCTGGTGCATGATTTTCACGAGCTCGGCGTTGAGCCTGTCGACGATCGCTTTCGGTGTTCCGGTGGGAACCAGTATGCCGTTCCACGAGCTGGCGTCGTAACCGGGAAGGCCGCTCTCGGCGAAGGTCAGCGTGTCGGGGAGCGCGTCGGAGCGGCGAGGGCCGGTGATGGCGATCGCGCGCAGTTTGCCGGCGCGGATGTGCGGCGCTGAGGCGAGGATGGTGCCGAACATCGACTGGACCTGGCCACTCATGAGGTCGATGAGGGCGGGCGGTGCGCCGCGATAGGGCACGTGCACGATGTCGATGCCGCCCATGCTTTTGAAAAGCTCGCCTGCCAGATGGCCCGATCCTCCTGGGCCGGACGACGCATAGTTGATTTGCCCGGGTCGTGCTTTGGCGAGTGCGATGAACTGCTTCACGGTCTTTACCGGGAGTGTGGGATGGCTCATCAGCAGCACCGGCTGCGTCGTGGTCTGGCTCACCGGCTGGAAATCGCGAATCGGATCGAACTGCATCGTCTTCTGGACGAAAGGCCCGATCGCGAGCGTGCTGATGCCGCCGAGGTAGAGGGTGTAGCCGTCAGGAGGGGATTTCGCAGCGAGCGCGCCGCCGATCATGCCGCCGCCGCCCGGGCGGTTGTCGATGGTGACGTTCTGCCCCCACGCGTCGGTCAGCTTCTGGCCGATCAGCCGGCCGACGATATCGGTCGGCCCGCCCGCGGGGAACGACATGATCATTCTCAGCGGTTTGGACGGGTACGGTGCCTGGGCGTTGGCAAACGCCGCGGATACGGACAATGCAATCGTAACCAGCCATGCGGTTCGCTTCATCGTTCTTCTCCTCGATGATTCCCCGAACGTGCGCTCAGCGCCGCCTGGTGGAGCGGGGCGGCGCTGAGTATCCTCAAAACCTATTGGCGTGATTCATAATAAGTTCGCTTAAAAATCCGTTCGTCCTGAGCGTAGGCAACAGGCGCCGAAGTCGAAGGATGAACGACTAACACCAAACAACGCTCTTCATGCTTCGACTTCACCGCGTGGCCTGTCCTGACCTGGTCGATGGGCTCAGCACGAACGGGCGGCGAAGTATGGTGAGAACTTCGGAATCATTACACTAAGCGGCGGCGAGCAGGTCCCGCAACACATACGGCAGCAGGCCGCCGTGTTTGAGGTAATCCACTTCGATGCCGGTGTCGATGCGCAGCGTCAGCGTCACTTTCTGCGTCGAGCCTTCGGCGCGCGTGAGGGTCATCACGACGTCCTGCATCGGCTGCACGTTGCCGCCCGCGAGCCCCTCGATGGCGAACGTCTCGGTGCCGTCGATGCCCAG
>JBKJKJ010000190.1:0-4395 GCA_046597455.1 Burkholderiales bacterium
GCGCTCGCCAACGCCGTATTTCCGGTTGACCTCTTCCACGGTCATTGCCTTGTCGGGGACCGCCTCGTCCTCGGCGAGACCCACGACGGTCCAGGTCTTGTCCTTGATATAGAGATACTGCACCGCGCCGTCTTCGGTCGCGCGCATCGAGTGACGCGCAAAAGCAGGCGCGTGCACGAACGTACCCGGCTGCACGATACGCCGGTCCTTGCCCACGATCGCATTGATCTTGCCGCGAAGCGGGAATATCAAAAGCTCGTTGGGGTGGTAATGCAGATCCGAACCCGTGCCCGCGTTCTTGTGGAGCAGACAGAAATACATGTACTGCCCTTCGATCACCGGCGCCTTGCCGGTGGAAAGGTGCGGCGTCAGATAATTACTTTCGATTTCTTCGAAACGATAGAAAGGCATGACTCCTCTCTCACAGTGATAGGGTTCGCAACCTGGGTTTTCGTGAATTCCGGTGGTGCCCGCATCGACGACACGAGAGCCGTTGCAATGCGCTCCGTGCTCTTCTGTGCTGATTTTATAGTTGTTCGGGCCAGGGATTTCGGCCCGATGATAGCCGCACGCCGTGCGCATGCACAACGGCGGCGCGGCCGGTAAACCAACTACAACGTGCCACCGAACAACTCCAGCGCCGTGCGAAAGCACACGTCTTCGCGCTCCTTGTCGGTGAGACGCGGCACGGCTTCGACACTTTCGACGGGATGCTCTTCGCCCATATCGAACGGCGAGTCGGTCCCCAGTACGACCCGCTCGGACCCCACCGTGTCGATGAGATGACGGATTGCCTGAGGGCTGTGGGTGAGTGCGTCGAAGTAGAACTGCCTGAACATCTCCAGCGGCTTGCGCTGGGTGATCGCTGCAGTGTCGGGGCGAACCGTATGGCCGTGCTCGAACCGCCCGATCTGGTAGGGCAGGAAACCGCCGCCGTGAGCGAGGAGCATCTTCAGCTCTTTCAACTCGTCGAGCGCACCGCTGAACATGAGCTTGCCGACCATCACGGTCGTGTCGAGCGGGTTGCCGATGAGATTGGTCAGGTAGTAACAGTCGAGCCTGCCGCCGGAGCCTTGCGTGTTGGGATGGGCGAAAACGACGACCTTGAGCGCCTGGATACGGCGCAGCACCGGGCGAAACTTCGGATCGGCGAGCTCGTCGTCGCCGATGGCCGTCCCGATCTCGACCGCGCGAAAACCATAGTCCTTCACGACGCGCTCGAGCTCCGCGATCGCCGCATCGGGATGTTGCATGGGCAGCGTGGCCATGCCGCGCAGCCGGTCGGGCTTGACTGCGGCCATCTGCGCGACGCCATCGTTCACGAGCGCTGCAGTCTTGAGCGCGAGATCGGCGTCTTTGAGGTTATAGAAGAACGATTGGGGCCCGGGAGATATCACCGACACGGTCAGGCCCTTGCGATCCATCGACTCGAGCTTCGCCTCTGCATCGTAGAACTCGGGGATGAGATCGAAGCGCACTTTGCCCCGCACGAATACGCGCTTGTGCCCTTCCCCTTCGATCCGCGTGTTGTACACGTCGGGCTGGTCGCGCATCGCCCGAACGATTGTTTCGGGGATGACGTGGCTGTGTAAATCGATGCGCTTCATTCCTCAACTCCCATTGCATTTTTCCTTCAGATTCAGGGTCGATAGCCGGTTCACTGACGTTCCTTATGGCTTGCCTTGCGCTTCCTGCGTGCAGGCACCGATAGCGGCATGGCGGCGGCCGAAGACCGCGGCGTATGCGCCGCGGGAAAGCTGAAAAGTCCCATGTCGAACAGATGATTGGTCTCCGCAGTGAGAACCTGCGAAACCTCTTCGACCGCGGCCGGAAGACGACGCTCCGCCTGCAGTCCGAGCATGAGGATGCGATGCACGGTCGCATCGGCGATCTGAAATGCCGCGATGCGACCGGCGACGATGTCATCGTGAAAAGTGGAAAGCGGCATGATGGCCGGACCGATTCCGCGCAGGAGCAGCCGGCGTATCGCTTCGACCGCGTCCACTTCCGCCTCCACGCTGAGCCGGGATCCATAGCGCTCGAGCTGTTCATCCACGATAGAGCGGATCGCTTCGGTGGTGACCACCGGCGTGCGGGACAGCTCCGGCAACGTGTAGAAGCGCCGCGCGCCTCGCGGCTCCGGAGCGCTCAGCACGACGATGGGCTCGGAAATCAGCGGCAACAAACGCAGTGCGCGGCTCGGCACGGGACTGGTGAGCACGGCGAGATCGACCCGGCCCGTCAGCAGACTATCGTAGAGCTGGCTGCTGAAACCTTCGACCACTTTGAGCGAAACCTGCGGACACTGTCGCCGGACACGCTCCATCACGCCGGGAAGCAACATCGGCCCGGTCGTGGGCGAAAGCCCGAGAATGACCCGCCCTTGCGGCACTTCGGAGGTCGAGCGCAGCTCATCGCGCGCCCGGTCCAGCTCGCGCACGATGCGGCGGCAGTGATCGAGAAACTGCAGGCCCGCGCCGGTCAGCCGCACGCCGCGGGGCAGGCGCACGAGCAGTTGCGTCCCCAACTCGTCCTCGATGCTACGCACGTGCCGGCTCAACGCAGGCTGGGCGATGCCGAGGTGCTGCGAAGCACGCGTAATGCTTCCCAGATCGGCAATCTGCACAAAATAGCGGATGCTGCGTAAGTCCACTTATGAGGGAATTCTGAAAGTCGGAGGGCGCTGCGAGAAGCCGGGCCAGTCTGTAGCTGGGCGGCCGGTCAGGAGCGAGCGATGCGAAGTTGGCATGAAATACGACAGCCGTCAACCGCCTGCTGAAGCTTTCTTCACTCGGAGCACGGCGAGTCGGGATCTCCGGGAGCGAGCGTGCCATGCCGGATCGGCATGGCACGGATTCGCAATTGCTATTTGTCAGGCATGGGCTGCGCTCGTAAGATCGACCCCCATACCGTTTCCCCTCCCTTTCACGCCGATCATCCGGCGCGGTCGTCACGCCTTGCAAGGAGCTCTCTTGAAACAGATCAACGTCGGCATCATCGGCACCGGCTGGTGCGGTGGCATACGCGCCGAGACCTGCGCCGCGAATCCCTTTGTCAAAGATCTGCACATCGCTGAGAGTCTGCCCGCGCGGCTTGCCGAAATGGCCCAGAAAACAGGCGCAAAGACCGCCACTGCAGACTACCGTCAGATCCTCGACATGAAAGACGTCGACGCGATCATGATCTCCGCGACGCCGGAAGCCCTGCACTACCCGATGGCGCGCGAAAGCCTGCTCGCGGGCAAGCATGTGTTTCTCGAAAAGCCGATCGCGCTCGAACTGCACGAAGCTGACGATCTCATCGCCATCTCGCGGCGCAACAAGCTGAAGTTCACCATCGGCTACTCGCAGCGATTCAATTCGAAGTACGCGTACGTCAAGCGCTGCATCGAAGACGGCACGCTCGGGCGACCGGTCAGCGCGCTCGTGAGCCGCCACATCACGCGCGGCCTGGGCAAAAAAATCACGGGGCGCAGCAAACTCTCCCCCGCGGCGATGGAGGCGACGCACGACCTTGATTTCGTGCTGTGGTGCCTGGAGCCGGCTAAACCGATACGCGTGTATTCCCAGAGCAACTACGGCGCGCTGCAGGAGTCGACCGGCGGCGACATCCCCGACAATCAGTGGATCGTCGTCACCATGGACAGCGGACTGTCGTTCGTGGTCGGTGGCGGCTGGAGTCTCCCGCCGGGCTATCCGAACTTTTCGACCACCTGGATCGAAATGATCGGGACCGAGGGGGCGGTAATCGTGGACGACAGCCATCGTGACGTCGTGCTCAACACCATGAAAGACGGGATGCGGCTACCCATGTCCTCGATGCCCGGGGAATTCGTCAACCACACGTATGCGGGGCCCATGGAGCGCGAGACGACCCACTTCCTCGAGGCCGTCGCGCTCGACCGCCCGGTTCTGGTGACCGCCGAGCAGGCACGCCAGGTCATGGAAGTGTACGTCGCGGCCGATCTTTCCGCCGAGCGTAACGAGCCGGTGAAGCTTCCCCTGCCCGAATCGCGTCCCGCAGCCGCCGCCGCGTAGGTTAAAGTGAGCGGCGCCAGCCGCCTAAGCTGTGTCTTTAATGCCCTGCGGAGCAACGTAGTTGCGCAGCAGGAAGCAACGTAGAACTTTCGGCCTGCGGAGCGATGTAGTTGCGCAGCAGGAAGCAACGTAGGATCTTTATGAAAAAACAACCCAAGCGTATCGGATTGGCCATCGTCGGCGCGGGCCGCGTCGGACTCATTCGTGGTGAGATCGCCAAGCGCTTTCCGCAAGTCGACTGGATCGGCCTGGCCGAGAAGAATCCGGAGCGCGCGAAGCTTGTTGCCGAGAAAGTCGACGCAGACTTTGTCACCGCGGATTACCACGAGCTCCTGAAACAGCCCGAAGTGACCGCCGT
>JBKJKJ010000210.1:0-20094 GCA_046597455.1 Burkholderiales bacterium
GGCCGGGTGCGATTCGATCAGCCCGAACCGGCATCACGATATTGCCAATGTCGACGAGCTTCTCGACCAGGTCGCCTACGTTCGCGACCTCACGGGCCGGCCGGTCGGAATCAAGACGGCGGTGGGTGGCTGGGAATTCATCAACGAGCTCTGCGAAGCCGTCCTGCAGCGCGGCAACGGCTACGCGCCTGATTTCATCGCGATCGACGGTGGGGAAGGCGGCAGCGGCGCGGCACCCCAGACCCTGATGGACCACATGGCGCTCCCCATCGCCGAGGCGCTGCCGCGAGTGGTCGATGCGCTGCTCCAGTCGGGGCTGAAAACGCGCATTCGCGTGGTGGCCGCGGGCAAGCTGGTGACTTCCGCGCGCGCGGCGTGGGCGTTGTGCGCGGGGGCGGATTTCGTCAACACCGCGCGCGGCTTCATGTTCGCGCTGGGGTGCATACAGGCGTTGCGCTGCCACACCAATACCTGTCCCACCGGCGTCACGACGCACAACAAGCGATTGCAACGCGGGCTGGCGGTGGAAGAGAAATACCTGCGGGTGGCGAATTACTGCCGCAACATGAACATGGAAATCGATATGATCGCGCACTCGTGTGGATGCCGTCACGCCCGGGAGCTGACGCGCGAGCACGTGCGCATCGTGCAGTCCGCGAACAACAGCATCGCGCTCAACATGCTATGCCCGTACCCGATCGTCGGGGTTAAGCCCGTACCACGTCCTATCGACACCGTGGTGAGCTGACGAGGCGCTGGCTGGATGCGCTGCGCGACACCGTTGCGCGTCTGATCGCCTTGATATTTCCCCGCGCGCTACGAAGGCGGCAGGATTCGCGACCCCTTGAAAAAGACGCGTCAGGCCCGATGTAGCGTAGTGAGAGTCTGTGTCCGGATGTATTCGCGAGGATAGCCATGCGTTTCGACAAATTCACGACAAAATTCCAGCAGGCGTTCGCCGAGGCGCAAAGCCTTGCCGTGGGCAACGACAACGCCTACATCGAGCCGCAGCATCTGCTATATGCGCTTCACCAGGACCCCGGCACGGCCTCGCTGCTGCAGCGGGCAGGTGTCAATGCCGCGAAGCTCAAGACCGACCTGAAGAGTGCCGTCGACCGCCTGCCCAAAGTTGAAGGCGCGGGTGGCGAGGTCAATGTCTCCCGGGATCTGAGCAACCTCCTCAACCTTGCCGACAAGGAGGCGCAAAAGCGTGGCGATCAGTTCATCGCCTCGGAGCTTTTCCTTCTGGCGCTTCTCGAAGATAAAGGCGAGACCGGGCGGCTGCTGAAGCAGGCCGGCGCGACGAAGGCGGGGCTGGCGCAGGCCATCGACGCTGTGCGAGGCGGGCAGAGCGTCGAGAATCCGGAAGCGGAGGGTGCCCGCGAGGCGCTCAAGAAATACACGCTCGACCTCACTGAGCGGGCGCGGGAAGGCAAGCTCGATCCGGTGATCGGCCGCGACGACGAAATCCGGCGTACGATCCAGATCCTTCAGCGGCGCACCAAGAACAATCCTGTCCTGATCGGGGAGCCCGGAGTGGGCAAGACCGCGATCGTGGAAGGGCTTGCGCAACGCATCGTGAACGAGGAAGTGCCCGAGACCCTGAAAGGCAAACGGGTGCTGTCGCTCGACATGGCGGCGCTGCTCGCGGGTGCCAAGTACCGCGGCGAGTTCGAAGAGCGCCTCAAAGCGGTGCTCAAGGAAATCTCGCAGGAAGAAGGGCGCATCATCGTTTTCATCGACGAGCTCCACACCATGGTCGGCGCGGGAAAAGCCGAGGGGGCGATGGATGCGGGCAACATGCTCAAGCCGGCGCTCGCGCGCGGAGAGCTGCACTGCGTCGGCGCGACGACCCTGGACGAATACCGCAAATATATCGAAAAGGACGCAGCCCTCGAGCGCCGCTTCCAGAAAGTGCTGGTCGACGAGCCTTCCGTCGAAGCCACTATCGCGATCCTGCGCGGTCTTCAGGAGAAATACGCGCTGCATCATGGTGTGAAGATTACCGATCCGGCGATCGTCGCTGCAGCCGAGCTGTCCCACCGCTACATCACGGACCGCTTCCTGCCGGATAAGGCGATCGATCTCATCGACGAGGCCGGTTCCCGGATCAAGATGGAAATCGACTCGAAACCCGAATCGATGGACCGTCTGGAGCGCCGACTCATCCAGCTGAAGATCGAGCGCGAAGCGGTGAAGAAGGAGCGCGACGACGCGTCTAAGAAAAGACTCGAGCTGATCGAGCAGGAGATCCGCAACCTCGAGCGCGAGTTTGCCGACCTCGAAGAGATCTGGAAAGCCGAAAAGGCGATGGTGCAGGGCGCCGCTCACATCAAGGAGGAGATCGAGCGCGTAAAGGCCGACATCGTGCGTCTGCAGCGCGAAGCCAAATTCGACAAAGTGGCGGAGCTGCAATATGGCAAGCTGCCGCAACTGGAAACACAGCTCAAGCAGGCCGAGAGCACCAACGAGGGGCAGGTCAAGCCCAGGCTGCTGCGCACCCAGGTCGGTGCCGAGGAGATCGCCGAAGTGGTCTCCCGCATGACGGGGATTCCGGTCTCGAAGATGATGCAGGGCGAGCGCGACAAGCTGCTCCGGATGGAGGACGCGCTGCACCGGCGGGTGATCGGGCAGGACGAGGCCGTGCGCCTCGTGGCGGATGCGATCAGGCGCCAGCGCGCGGGTCTGGGCGATCCGAATCGTCCGTACGGGTCCTTCCTTTTCCTGGGACCCACCTAGTCGGCAAGACCGAGCTGTGCAAAACGCTGGCGGAATTTCTGTTCGATGCGCAAGACCATCTCATCCGCATCGACATGTCCGAATTCATGGAGAAGCATTCGGTCGCGAGGCTGATCGGAGCGCCGCCCGGTTATGTGGGTTATGAAGAAGGCGGGTATCTCACGGAGCTGGTGCGCCGCAAGCCGTACTCGGTCATCCTCCTCGATGAAATCGAGAAAGCACACCCTGACGTATTCAATGTGCTGCTGCAGGTCCTGGACGACGGTCGCATGACCGACGGACAGGGCCGCACGGTGGACTTCAAGAATACGGTGATCGTCATGACCTCGAACCTGGGCTCGCAGATGATCCAGACGATGGCTCACGAAGAATATTCGGCGATCAAGAGCGCGGTGATGGCAGAAGTGAAAACCCATTTCCGGCCGGAGTTCATCAACCGTATCGACGAGATCGTGGTCTTCCATCCGCTGGATGAAACGAACATTCGAGAAATCGCCCGCATCCAGCTTCAGTATCTCGAAAAGCGTCTGGCGGCGATGGATATGGGGCTCGAGGTCACCGATGCAGCGCTGAGGGAAATCGCGTCAGTCGGATTCGATCCTGTGTATGGCGCCCGGCCGTTGAAGCGCGCCATCCAGTCGCAGATTGAGAATCCGCTGGCGAAGGCAATACTGGAAGGGCAGTTCGGGCCGAAGGACCTGATCAAGGTCGACGCCCGCAAAGGTGAGGTCGTGTTCGAGAAGGCGGCGCTCGCGCAGGCTGCCTGATCAGGTTCGGCGTGCGGTGTCAAGGCCCGCTGCCCAATGGCAGTGGGCCTTTCTATGTCCGCCTCGCCTGCCGATTTTTGTACACTCCCGACGAGAATGCGGCAGCGGAGCACCCATCGGCACGGGCCGGGGCGAGGCTGTGCGCATAAGCGCGTACCTCCGGCATCGACGTGCGCACCATTTGCGACTTTTTGCCGCACCCTCACGCGTGACATGAGCGCTACGGCACGCAGAGGTGTCTGGAACGGATGTTGCTCGCCGGACATCAGGGGGCGAATAATGCAGAACCCGGCACACGCCGGTCCCGGCGCAGGCAGCCTGGCCGAGAGTATCGAGCCGCATCGGCTGCGCGCGGAGCTGCGCGAAAAAGAGCGGATGCTCGCGACGCTCATGGGGAATCTGCGCGGCATCGTGTACCGATGCCGCATTTCCGAACGCAAAATCGCCGAGCGCGCGCTGCGGGAAGCCGAACGCAAGTATCGCAGCATCTTCGAAAACGCGACCGAAGGCATTTTCCAGTCGACTCCCGATGGGCGCTACATCGAGGCTAATCCCGCGCTCGCCCGCATTCTGGGGTACGACACCCCGGGTGCGCTCGTGGCGTCGCGCAGTGACATTAGCGCTCAGCTCTACGTCGAGCCGGGCCGGCGCGACGAGTTCATCCGGCTTGCGCGGGTGCACGGTGCCGTTCGCGGTTTCGTTTCGCAGGTTTATCGGCGTCACGGCGACATCATCTGGATCTCGGAGAATGCGCGCCCGGTGTACGACTCAGCCGATTGTCTGCTGCACTACGAAGGTACCGTGGTCGACATCAGCGACCTTCGGCACCATGAAGAGCGGCTCAAACATCAGGCGAGTCATGACGCGCTGACCCACCTGCCCAATCGTGCCTTGCTCTACGATCGACTGTCCCAGTCCATTGCGCATTCGTGCCGGTATGGCGGCCTGGTGGGCGTCGCGTTCGTTGATCTCGATCATTTCAAGACGGTCAACGACAGTTTCGGACACGACGCCGGGGACGCGCTGCTGAAGACCATGGCGGAGCGCATGACGGGCTGCGTGCGCGGGAGCGACACGGTGTCGCGGCCGGGTGGTGACGAGTTCGTCCTCGTCATCTGCGGCGAGCCCGACGAGGCGGCGCTTGCCTATACGCTGGAGCGCATACGCAAAGCCGTTGCCGAGCCGTGGCAGACGCGCGGCAGCGAGCTGCGGGTCACGTGCAGCATCGGTGCTGCGGTGTTCCCGCGCGATGGCACCGATGATGCGACGCTGCTCAAGAACGCGGACATCGCCATGTATCGTGCGAAAGCTGCGGGCCGCAACGCCATCGAATTTTTCGGACCTCGCGCGGACCCGCTGGATTAGTCACGACCTCACAGTCGCAGGGGGCGCTGGTATCCGGTGAGCTCCAGGTAGCCGCGGCCTGCAGGCTTGCCGTCGGCCAGCGCGCGCACCGCGCCTTCCCAGTACACGGTACCGACCGTCGCCCGCGCATCGCTTTCCTGGTCATCCATGAGCGGCTCGAGCGTGACCGCCAGGTTGCCGGCGCGCACGCGCCACGCGACCGGATAGGTCACGCCGGTCTTCGGCGAGCGCCAGTAGCGCAAGGGGACGAATTCGATCTCCCCTGGCAGGTAGGTGCGGCGCACGCCCGCCGCATCGCGCTGCGTCCCGCCAGCCCACAGGGCTGCGCCGTGGGCGTCACGCATACGGAACGCCATCAGTGCGCCGCCGTCGTGGAAATTGATCCCGATCCAGTCCCACCCGGTTGCGCGCGCGTCCATGTAACTCGAAGACCATTCGTGATCGAGCCACGCGCGTCCGCTGACTTGCGTGCGCGTGCCCGACTCGGTGATCGTTCCCGTCACGTCGAGCTGAGGGAGGCTGTAGTAATAGCTCGCTGATTCGATATGCGGGCCTTTTCGGCTCAGGCCTTCGTCACCCTGAAGGAGTGGGGGCTGGGTTGGCCTGAACAGCAGGCCGAGGCTGAAATCCCCTGCAGGGATGTGGGCGCGATACGCTGCCCCGGCCTGTGTCAGCGACCAGTCGTCTATCCACGCGTGGGTGCGGCCGACCCCGGCGCCTGCCAGCCCGAACACCGCGCGCGCAATGCGTTGGGCATGCCGTAGCCGGCTCTGTCGGGGATCGCTCAGTGCCGCGTGCGCGATCATGATTTCGCGCGCGGCGAAAGCGCTTGGATTGCGCTCGTCCATCCGGGGCCGCGTCCTGAAGAAGGTGATCTGGAAACCCACTGCTTCGCGGCCCCGTGGTTCGAGCCAGCCGGTGACGTACCACCATTCGGTGCGGAAAGCGGGGTGGCTGCCTTCATCGAAAGGAAAGCGCAGGGGGTAGCCCGGTGTCACCGCAGAAAACGTCGTGGGAAGAGGGTGGGCGGAAGGCGGGGCAGCAGGGGTGGCAGCAGGGTTGGCAGCAGCGCCTGAGTTTTCAGCCGCAAGCGCTGGAATTACCGGCGCCGGAAGAAGCGCCACGGCCAGGGCCCGCAGGGTGCGACGCCGCATCGAGCGATCAACCCCGATGTTCTTCTCTCGTTTCTTCCTTCGCGCGGCTCGCATTACCAATCCTCCCGCACCGCCCGTGTCACCTCGTCGCTCATCGCGCGCCTGCCGCTCAGTACGGCGGTGATAGACGCCGCCGCGATCAGGCCGGCGGCCAGGGCGGCGAGTGCGTGCCAGGGGATGTGCAGATCCATGCTCCAGTGGAACGACTGACGGTTGATGACGTGAATCAGGATGAGACTGATGAGCCATCCTGCGGCGAGGCCCGCAGCGACGCCCAGGGCGCCGACGACAAGGCCTTCGCACCCGAGCATCGCCGCGATCTGCCGTCGGGTCATGCCCAGGTGGCGCAGCACGCCGAATTCGCGACGCCTCGCAAGGGCCTGCGCGCTGAAGCTCGCACTGACGCCGAACATGCCGATGAGCACGGCGGCCACTTCGAGCGCGTATGTGACCGCAAAGGTGCGGTCGAAAAGCCTGAGCGAAATCACCTTGAGCTCGCGAGTCGTCGCGATTTCGAGGGCATCGGCAGAGTCGAGCGATGCACGTAGCCGCACTGACACGTCTTCGGCACGCGCGTGCTCATCGAGTTTCAGCGCAGCTTCGTTGGCGCGCCCGTCACCGCTTAGCCTCTCATATAGCGCGCGCTCGATGACGATCGCCCCGTTCTGCCGTGCGTAATCGCGCCAAACGCCCGCTACGATAAACCGGTGTGCGGCATTGCCGATGGGCAGTTCGATCGTATCGCCCGGCTTGGTGCGCAGGAGATCGGCCGCGACTTCGGACAGCCACGCAGTGGGCGGCGCACCGGATGCCGGGATTCGCGTCGGGCCTTCGAAAGGCAGGTGCGGAGCTTGCGCACCGGGCGGGACGGGGCGGGCCAGCAAGGTCAGCGGTGGCCGGTCGGCCCTCACAAACACGTTCTGGCTGCGGATGAAGATGGCCTCCCGCACCCCGGGGAGTGCGCCGATCCGGGCCTGTTCTTCAGGCGAGAAAAAACCGGTTTCGCCGACGCGACCCGCACGGATGTACAGATCGGCCGGTAGCATCTGGTCCAGCCACGCTTCGAGTGAGTCGCGAAACGAGCCCACCATGATCAACATGGATACCATCAGGCTGAAACTCGCGAGGATCGCGGCGAGGCTCACGCCGACCTGTCTCGGCGTCGCCTGGAGTTGGGCCGCGGCGAGTGCCGCCGGCGGATAGCGCAGCGCGGGGAGCCGCGAGAGCACCGCTTCCGCGAACCGCGGCATTGCGAGTATCGCGCCGAACAGTATCAGCGCGACCGCAAGGTATCCGGCGATCGGCACTTCCCCGGCAGCAGGGGCCTGCGACACGGCGAGACCGCTGGCGATGAGCAGAAATCCCGGCCAGATTTTGTGCAGTCCGCGCAACGCCTCTTCTTCGTCGCCGGATCTGAGCGCCAGGGCCGCAGGACGGCGGGCGGCTTCCCACGCCGGCAGCAGCGCGCCCAGTACCGCGAAAGCGACCCCGAGCAGGAAAAACGCGGCGAGCGCGAGCGGGTCGACCTCGATACGGGCGGTCATCCCCCTGAAGTAACCTGCGCCGAGGTCTGCGCCGAGGTGCTGTAGGGCGACGCGGGCGAGGAACCCGCCGAGTGCGATGCCGAGTGCCGACCCCAGCACGCCGATGAGTGCGCCTTCGACGACGAGGAGGCGCAGCAAACGTGCCGTCGTGAGGCCGACGACGCGAAGCAGCGCGAGCTGCGAGCGCCGGCGCACCAGGGCGAGAAACTGCGTGGAGAAGACCAGGAACGCACCCGTGAAAAGCGCGACCAGCGCAAGCATGTCCAGATTCGTGCGGTAGGCGCGTGACAGGCCGGCGCTGCGCTCGGCCTCCGCTTGCGGTGTTGCGACCACGATGCCCGGAGGGAGTTGGGCCGCAAGGGTGGCCGCAAACCGTTGCGTGTCCGTTCCCGGTTGCAGCTTCAGATCGATGCGATGGAGCGAACCCACACGATCGAAATGCCACTGCGCGTTGGCGATGTCCATGATGGCCAGGCGCTGCGGCGTGGCGCCCGCGGGCAGCAGGGCGACGATGCGTAGCGCGATGAAGCGCGAACCGGCCTGCAGCCGCAACGTGTCCCCGGCGTTCAGGCCGAGATCCTCGGCCGCAGCCCGCGAGAGCATGATCGAATCGGGCTGGAACAGGTCGAGCAGCCCGTCACGGCTTACGCCGAGGAGTTGCGACTGTACTTGGGCCGCGCGAAAGGGATCCAGCCCCAACAGTTTGATCGTTTCCCTGCGGCCGGAGAGGTGTACCGGCAGTTGTACCTCCAGCTCGAGCGCCGGGCTGACAGCGCGCACGTCAGGCAAACGGGCGAGACGCGGATAAAGCGCTTCGGAAAATCCGGCGCGCGGGCCTCTTACGACCAGATCGGCTTCACCCGCCAACGCGCGTACTGCGCGGTTGAATTCGTTCGCAGCGCTGGAATTGATGAGATGGACCGCTACGCCGAGTGCTACTCCGAAAGCGATGCCGAGCACGGCGAGCGCGAGCCGCCCGGGATGATCCCGCCAGGCGCCGCCCGCGGTCGCGAGCAATACCGCCGCGGCGGCTCGCCACGCCATCACGGCGCTCGCACCGCCAGCCCATCCTGCGAGAGCACGAAAACCCGATGGGCATGGCGAGCCGCGGCGTTCGAATGCGTGACCAGTATCCCCGCGGCCCCGCGCCGCTCGACTTCCTCGCGCAGCAGGGCGAGCACCTGTTGCGCGGCATCGGCGTCGAGATTGCCGGTCGGCTCGTCAGCAAGCACCAGCGCCGGCCGGTGCACCAGCGCGCGAGCGATCGCTGCGCGCTGCGCTTCGCCGCCCGAAAGGGTACGGGGGTAGTCGCGGGCGAGCGAGGCGATGCCGACGGCTTCGAGCATGGCCACGGTCCGGGGGTCCGCAACGCTGCGCGGAACGCTCGCAAGATCGAGCGGCAGGCGCACGTTCTGGGTCACGGTGAGGTGAGGCAGCAGATGGAAAGCCTGGAACACGAAGCCCATCGAATCCCGGCGCAGCAGGGTGCGTGCGGTGTCATCGAGGGCGCCGAGATCGGTTCCGTCAAGGCTGATACAACCGGCGTCGGGGCTGTCGAGCCCGGCGATCAGGTTGAGCAGAGTCGATTTGCCCGCGCCCGACTCGCCCATGATGGCGACGAGCTCGCCGCGCTCTACGCTGAGCGACACGTCGCGCAGCACCTGCCTCGCGCGCGGGCCACCGTAGGATTTGCAGACGCTGCGGATGATCAGCACGGGGCGTATTGTAGAGAGTTAATCCTTCGCGAGGCCTTCCTGGCACCAGACGCAGGACGCCGCATCGGCGCGGCGCGGGTCCCGATCCGCTGCGCCCGATCTGCTATCATGCCGCCCGACCCGATTTGCACGATCCGAGGAGAAACCGTAATGAAATCAGTAAGCTCAAGCCTGTGCTGCGCAGTCGCTGCGGCGTGCTTCGCCGGCGGCGTCCAGGCACAGAACTACCCGGTGCGCCCGGTTCGACTCATCATTCCGTTTTCGCCCGGCGGCGCAGCCGATGTGCCGGGCCGCATCCTCGCGGACCGCCTCACCCACGCGCTGGGTCAGCAGGTCGTGATCGAGAACAGGCCGGGTGCGGGCTCGACGATAGGCGCCGAAGCGGCTGCCAAAGCGCCGCCCGACGGCTACACCCTTTTCATGATCAGCAACACGCATTTCGTGAGCGCCGGCCTCTACAAGAAGCTCACCTACGACCCGCTCAACGATTACACCCCGATCACCCAAATGACGAGCGCGCCGAACGTGATGATCGTGCACCCTTCGCTGCCCGCCAAGAATGTCAAAGAGCTCATTGCTCTTGCCAAGTCGCGGCCCGGGCAGATCAATTACGCGTCATCGGGCAACGGCAGCACCCAGCATCTGACCGGCGCGCTTTTTTGCAAGATGGCCGGGATCACCATGACGCACATCCCGTATCGCGGAAGTGGTCCGGTCACCGCTGACCTGCTGGCAGGTCAGGTCCAGGTCGGTTTCCCGGGCATTGCGGGCATGCTGCCGCACATCAAATCCGGCAAGCTGCGTGCGCTCGGCGTGACCAGTGCGAAACGCTCGCCCGAGCTTCCCGACGTGCCGACCATCGCCGAGGCCGGTGTGAAAGGCTACGAGATGGTGGCGTGGTTCGGTATTGCTGCGCCCAAAGGGTTACCGCGCGAGATCCAGTCCCGGCTGCAGACCGACCTACTGAAGGTTCTCAAGACGCCCGAGATGCAAAAAAGCATGCGGAACGTGGGCCAGGAAGTCGCCTACCAGGAGAAGCCCGAGCAGTTCCACGAGTTCATGAAAGTGGAAGCGGCCAAGTGGGCCAAAGTCGTGCAGGACGCCGGGGCGAAAGTCGAATAAACCGGCATGCGCGCTGGCGCCGGGCCGATCCCGGCGACAGCGCGCTGCGTGGCGGCACAATTCGGCAGCACGATTCGACTTCGGCGCCTGATGCCTGAACGATCCTGGCCGCGGTTCGCGGGAAGCGTGACGTCTATTCGTGAATGACGCCGAGCAGGGCGGGGCCATACCGCTCGAGTTTTTTGGCGCCTATCCCGCTGATCGAGCCGAGCGCGCTCAGGTCCTGTGGCTGCTCGGCGGCAATCGCCGCGAGCGTGCTGTCATGAAAGATGACGTACGCGGGCACCGCCTGCTCGCGTGCCTGGTCCGCGCGCCACGCCTTGAGGCGCGAGAGCAGGGCTTCATCGGCCGCAGTTGCGGCTGGCGCGCGTGAGGTGCGGCGTGCAGCCCCGGCTTTGCGCTTTACGAGTGCGTTGCGCCGCATGTCGACTCGCTGCTCGCCTTTTAGGACCGGCCGGCTCGCCTCGGTCAGGCGCAGCGCACCATAGGCTTCATGGTCGGGCCGGGCGTAGCCGAGCGCCACGAGCTGGCGAAAAACGTTGCGCCAGGCCGCATCGTCGAGGTCGCCGCCGATACCGAACACGCCGAGCTTGTCGTGCTCCCATTGCGACACGCGCTCGGTGGCGCGGCCTCGCAACACGTCGATGAGGTGCACCGCGCCGAATCGCTGACCCGTGCGATACATGCACGAGAGCGCTTTGCGCGCCGCGTCGGTCGCGTCCCAGG
Organism: Burkholderiales bacterium; assembly: GCA_046597455.1. Taxonomy (GTDB): domain Bacteria; phylum Pseudomonadota; class Gammaproteobacteria; order Burkholderiales; family SG8-41; genus JAQGMV01. The sequence goes on from JBKJKJ010000210.1 coordinate 11,133, forward strand.
TTTGCGGCGGCTCGATGCAGGTGTCGCAGTTTCCGCACGGCGCGGCGGCTTCGCCGAAGTATTCCAGCAGGCGCACACGCCGGCACGCGGCGCTCTCGCACAGGCCGAGCAGCGCTTCGAGCTTGCCGAGCGAGACCCGCTTGTAGGCTTCGCTCCCTTCGGACTGATCGATCATGCGCCTTTGCTGGACGACGTCACCGAGACCGTACGCCATCCAGGCATCGGCGGGCAGACCATCGCGCCCCGCGCGGCCGGTTTCCTGGTAATACCCTTCGATGCTTTTCGGAAGATCGAGGTGCGCGACGAAGCGCACATCGGGCTTGTCGATGCCCATGCCGAAAGCGATGGTCGCGACGATGACGATCCCCTCCTCGCTTTGAAACCGCGCCTGGTGCCTGGCGCGGCTCGTGCTGTCCATGCCGGCGTGATAGGGCAGGGCGCGTAAGCCTTTTTCGACCAGCCACGCCGCGGTCTCATCCACTTTCTTCCTCGAGAGGCAGTACACGATGCCCGCCTCGTCAGGATGCTCTTCGCGAATGAAGCGCAGCAGTTGTGCGCGGGCCTCCAGCTTGTCGACGATCGCGTAGCGGATATTCGGCCGGTCGAAGCTCGAAATGAAAACCCGCGCTTCGTCGAGCGCCAGGCGGCTGATGATTTCTGCGCGGGTCTGCGGATCGGCGGTCGCCGTAAGCGCGATACGCGGGATGGCGGGATAGCGCTCGTGCAGGAGCGAGAGCTGAAGATACTCGGGCCGGAAATCGTGCCCCCATTGCGACACGCAGTGCGCTTCGTCGATCGCGAACAATGCGATTTTCGACTTCGCAAGCAGGTCGAGCATACGCGGCATGACGAGCCGCTCGGGCGCGACATACAGGAGGTCCAGACGGCCTTCGCGCAGCGCGCGCTCGGTCTCCAGAGCGGCCTGCGCATCGAGCGTCGAATTGAGGAACGACGCACGCACACCCAGTTGCCTCAACGCGGCCACTTGATCCTGCATGAGGGCAATCAGGGGCGACACGACGAGTGCGGTGCCTTCGCGCAGGAGGGCGGGCAGTTGATAGCACAACGACTTGCCGCCGCCGGTCGGCATGAGCACGAGTGCATCTCCGCCGCCGGCGACGTGGGAGACGATGTCCTGCTGCGCACCGCGGAATGCGGGGTGGCCGAACGTGGTTTGCAGAATCTGGAGCGCGCGCTCGGTTGTACTGGGCATGAGGGGTTCGGGATGCGACGCGAGACGCCGCGTGCGCTGCGGTGGGTTACGCTTTCAAAGGCAGTTCGAGGGCTGCGGGTGCGGCGCCCGCGTTGAACAGTGGCTGTCAGCGCCGGCGCGCGATCACGCTGCTACGTGCGAGTGCGACATCGGCGAGAGCCCGCAGGCGTCGATTGCCGTTATCGTCGCGCGAACGCTGTGACACGGTTTGTTGCTCCGCCGCGGCCATTCACGGTTCCGCACTGCGCGATTGTCCCACATGATGGCCTCGCCTGGGCGAGAGCGATGCGCGGCATCGGGGTGCACGACGCCGCGAAATGCAGAAAAACCGGGGCCGCTCGACCTTGACCATAGACCCCGACGTGCACGCGCGGTGCCTCAGGCGCGATAGCCCGGATCCTCGCGATCGAGCTTGCGCGTGAGCGCGGCCCACAGGAGCTTTCCGCCCGCACCGCGGCCGGTGGCGCTCAACTCGCGTCCCTGTTGAGCGGTGTAATCGACAATCTCCCGTGGAATCGGATTCGGCTCGGCGCCCCCGGTCAGCGTAGCGAGCTGGAAACGGCACGCGCGCTCGATGCGGTTCATGCGCGCGAAGGCTTCCGCCACTGTAGCGCCGACCGTGAGTGTGCCGTGATTGCGAAGGATGAGAATCGCGCCATCGCCGAGGTCGTCGACGATGCGCGCGCGCTCGTCTTCCGCATCCGCGATGCCTTCGTAGTCGTGATAGCGCACGTCGCCCAGGACCGACAGCGCCATCTGGGTGATCGGCAATAGGCCCTGCTTCTGGGACGACACGCCCACCCCTGCGCTGGTGTGGCAATGCATGACGCAATGTGCGTCGTGCGACGCCATGTGGACGGCGCTGTGGATCACGAAACCTGCGCGATTGACTTCATAGGGGGAGTCGGAAAGCTTGTTGCCTTCGATATCGATTTTCACGATCGAAGAGGCCGTGATCTCTTCGAAGAAAAGACCGTAGGGATTGATGAGGAATTGGTCATCCGCCCCCGGAACACGAAGCGAAAAGTGCGTGCCCAGCATGTCCGTCCAGCCGAGGCTCGCGGCGATGCGGAACGCCGCCGCGAGTTCGCAGCGCGCTTCCCATTCGGCAGCGCTGATTCCGCGCGGCGAGCGCGCGGGACGAATACGGGTAACGGGGGATTTTTTTGCGGCCGTTCTCATGGTCTCCCCTCTTGAGTTCGATCGGATAGGCGCGGACAGGAAAGTTGCGCCGCAAAGATTAATCTCATCGGGCGCAGCGCGCAAATTCGCGGCAGTCCGAGCCCACATCGTGAGCCCGGCTCTCGAGGAGAAACACAGAGCAAAACGTTAACCCCTGCGTTTTGCTCTGTGCATGCAACGCCGTGCAGCGTTCAGCGCGGACCGTAAACCGTGCCGACCGGCGCGCCGTAAGTGCCGCCCACGCCCGAGCGCAGCAGCGGTTCGGCTTCGGCTCGGCTTAGAAAGCCGTCGCGGTTCGTGTCATAGCGGTCGAAGGTAGCCGGATTTGCGATGACCGAGGCTTCGGCCCGTGTGAGATAGCCGTCGCGATCGGCATCCAGACGCTCGAAGGAAAGCGCCACTGGCGCGGCGCGGTAGCGATCGCGCGTGACATAGGCGGAAGACAGCAGCGGCGCGGCTTCGCTGCGGCTCAGGAAACCATCTCGATTGACATCGAGCCCGTCGAACGTCAAGCCCGCGGGTGCGGCGCGATTCTCCAGCCATTGCAGGTGCGGCATGGCTTCGGTCATGTTGAGAAAGCCGTCTCGATTGGTATCGAATGCCTCGAAAGACCCGCCGGGTATCGCGTCGAATGTGGCACCCGCTTCGGCCCGGCTCAGGAAACTGTCCGCATTGGTATCCAGCCTGCGGAACGTGTCCGCGGCGGTCTCGACGCGCACCTGCGCGCCGGCGGGCAAGCCGAGCGGCTGGACTTCAGCGCGGCTCAGGAAGCCGTCGCGGTTGGTATCGAGACGGTCGAATACCATGCCCGGGTTTTCAGCCGGCACCGGCGCCGTCGTGTTGTAGACGCTCTGATCGTACGGCTCGTAAGGGGCGCAGGCCGCGAGCGCACCGGCGAAGGCCAGGGGCACCAGACCCATCCGGATCGTTCTCTTCAGTTCGAATCTCTTCATAATTGCTCCTCTGGATAAACCCAAGGCGTCCGCCTTGAATCCTCTTTGCAATCCAAGATTCGTGCCTGCCGGGGGCCGTGTATGAAGCGATTCCCACCGAACGCGCATTAGTTCCGCTGAGCTATGCCTTGCGCCGTACGTGGATATCGATGACGTTTCTGTCGCCGCGGCGCTCGTAGTTGCGGGTCGACGAAAGCTCGTTGAGCAGGACGATGCCGAGCCCGCCGATCGGGCGGTCTTCGAGCGCTGCGTGAAGATCGGGCTCCTCGGCACTGAAAGGGTCGTAAGGCGGTGCGCAATCTTCGTAGACGAGGCGGCAGCCGTTTTCGTCTGCTTCCACACTGAGCCAGATGGGCTGATCAGAGTCGCCGCCGTAACCGTGACACACGCTGTTGGCGAATAGCTCCTCGACCAGAAGCACGGCGCGCTGACGCTCGTCGTCCGCGACGTTCTTGCATACGTCTTCGACGAACGCGCGTATCGCTTCGAACTCAGTCCGCCTCGCGATGAAGTGTCGCCTGGCTGGCCTATTCAACCCTTACGCTCCCCTTCGTTTTTGCGGCGGTGCCCTTTGACGCAGTATAGCGGCGGCGCATTTGATGGGTATATGATTCGACGCTCATTGCCGCTTCGAGGAAAAGCCCCATGACCCCCTGCGCTCGCGACTGCGCTGGCTTTCTGATGTGCGCGCTCATCGCGGTTGCCTTTCCCGCCGCGGCGGCCGAAGTCGGTCGTGTCAAGGTATCGTCGGGCGCGGTCCACATCGAGCGTGACGGACGGCGCGTGCCCGCGCCTATCGATACGCCGGTCGAGGCGTCCGACACCCTCGTCACCGGCGCTAATGGCGCGGTCGGTGTGACTTTTACCGACAACACGCGCATGGCAGCGGGTCCGAACAGCGTTCTTTACATCCAGCGGTTCGCATTCGATCAGACTACACACGCCGGGACTCTGGATGCGACGGTCAAGCGCGGCACGCTCGCCGTGATATCGGGCAAGCTCGCGAAGCAGTCGCCAGAATCAGTGACCATACGCTCGCCGTCCCTGATCATGGGCGTGCGCGGCACTGAATTCCTCGTATACGCGGGTGAATGATGCCGCGCTATATCGCCGTGCTGGTTGCGGCGCTGGCGCTCCCCGGGTGTGCCCTGCAGCCGGCTGCGCCGTCCCCGGTTGATCGCGTCATCCTGCTGCCGGGGCGCAACGGTGGAGCAGGGGCCGTCACCGTGCAGCAGGGCGGCCAGAGCGCAACGCTGGACGAGCCCTATGCGAGTGCGCGTGTCTCGGCGGGCGGTGCGCTGGAAGTGTTCCCGACCGACCTGGCAGCGGTCCGCGCGCAGTTTGCCGACGCGCTCAATGCGCTTCCGGCCGCGCCGGTATCCTTCGTCGTTTATTTTCTGTTCGGGCAGGACGAGCTTACGGATGAATCCCGCAAAGAGTTCGACCCCGTGTTGCAGGCGGTGGCGGGACGCCCGGCGCCAGAGGTCACGGTGATCGGGCATGCGGACCAGGCGGGCCCGGAGCGGATCAACGACACGCTCGCCATGCGCCGCGCCGAGCGTGTCAAGGAGATGCTCGTGCAGCGCGGCGTTCACGCCGATCGCATTCGTGCAGCCGGCCGCGGTTCCCGCGAGCCTGCGGTGAGCGCGCCTGAAGGCGTGGCGGAAGCCCGCAACCGCCGTGTCGAAATCAGTGTGCGCTGAGTGTCGCCTGCAAGACTGCGCTTCTTCTTCCAAGCGCGGCTGAGGCGTAACCGCGCGGCGCGCTAGGCCGGCCCGCGCCACGAGACGAGGAGCAAAGTCTGGTCGTCGGCGGGCTCGCTTCCCGCTTCGAATCCCTTGATCGCCGACAGGATCTCGTTGCCGAGCACGGTGGGATCGACCCCTCGGCGCAGCGGGGAATCCAACAGCACTTTGAGCCGCTCGCGTCCGTACAGGGCGCCGTCGCGGTTCATCGCTTCGGTAAGCCCGTCCGATGCCAGCACCACCACATCGCGCGGCTCGAGCGTTACGCGCCCCTCCTCGTACGCGAAATCCTCGATGACACAAACCGGGGGGCCGCCGCCGTCGTCGAGGGTGAGGATTTCGCCCGAGCGGCGCGAGAGCAGCGGCGGCTCATGGCCTGCATTGCAATATTCGAGCACGCCGGACCTGAGATTCATGACGAGCACGACCATCGTCACGAACATCTGTTCGGGATTCTCACGCGAGATCTCGCGGTTGAACATCTCGATCATCGTTGCCGGTCCGGCATTCGAGCGCAAGGCGCAGCTCTTGGCGAGCGCTTTGCTCACCGCCATGAACATCGCTGCCGGCAATCCCTTGCCTGAGACATCGCCCACCAGAATCACGAAGCGGTCGCCGGGAAGCGGAAAGAAATCGTAGAGATCGCCGCCGACTTCCCGTGCCGCGCTCATATACGCGAAAAGCTCGACGCGCCGCTCGTACTGCAGCACGGATTCGCGCGTCGGCAGCATGCCCGTCTGGATGCGGCGCGCCGCTTCGAGCTCGCCGGTCACCCGAGCGGCCGCTTCGCGCTCGGAGGCGAGACGGGCGCTCAGGTCCCGCCGCTGCAAATCCAGGCCGACGAGCGTTGCGGCGAGCATCAGTCCGTACAGCATGGTTGCGCCGGCGATGGGTGTGGTCGGGTCGAAGAGCATGCGGCCCCACACGTAGGCGGCGAGCGCAACCGCAATAAATGCGATCCAGAACGCCATCAGAAGGGCAAACGAGCTGCGGGGCCGGACCAGCGGCACCCGCATGATGAGCACTGCGGCGCCGAGCAGGAACGCGAAGGCTTCGATGTAGCGAGCCCACGTGGGGCGCGTCAGCAGCGCGCCTTCGTATATGTTCTCGACGAGTTGCGCGTGGATCTCGATGCCAGGCAACTGTTCGCCGCGTGCAGTCGTGTGCTGGTCGAGCAGTGCGAGGGCGGTCACGCCGAGCAGGACGATCTTGCCTTCGAGCTCGGATGGCGCGTCGCGGCCTTCGAGCACTCGAGCGGCCGAAACGAACCGGGAGGCGTCGTGGCGCGAGAAGTGCATCCAGGCTCTGCCATCCGACTGCATCGGGACCTGGATATCGCCGAGCTCCACCCGCGCAAGTCCGTTGGAGTGGGAGATACGGAACGCATCAAGGCCGCTGGCGACCCTGAAGCTCTCCAGCGCGAGGGTGAGCACGGGATTGGGCCCCAGATAAGCCACTATGGGCACGCGGCGCACGATTCCGCGCTCGGGCTCCGCATTGATCATGCCGTGTCCGCGCGCGGCCTGATCGATTTTCGGCAGACTGCGCAGCACCCCCGGATAACGCCGAAGAGGCAACGACGGGCCGACCACGCTGGAGAGCGATCCTCGCGAACTCGTGTCCGCACCTTTGTCCATCGCGGCCTGGTTTACGCCTGCGACCCCGAGAACCACGGGAGCGCGCTGAATGGCTTCAGCGAGGATCTCGTCGTTGGGACGCATCCGCGACAACTGATTGGCGATTGCCGGGTTGCGCGCACGAAAGGCCTCGGCAAGGCGCTCAGGCGATGAGCGATCAGGCTCGGTGAATATCACATCGACGGCGATTGCGGCGGGGTGTCTGGCTGAAATCCGATCGATCAGGCGCGCGATGACTTCGCGAGGCCACGGCCATTGCCCGATTCGAAGCAGGCTCTCATCGTCGACTGCAACGATCACGGCCGGCGCCGACTGGCGCACGCGGGGGAGCCAGACTTGGTAATAATCGAAAGCGGCGAGCCGCATCGCGGGCAAGGGCCCGGGGTCGGGAAGCAGCATGACCGAGGCGAAGAGCGCGGTGAGCAGCATGCCCATCCAGCGTCCGCGTGCGGCTGCGAACCACCGCCGCCAGGCTACCGGCACTGTCGGCGCCGCGTCGGGTTCCGGTAGCGATGCCACAGTTTAAAGAGTGACCTCGAGGCCGTCGTACGCCGCCGTCACGGTGACCGGGTGCTCGCCGCGCGTGATTTCCTCCAGCCGCTGCGTTTCCCGCCACACGCGTTCGATCGTCGCGTCATCGAATGCGGGCTCGTGATGGAAGAGCACGAGATGTTTAGCCTTCGCGAGCTGACAGAGCTCCACACCCACGACGTTGCTCGAGTGGCCCCAGTCTTCCTTGACGGAGACTGTGTCGGCGAGCGAATACATCGCATCGAAAATGACCAGATCCGCGCGGTGAAAGAAATCGACGAAGGTCTGTGCTTCGTTCGCGTTTTCCAGTTTGTGCTCCGAATCGGTCGAATAGATGACTGACTTGCCTTCGCGCTCGAGGCGGTAGCCGTAGGAGTCCCCGCCGTGCAACTGCTGCTTGGCGGTGACGCGATAGCCCGCGATGTCATACATGCGTCCCGGCTCGAGCACCACGAACTCGATGCGAGCGCCCATCACGGAAAAATCGACCGGAAACGAAGGCTGCGCCTGCTGCCTGCGGAAGGCGTGTTCGAGCTCGGCGTGACAGCCGTAAATCGTGATCTTGTTGCCGGGGATGTAGGCCGGCGTGAAAAACGGAAAACCCATGATGTGATCCCAGTGCAGGTGCGACTGGAACACATGGAATTCGCCCGGCGCACCTTTGAGCTCCCGCAGGGCATCGCCCGCGGCCGCGCGTGCGCCTGATCCCATGTCGAGGAGCACCCGACCGGCGCCTTCCGCGCGCAACTCGATGCACGAGGAGTTGCCGCCGAAGGTCTGTGAGACCGAGAAAGGGAGGGTCTCCGCGAACGCATTTGCTTTGTCCGGCGTGTCCAGCTCGCGACCGGAGGCGGCGACGAGGGCAGTGACCAGCTTTTCGCGCACTGCCTTGGCGGTCAGCGCGGCGGGCAGTGACCCGCGGGTTCCCCAGAAACGAACCTTCATGAAGTCATCTCACGCCGCCGGCTCAACCGCGGCGAGCGCATCGTTCACACCGGCGTGACAGGGAAGCACTTTGTCGAAGCGGCTGATCTGGAAAATCTCGTTCACGACCGGCTGTAGCGCCGCGACGGCGATTTTGCCGCCGCAGGCGCGCGCTTCCCTCGCGGCGAGCATCAGCACGCGCAATCCCGCGCTCGAGATGTAATCGACAGCAGAGAAATCCAGCACGACAGACTCGCCTTTCGCAGCCGCCTGAGCCATCAGCGGGAGCAGGCGGTCGCGAAACTCGTCGGCGGTGGACATGTCGATGCGCCCTGCAGGCGCCAGTACGACGGTGTTGCCCGCACGTCGCTCGGTAAGTGTCACCCGGCAGCTCCTCCACGTTTAGCCGACAACTCGCCCTGCTTCAAAACGCAGGATAAGGAGGGGAGAAAGCCCTCGGGCGGCACTCAGGCATTCTCTGTCAGACGCTGCACGGTGACAAGTGCGCAGTGGGCTGCCTCGTGTTCTTTGCCGGGTTCAATGCCGATGAGGCGCCGAGGTGCGAAAAATATCTCGCCCGGCTCGCGACCCCGGAATATCGCCGGACGCGCTACTGTGACGCCCCGCGGCCCTGCCGGGCCGGCGCGATCGTGCCGCATGCGCCCGGTGCCTCGATGCGTCGTTGAGGCGAGGGCGGGGGCCGGGAAACACGGTCTCGCCCATGCCGTCCTTCGACGCTGGCGGATCGCGGTGGAGACGACGTCACGCCGGCACGCC
>JBKJKJ010000365.1:0-10840 GCA_046597455.1 Burkholderiales bacterium
GCGGCCTGCGCCAGCGCCTTGACTGCGTGCAGATGCGGATGGGCATCCACCTCCACCCGCTTTGCGTATTCCTCAGGGAGCACAAAATCGTGCGGAACCTGATCGCCGTTCACATTGAACTTGTAAGCGGGGGCCACGTGGAACGCAGTGAGCCGGGCGCCCATCGCCTTGGCCAGATCAACCGCATTCCGCGCAGCCGACTCCGACAAGGGTGAACCGTCGGTCGGAACGAGTATGTGCTTGAACATGGCAGGCTCCTTCGTGGTGTATCGTGGACACAGGCTAACCCGCGACGCGCTCGGCCGTGTTGATCAGGATCAAACCCGCCCCGGCGGATCCTCACGCAGGCTCCGAAGCGCCGCGGTAGGCAACGAGGCGTCTCACGTCGTGTATCGTCACGGTCGGTCCCTTCACGACCAGCAGCTTCTCGGCCCACAGGTCGTGCAGGATTCTCGAGAAGTGCTCGCGCGTAAGATCGAGGCGGGAGGCGATCATGTGCTTTTTCGCGGGCAGCGCGATGGTTGCGGCGCCCTGCGTGGCCGCCGCGGGCAGCTCTGCGATGAGGAAGTCGAGGACTCTCTGCGTTCCGGTGAGCATGGCGGCATTTTCGATGTCGCGCACGAGTCCCTGCACCCGGCGGCTCAATAGCATGACGGCCTGCCTTGCAAATTCGGGGTCGCGCTTCATGCAAGCGCGCACGGCGGCTTTCGACACGTGAAGAAGGGTCGAGCGCACCAGCGTCTGGGCCGAGACGAGGTGCGGCGCGCCCAGAAGCACGGTGGACTCGTCCAGGCTCTCGCCGGGTCCGATCAGCGCGATCACCTTTTCAATGCCGGGGCCTCGCGGGAGCGCCAGTTTGACGCGCCCCGCAATCAGGATATAGAGCCCGTCGCATGCGTCGTCGCGATCGAAAAGTGTGGTCCCGGGCCCCGCTTCGATCTCGGTTGCGCCTCCTGTAACGCGTGAGAGCCCTGCGTCGTCGAGCCGCGCAAATAGCGGTATGCCCGCAAGGCGCATCCGTATCCCGCTATGCCTCTCCTGCATGATCGTTTTTCTCAACGCGCTATTGCACGGGTTACCCATGGCGCTTCGGTCATCATCAGCCTCCAGCTTTCGTGGGCATACAGTCAGCGCGCCCATGCTCGCCCGCCCGTTGTCGATCCGGTTTGATCTGCATCAAGTAATCCGGCGGCGTCCCGATGCGCGCACTGAAAGCCCTTGCTACCCTAGGCGCTGCGCCCGAAAGCCGCGGGGACCGCGGGCTCGTGCGCTGAACCCTTGCCGGAGCGCTTATGGACGTCCTGCCTGAGATACTCGAGCTTCTGCTGCTTTCGGTCGTCGCGGTCGCCCTGCTGCGGCGGCTGCGATTGCCACCGATCGTCGGTTACCTGATCGTCGGCGCAGCAGCCGGTCCCAACGCACTCGCGTGGATCGACGAAACACAGACGATCCACTTCCTCGGCGAGATCGGCATCGCCTTCCTGCTCTTCACGCTGGGCCTGGAGTTTTCCATCCCGCAGTTCGCGGCCATGAAGCGCATCCTGCTCGTGCTCGGCGGCGCCCAGGTGCTGGTCGGGACCCTGTGCGGTGCGGCGATCGGATGGATGCTGGGCCTCGACTGGGCGCCCGCGATCGTACTTGGCGGCGCGCTCGCAATGTCCTCGACAGCGATCGTCATCAAGCAGCTGCGCGATCAGCTCGAGATGCAGACGCCGCACGGCCGGCTCGCGGTGGGCATTCTGCTGTTTCAGGACCTCGCTGCGATCCCTTTCCTGGTCGTCATCCCGATACTCGCCGAGAGCGGCGGCGGCGCGCTGGGCCTGCCGCTCACCCTGGCGTTGGCCAAAGCGATTGCCGTGGTCGTCGTGATGCTCGCGATCGGTCGTTACGCCCTGCGGCCGCTACTCCATGAAGCGGCGGCTTCGAGCGAGCTCTTCACGCTGGCGGCACTGCTCGTCTCGCTCGCCGCGGCGTGGGCGACGCAGTTGAGCGGACTGTCGCTGGCTTTCGGCGCTTTCGTCGCAGGCATGATGCTCGCCGAGACCGAGTTCAGGCACCAGGTGGAGAACGAGATCCGGCCCTTTCGCGACGTGCTCCTGGGTCTGTTCTTCATCGCAGTGGGCATGCAGTTGCGGCCCGCGGCGCTGCCTGCCGCCTGGCCCTGGGTGGCGCTGCTGGTGGCGGGGCTGGTGCTCGGTAAAGGGGCGCTCGTCGCGGCCCTGGCGCGCGCATACGGCTATCGCGCACCTGAGGCCTTGCGCAGCGGCTTTGCGCTCGCCCACGCCGGCGAATTCAGTATCGCGCTGCTCGCGCTCATGCTGACCACCGGGCTCGTCGCCGTCGATGCGAGTCAGCCGATACTCGCCGCGATCGTGGTATCGATGCTGATTGCGCCGGTTCTCATCCGCCGCAGCAGCGCATTGGTGGAACGCTTGGTGCCCGGCGAGACGCACGATGGATCGGCCGGCGACGAACGCACGCTTGCGGACGCGGTTCACGGCACGCGCGGTCACGTGCTCATCTGCGGATACGGACGGGTCGGCCGACAGCTCGCGTGCCTTTTGAAAGAGCACGGGCTCGAAACGGTGGCGCTGGACATCGACCCGATTCAGGTCAGGCACGGGTGGGATGCGGGAGACCGCGTCTATTACGGTGACGCAACGCGTGCGGGTGTGCTGCATGCGGCCGGGCTGAAAGACGCGAGAGCCGTGATCGTGAGCTTCGATCATCTGGTTTCGTCTTTCAAAGCCCTGCGCGCGATACGCGAGGCGAACGCCACGGTGCCGGTGCTCGTGCGGGCGAGCGACGACGCGGCGCTCGATGCGCTGCTCGACGCAGGCGCCACCGAAGCCGTGCCGGAGACGATGGAAGCGAGCCTCATGCTCGCCAGCCAGCTGCTGCTCTTACTCGGCACGCCGGGTCCCCGGGTGTTCGAACACATGCAGGCGATCCGCTCGGCGCGCTACCGGCTGCTGCGCCCGGCAGCCTCCGAGGTCGATCGCGACCTGAAACGCGGCGCGCACGGCGAGTGAGCCGCATCGCGCCGTCGTTGATCCATGTCAACGTGAACGGGGTTTGGGCGTGACACATTGACCTCTCCGATTCCGGCAAGCGGAGGGACCATGAACGAACCACGCGCACGCACCGCGCCTTTGGCGCTCGTGGCGGACGGCTCACCGAGCGCACGCGACGCAGTCATCGGCGCGCTGCTCGAGGAACATCGTACGCTGGGGACGGTGCTGGCCATGATGCAACGGCTATTGAACGATACCGCCCGCCGCGGAACCGCGCCCGATTTTCCGCTGCTATGCAGCGCGCTTTACTACATCAGCGAATTTCCGGAACGCGTGCATCACCGCAAGGAGGACGATCATCTTTTCGCCGCCCTGCGCAGGCGCACCGCGAATCTGAACGACGTGCTCCACAGGCTGAGCGCCGAGCATGTGCGCAGCCCGCAGATGCTGGCGCGCATAGAGCGCGAGCTGGTGCATTACCAGGGCGGCGCGCCCGAAGGATTGCAGAGGCTCATTTCGGCCGTCACCGCGTATTCGGACATGCTGGGCGCGCACATGCGCACTGAAGAGGAGGTGTTCGCGGCGGCGCGCGTCGTCCTCACCGAAGAAGACTGGATTGCCATACGCCGCGCATTCGAGCCCGGCGGCGATCCTCTGCTCTCTGAGGAGGGTTACCGCGAATTCCGCAGGCTGCGCGCGCGGATACTCAACCTCCTGCCCAGCAAGCTGCGGCTCAGTCCCGGCGCCACCGAGGCTTTGCGCCCGCGCTCGGACCGCCTCGATCGTGGCGGGTCGGAATGACGTTGTCTTAATCGTGTGCCCCGAGCAGGGCTCACGCAGCCATGCGCCTCTGACGCGCTTGCGCTTCAGCGCCTCGTCCAACGGCCTGCATCGATAGCCGCCCGGGCTGCCTGGTAGCCAAACGTTGATCTGCATCAAAAATCCATCCGCGCCGCGCCGGTAAATTCAACCCGGCGGCAAACAATGCTGAAAAAGGCTGGATATGAATGCGACAGCGAAGAGCAGCGGCCAATGGTCGGTCCTCGTAGGCAGCACCCTGGCGTTCACCGTCTGCTTCGCGGTGTGGATGATGTTCGCAGTGATCGGAATTCCGATCAAGCAAGAGCTCGGCCTCAGCGACACGCAGTTCGGGCTGCTCGCCGCCATGCCCGTGCTCACCGGCTCGCTCATACGACTGCCGCTGGGCATGTGGGCCGACAGGTTCGGCGGGCGCATCGTCTTCTTCATTCTCATGCTGTGTACGGTCGTTCCGATCTGGCTGATCGGGGAGGCGACCGAATACTGGCAGTTCCTCGTCCTCGGTCTTTTCGTCGGCATGGCGGGCGGCTCGTTCTCGGTCGGCATCGCCTACGTGGCGCGCTGGTTCGACAAAGGCCGGCAGGGTATGGCGATGGGCGTTTTCGGCGCGGGCAACTCGGGTGCGGCACTCACCAAGTTCGTCGCGCCGGCGCTCGTCATCGGTTACGGCTGGACCATGGTGCCCAGGGTTTATGCGGTGGCCATGCTCGTGACCGCGCTCGTGTTCTGGGCGCTCTCGCGTCACGACGAGACTCATGTCGTGCCGCCCGGCGTCACCATGCGAGAGCAATTGCAGGCGCTCAGGGATCCGCGAGTGTGGAAGTATTGCCAGTACTACTCGATCGTCTTCGGCGGCTACGTCGGGCTCTCGTTGTGGATGACGAAGTACTACATCACCGAATTCGGCTTCAGCCTGCAGTCGGCTGCGCTGCTCGCGGCGTGCTTTTCGCTGCCTGGCGGCCTGGTACGGGCCGTCGGCGGATGGCTCTCCGACAAACACGGTGCGCACCCGGTGACCTGGTGGGTGCTGCTGATCTCTTGGGTGTGTCTGTTTTTCCTCTCCTATCCTCAAACCGATCTCGTCGTGAAAACAATCAGGGGTGAGGTGACGATGCACGTCGGGCTGAACGTGTGGTGGTTCACGGCGCTCATGTTCACCATGGGGGTGTCGTGGGCGGTGGGCAAGGCGTCGGTGTTCAAGTACATCTCGGACGAGTACCCCCACAACATCGGCGTCGTCTCGGGCATCGTCGGGCTGGCGGGCGGCCTCGGCGGCTTTTTCCTGCCCATCATATTCGGCGTGCTCGTCGACACGACCGGTGTCAATTCCACGATCTTCATGCTGCTCTGGGGCATCACGGGCGTCTCGCTGGTGTGGATGTACTGGACCGAGATCGTCCCCAGGCGCGCACAGCGCACCGCTGTGGGCGCCGTCGTGCAGCCTGCGTGATGACGCTCGATCCATCTCGAGTGGCGGGCGCGATGATGCAAACCCGTCATGGACATGAAACCGTGCGTTACGAGATCGCCGCGTCGGCGTCTTGTTCGCGTCGTTACCTGATAACCGGAGAACGTGATGACCACTGATGCGCCGTCGATCCCCGCCTCGCCGCGTCGCGGGAAAGTGCTCGACATCTGGACGCCCGAAGACAAGACCTTCTGGGAGCAGCAGGGCAAAGCGATCGCGAACCTGAATCTGTGGCTCTCGATACCGGCCCTGTTTCTCGCTTTCGCGGTATGGATGGTGTGGAGCGCAGTGGTGGTTCAGCTGCCCGCAGTCGGTTTCAAATTCAGCACCGGCGAGCTGTTCTGGCTGGCCGCGTTACCGGCGCTCTGCGGCGCCACGCTGCGCATCTTCTATGCGTTCATGATACCCATCGTGGGCGGCCGGCGCTTCACCGCATGGTCCACCCTGTCGTTGCTCATCCCGGCAATCGGCATCGGGCTGGCGGTGCGCAACCCTGACACGCCCTACTGGGTGATGGTCGTTCTCGCCGCATTTTGCGGCCTGGGCGGGGGCAACTTCAGCTCGAGCATGGCCAACATCAGCTTTTTTTTCCCGAAGGATCGCAAGGGCTCGGCCCTGGGGCTCAATGCGGGCCTGGGCAACCTCGGCGTCTCGGCCGTGCAGTTCATGGTCCCGCTCGTGATCTCGGTTGGAATTTTCGGATGGTTCGGCGGGGAAGCGGCCGCCGTGCTGATGCCCAATGGGACGACCCGGCAGATCTGGCTGCAGAACGCAGGGTTCGTGTGGGTCATCCCGATCCTGATCTCGTCGCTGCTGGCTTTCCTCATGATGAACGACATCGCCGATGCGAAAGCGTCGTTCTCCGAGCAGGCTGCGATCTTTCGCTCGAAGCACAACTGGATCATGTCGTGGCTGTACCTCGGTACCTTCGGATCGTTCATCGGCTTCTCGGCGGGCTTCCCGCTGCTGATCAAGAGCCAGTTTCCCGGCGTCAACCCGCTCGAGTTCGCCTGGATGGGGCCTTTCCTCGGTGCGCTGATCAGGCCGGTGGGCGGCTGGCTCGCCGACAGGATGGGCGGCGCGCGCGTGACGCTCTGGAACTTCGTCGTGATGGTGATCGGGGTGGTCGGCGTGATGCAGTTTCTTCCGGATGCAGGGTCGGGGGGCAATCTGACCGGGTTCTTCATTTCTTTCATGGTGCTGTTCGTTACGGCGGGCATCGGCAACGGCTCGACTTTCCGCATGATCCCGGTGATCTTCACTGACGAAAGCGTCGAAGCGGCGGCCGGCCAGGGGGGCGCCGCGCAGGCCGCGGCGGCGAAGGAGGGCAACAAGCAGGCGGCTGCAGTGCTCGGCTTCACCGCAGCGCTGGGCGCCTACGGCGGATTCTTCATTCCCAAGAGCTACGGCACGTCGATCACGCTGACCGGCAGTCCTCACGCAGCGCTGTGGGCTTTCGTCGTCTTCTACATCACCTGCATCGTGATCACGTGGTGGTTCTACGCGCGGCGCGGCGCGCAGCGGCCGTGCTGACGGAAACAAAGGAACACTGAATGAGCCATTTCCTCGACCGACTGAGCTACTTCTCCAATCCGAAGGAAAACTTTTCCGGCGGCCATGGCGTCACCACGGGTGAGGATCGCACGTGGGAGGACGCGTATCGCAATCGCTGGGCTCACGACAAGATCGTGCGCTCCACCCACGGCGTGAACTGCACGGGCTCGTGCTCGTGGAAAATCTACGTGAAGGGCGGCATCGTCACGTGGGAGACCCAGCAGACGGACTACCCGCGCACGCGCTGGGACATGCCCAACCACGAGCCGCGCGGCTGCTCACGCGGCGCGAGCTATAGCTGGTATCTGTACAGCGCCAATCGCGTGAAGTATCCCCTGGTGCGCGGGCGATTGCTCAAAAGCTGGCGTGAAGCGCGCCTCAAGCACGATCCGGTCGAGGCCTGGGCTTCCATCGTCGAATCCGATGCGAAACGCCGCGACTATCAACGCATGCGCGGCCTGGGCGGCTTCGTGCGCTCGAGCTGGGACGAGGTCAACGAGATCGTCGCCGCAAGCAACGTCTACACGATCAGGAAGCACGGCCCTGACCGGATCATCGGCTTCTCCCCCATCCCTGCCATGTCGATGATCAGCTACGCGGCCGGCAGCCGGTACTTAAGCCTGATCGGAGGCGTCAGCATGAGCTTCTACGACTGGTACTGCGACCTCCCGCCGTCGAGTCCGCAGGTGTGGGGCGAGCAGACCGACGTGCCGGAATCGGCCGATTGGTACAACTCCAGCTTCATCATCGCCTGGGGCTCGAACGTGCCGCAGACGCGCACACCCGATGCGCACTTCTTCACTGAGGTGCGCTACAAGGGCACCAAGACGGTGGCAGTAACGCCCGACTATTCCGAGGTCGCCAAGCTGTCCGACCTGTGGCTGCATCCCAAGCAGGGCACCGATGCCGCGATGGCCATGGCGATGGGCCACGTGATCATGAAGGAGTTCTACTTCGACCGCCGCAGCGCTTACTTCGACGACTATGCGCGCCGCTACACCGACCTGCCGATGCTGGTGATGCTGCGCGAGCATGCCCTGCCGGATGGGCAGACGATCATGGTGCCCGACCGCTACGTGCGTGCGTCGGACTTCGAGGACAGGCTCGGCGCTGACAACAACCCGGAGTGGAAGACGGTCGCCTTCGACGCGTCCGGCAAGGTGGTGCTGCCGCACGGTGCGATCGGTTTCCGCTGGGGTCCGGACGGCCGCGCAGACCAGGGCCAGTGGAACCTGGAAGCGAGGGAATCGAACCATGGCGAGGAAGTCAGGCTCAGGCTTTCGCTGCTCGAAGGCGATACGGCGGGTGCGAACACGGCCCAGGTGGGGTTTCCGTATTTCGGCGGCATCGAAAGCGTGCATTTCCCCAATAACGTGCAGAGCGACGTGATGCTGCGCACGGTGCCCGTGCAGCGCCTTTCGCTGGTCGACGCCGGCGCGCAGCGCGAAGTGCTCGTGACCACGGTGTTCGATCTGCAGGCCGCCAACTACGGTATCGCGCGCGGCCTCGCTGGTGAGCAGGCTGCGAGCAGTTACGACGACGACACGCCGTATACGCCGGCGTGGCAGGAGCGCATCACCGGGACGCCGCGCGACCAGGTCATCACTGTGGCACGCCAGTTCGCCGACAACGCCGACAAGACTGAAGGGCGGTCGATGATCATCATCGGCGCCGGCATGAACCACTGGTATCACAGCGACATGAATTACCGCGGCATCATCAATATGCTGATGATGTGCGGCTGCATCGGCAAGAGCGGCGGCGGCTGGTCGCACTACGTGGGCCAGGAAAAGCTGCGCCCGCAAACCGGCTGGACGGCGCTCGCCTTCGCGCTCGACTGGATACGCCCGCCGCGGCAGATGAATTCGACCAGCTTCTTCTATGCGCACACCGACCAGTGGCGCTACGAGAAGCTGACGATGGAGGAGGTGCTCTCGCCGCTGGCCCCGCAGGGTGAAGCGGGCAAGCGGTTTCGCGGCTCGATGATCGATTACAACGTGCGCGCCGAGCGCATGGGGTGGTTGCCGTCGGCGCCTCAGCTTCAAACAAATCCGCTGGAGATTACGAAAGCCGCCGCGGCACTCGGTATGGATGCGAAGGATTATGCGGTTCGAGAGCTCAAGACGGGTGCGCTGCGGCTTTCGTGCGAAGACCCCGACCATCCCGACAACTGGCCGCGTGTGATGTTCGTCTGGCGCTCCAACATCCTGGGCTCGTCGGGCAAGGGCCACGAGTATTTTCTCAAGCACCTGCTGGGGGCCAGCCACGGCGTGCAGGGCAAGGACCTTGGCGCCGAAGAAGGGAAACCCGAGGAAGTGGTGTGGCACGAGAAAGCGCCCGAGGGCAAGCTCGACCTGCTGGTCACCCTGGACTTTCGCATGAGCACGACCTGCCTGTACTCGGACATCGTGCTGCCGACCGCCACCTGGTACGAGAAGAACGATCTGAACACCAGCGACATGCATCCTTTCATTCACCCCTTATCCACGGCAGTCGACCCGGCATGGCAATCGAGGAGCGACTGGGACATCTACAAAGGCTTCGCAAAACAATTCAGCGAAGTCTGCGCCGGTCACCTGGCGGTCGAGCACGAGGTGGTGCTCACGCCGCTGATGCACGACACGCCAGGCGAGCTCGGCCAGGCGTTCGAGGTGAAGGAATGGAAGAAGGGCGAGTGCGAGCTGATCCCGGGCAAGACCGCACCGCAGATCACGGTGATCGAGCGCGATTACCCGAACGTCTACAAGCGCTTCACCGCGCTGGGTCCGTTGATGAACAAGATGGGCAACGGCGGCAAAGGCATCGGCTGGAATACGCAGACCGAAGTAACGCAGCTCGGTCAGTTGAACGGCTGCGTCACCGCGGAGGGTCCGACCCTCGGCATGCCGAAGATCGAAACCGACATCGACGCCTGCGAAGTGGTGATGATGCTGGCGCCTGAGACCAACGGTCATGTCGCGGTGAAGGCGTGGGAAGCGCTCGAAAAACAGACCGGGCGCGACCATAAGCACCTCGCGATCCATCGTGAAGACGAGAAGATCCGGTTTCGCGACATCCAGGCGCAGCCGCGCAAGATCATCAGCTCGCCGACCTGGAGCGGCATCGAGTCCGAGACGGTGTCCTATAACGCCGGCTACACCAACGTGCACGAGCTGATTCCGTGGCGCACCCTCACCGGGCGCCAGCAGTTCTACCAGGACCACCCATGGATGCGTGCGTTCGGCGAAACGCTGGCTTCGTACCGCCCGCCGGTCGATCTGAAGGCAACCGCGGCCATCCACGGCCTGCGTCCCAACGGCAACCCGGAGATCCTGCTCAACTTCATCACGCCTCACCAGAAGTGGGGCATCCACTCTACCTATACCGACAACCTGATGATGCTCACGCTCTCCCGCGGTGGTCCGATCATCTGGCTGAGCGAAGACGACGCGAAGCTGGCCGGCATCGTCGACAACGACTGGGTGGAGCTTTTCAACGTCAATGGTGCGCTCGCTGCGCGCGCGGTGGTGAGCCAGCGGGTGCTGCCGGGCATGGTGATGATGTATCACGCACAGGAAAAGATCGTCAACACGCCGGGCAGCGAGATCACCGGCGTGCGCGGCGGCATCCACAATTCGATGACACGCATCGTGCTTAAGCCCACCCACATGATCGGTGGCTACGCGCAGCTCTCCTACGGCTTCAACTACTACGGCACCATCGGCACCAACCGCGACGAGATCGTGGTGGTACGCAAGATGGTCAAGATCGACTGGCTTGATACGCCGGCCACGACCGAACCCCCTCTCGATGCCCAACAGGCGTAGGAAGGCCTCATGAAAATACGCGCTCAGATCGGCATGGTGCTCAATCTCGACAAGTGCATCGGATGCCACACGTGTTCGGTCACCTGCAAGAACGTCTGGACTAGCAGGCCGGGCATGGAGTACGCCTGGTTCAACAACGTAGAGACCAAGCCCGGGATCGGGTATCCGAAAGAATGGGA
>JBKJKJ010000427.1:0-12737 GCA_046597455.1 Burkholderiales bacterium
AATGTCCTCATCAAGAAGATCGCGGCTGCGGTCACCATGATGGCCGCCTGCACGACTGCGAAATCACGTTGTACGACGGCGTCTATCATCAGCTTGCCCACGCCGGGCCAACCGAACACTGTTTCCACGATGACCGCGCCGTTGATCAGTCCGACCGCGAGATCACCCGCGACGGTGACCACCGCCAGACACGCATTGCGCAGGGCATGGACAAAGATGACGGTGCGCTCATTGACGCCTTTCGCGCGCGCGGTTTTGACGTAAGCCGAAGCGAGTGCGTCAAGCATGGCTCCACGCATGACTTGCACCAGCAATCCAAACGGACGCAGTGCGAGCACCGTCACCGGCATGATCCAGAAGAGGATTCCACCGGTGCCGGAGGTGGGCAACCAGAGCAAATTCACTGAGAAAAACAGTATTGCAATTATTGCGACCCAGAAGTCCGGCGCACTGGCGCCGACCAGTGCGAAGGTGCTGCCCATGCGGTCAAACAGGCCACCCGGGCGGTACGCTGCCAGCGCACCCACGAAGACCGCGAGCGAGATCGCGATCAGCAGTGTGACACCGGCCAGCTTCAGCGTCGTGGGGTAAGCCTCGAGTACCAGGTCTATGGCCGGTCGCTGCTTGCGCAGCGAGAAGCCCAGGTTGCCTTCCGAGACATCGCCGATGAAGTGGACGAATTGCTCAGTGGCCGGGCGGTCGTAGCCGTGTTTTTGGGCGAACTCGACGCGGTCCTCGAGCGAGGCGTCGAGCGGCAAGAACAAATCGGTGGGATCGCCAGTCAGCCTGGCGAGGAAGAACACGGCGATGAGCAGTCCGAGCAGCGCAAAAGCGCTGTGCACCGCGCGGCGGGTCAGATAAGGGATCATCTAAAACGTGGAGTCGCGGCGCTCGCGTTTCGCTCGGGTCTCGCCAAACGAAGGACAACCTTTCACGGTTTCCCTCCGTAACCTCCCTTCCCTCCATAAACGAAGGGATTGGGTCACCTCAATGGTCACGGGCAGGGCTTACTTGAAGTTAATTTGCTCGAGCAGGATTTCGCTGTTGGTTGCGGCTGTCGGCACGAAGTTGATCTTGGGGCTGACGCGCGCGAAGCCGACCATGTGGAACAGGAAGACGTCCAGGACGTTCTCATGGACCATGGCCATGGTCTCCTCCCAGAGCTTCGTGCGCTTCGGACCGGCAGGCGTCTGCGTAGCGGCATCTATTCTCTTGTCAAGTTCGGGGATGCAGTGCGACGAGGTTTGCGCTTTGCAGGCGTACTTGGGGTTCATGGAGAAGACCGGGTCGCCGACGTTGTTGTCATGCATGTGGCCGAGCAGAACGGGGGCACGACCCTTGATCTTGGCGTCGGCTTCCGGCGTAAGCGATCCCTTGTTGGGATGGGTGTTGTAGTTGACCCACAAGCTGACTTCGAGCATCTTCAGCTTCACGTTCAGGCCGACCGCCGTGTACATGGCCAGGATGGCCTCGCAGGTTTCGGTGGTGTTTTCCCACTGGTTGATACGACACAGGAGATCGATTTCCGTGTCGACCTTCACACCGGCCGCTTTGGCTTCCGCCAGCAGCTTCCTGGCTTTTTCCGGGCTGTATTCGAAGCGCTTCTTGTCGAGCGCGTGATTGTGTCCGGCAATGCGCGGAATCACCATCTGTGTGGCGATCATGGCTTGCTTGGGGATGATCGCACCATGCAAGCCCTGACGGTCGACCGCGTAGTTGAGCGCCAGGCGCACCCGCTTGTCGGTGAGCGGCGGAACCAGCGATTCGATGCGCAGGTAGTTGGTCTCCGAATTCGGATAAGCGAAGTCCGTCTTCGGGTCGATGGCGTCCTGGTGTGAGATGTTGGTTGCCAGATGGGCTTCACCGACCTTCACCATCGCGGCGGCGACCGTGGATTCCTTGCGCCACACGTAGCGTGCGCCATCGAGTTGCGGCTTCTTGCCCCAGTAATGCGGGTTGCGCTTCAACACAACCTCACTATTGGCCGTGTAGCGGTCGATCATGTAGGGGCCGGTACCGACGGTGGTATTCATGACCCTGATGGGCTCGTTGGGAGCACCGATGGTCATCGTCGTCATGCGCACCGGCAGAATCGGATCGGGTCGCGGGGTGACGATATCGATCGTCGCATCGTCAACCTTCATCACCTTGATCGTGAAGCCGGAGAACATCTTGGTGCGGGCGTTGCAGTCGAGCTTCGGATTCAGAGCTTTGTCGATGGAACTGGCGATGGCCTCGGGCGTGAGCGGAGTGCCGTCACTGTACTTGATGCCCTTGCGCAGATTGAAGCGCCAGGTGGTGGCGTCCACCTGCTTCCACGACGTCGCCAGGCGCGGCTTGAGCGAGCTGTCATTGGGGTCGAGCTCGATCAGCGTCTCGTTGACGTTCTGGCGAATTACCCGACCAACGGCCGACCGCGCACTGTTGCAATTGTCGAGGCTATCCGGTTCCTCGGGGAGGACGATGGTGATGGTTCTCTGCGCGAACGCTGCGCCGGGCGCGATCAGCGCCATCGTCATAAGCGCGGCTACCGACATCGCAGTAGTGCCAAGTTGGCGAAACACGATTCGAAACATAGCGATACTCTCCTCGTTCTGTTGGCGCGCGGTTAGAACTGACCAACGGTGCTCGCAGAGGTTTTCCAGTCACTCCTCTGCGTAGCAGGCTATGCATCCGTGGATAAGTCTACCAGACGGGGCTGGAATTTGGCCTCCTGCGCGAGTTGTTCGATACAAACACTCACGCCGACGCCCTCGTCTGTCTATGCGTAATGGTCCGCGTATATACTCGTCGCGCAAGGCACACGAAGGTGACTGGCCGCTACTGTCGACACACCATCCAGTCGCGCGTCGGATTAAAGGGAGCCTTACGCATCATCGAGCACAATCAAATGAAAGGGCAGGGGACATGAATCTCGATCTGAAAGGCAAATCCGTGCTGGTCACCGGCGGCAATCGCGGCGTCGGCCTCGCCATCGCGCTTGCCTTCGCGGAGGAGGGGGCGAACGTCGCCGTCTGCGGCCGCGACAAGGCGGCACTCGCGGAGGCGGAAGCGAAGATCGCGGCAAAGGGTGTGAGGGCGAAAGCCGTCGCGGTCGATCTCTTCACCGCCGAGGGGTGTATCGGCGCGGTGCAGGCGGCGGTCGACGCTTTCGGCGGGCTCGACGTGCTGGTCAACAACGCTTCGACTGCGGTCAGCGGCAACATCGAGACGCTGGACGACGATGGGCTGATGGAACGGCTCACCGGCAAGACACTCGCCTACATGCGCTGCTGCCGCGCGGCGCTACCGCACCTGCGCAAGTCGGGGCGCGGCCGCGTGATCTGCATCGGCGGCACTGCCGGACGCCAGGCCGGCGCCACCGCGCTGCCCAGCGCGCTCGGCAATTCGTCCATCACCGCCTTCGTCAAGCAGTTCAGTTCGACGGTGGCAGCCCAGGGCATTACGGCGAACACCGTCCATCCGCCCTTCACCAAGACCGACCGCTATCCGAAGCGCCTCGCAGCCCGCGCGAAGCAGCTCGGCGTGAGCGAGGCGGAGGCCGAGGCGAGCTTCGTCAAGCAGTTCCCCATCGGGCGCCTCGTCGAGCCGAAGGACATCGCGCCGCTGGTGCTCTTCCTCGCGTCGCCGTACGCATCGGCGATCACTGGCCAGAGCATTGCGATCGACGGCGGTTCGATACCGGGCGTTTACTACTAGTCTCGTGATTCTGAAGTTCGCATTATATTTCGCCGTCCGTTCGTGCTGAGCGTAACGATGTGAAGTCGAAGCATGAAGGGCGTTGTTCGTCGTTAATCCTTCGACTTCGGCACCTGTTGCCGTAGCTTGGCCTGAGCCTGTCGAAGGGCTCAGGACGAACGGATTTTGGCTTCACCACACTCCTTGAATTCATCACGTTCTGATGGCAACGCGCTCCGCGCGTGACTTATTCAGAGGTTCCTCAGGTAACGAGAACGTCTGCCTTGTCATGAGCCTTGTTGCTGGGCGTTCCGAGCCAGCCGGTTTGCGAGATGTCGAAGTTCACGTTATCCGGCCCGGCATAGCGAACTTCGACATTGCCGTGTCCCGCCGGCGCGCCGCCGGCGCCTAAGCCGAGCGCGACGTTGATGTCATCGCGCGGATGGGCGGCGCCGGATCGCTCCAGCTTCGCCGCAGTCTCGTCGAGGCTCTCCACCTGAAAACCGATGTGATGGATGCCGCTCCAGCCCGTTCCGCGTTCAGCGCCGGCAACGACGTCGTTCTTGAAGCGCAGTATGGCGATGTTGATATGGCCGTCGGTGAGGTAATAACCGGAAGTGCGCGGGCTATCGAGCTTTCTCACCACCTCGAGCCCGAAATTCTCGACGTAGAACCGCTTGGTCGCCTCTTCATCCTGCGTTTGAATCGCGATATGTCTGATGCGCGCCATGGCCGGCTCCTTCCGTGAGGGATAACGCCCTGCTGTTGGTCGGGTTGATGGTTGCGGTCCTGATGATACGGCGACTTGGTGCGGTCGGTATATGCATTCAGCCCGGCTGCTATTCGGCGCGTATGTTCGCAGCGCGCACGACCTTCGCCCATTGAGCGGTGTCCGCGCGTATCTGCGCCGCGAACTGGTCGGGCGTGCTGCCAATCGGCTCGAGACCGCTAGTCGCGTAACGCTCGCGCAGATCAGGCGCAGCAAGCGCCTTCGCGGCCTCGGCATGAAGCTTCATGACGATATCGCGCGGGGTCCCGGCCGGCGCGAGCAGCCCATACCAGGACGACACCACCATCGCGGGCCCACCGGCTTCGTGGACGGTCGGAATTTCCGGCGCGATGGGCGAGCGTTTCTCGGCGGCGATGCCGCGCGCCTTGAGCTTTCCCGCGCGGATATGGGGCAGCGTCGCCTGCGTGGAGTCGAAAGCCAGCATGACGTGACCGCCGATGATGTCGGTCAGCATCGGGCTGCTGCCCTTGAACGGGACGTGCGTGAAGCGCACGCCAGTTAGCTGCGAGAAATACTCGCCCGCCACGTGGTTGATGCCGCCATAACCCGGCGAACCCAGTGTCAGCTCGCCGGGTCTGCGCTTCGCCAGCGCCACCAGCTCGCCTATGTCGCGCACCGCAAGAGAGGGATGGGTGACGAGCACGAAAGATGCGCTGCCCACGCTGGTGACAGGGGCGAGGTCGCGTGCCGGATCGTACGGCAGCTTCGCGTACGTGCTCGGATTGATGGTGATCGTACCGGTCGTCGCCCCGACGAGCGTATAGCCGTCCGGCGGTGACTTAGCGACCATTTCCGTGCCGATGCTCCCGGCCGCGCCGGCGCGGTTCTCGACGACGAAGCTCTGCTTCAGGCTTTCGCTCATCTTCTGCAGCACGGGGCGCAGCGCGAGGTCGAGTCCCCCGCCGGGCGCAAACGGGTTGATCACGCGTACCGGCTTTGCAGGATAGCCCTGCCCTGATCCTTCGAGTGCCCGAGTCCGTTCGCCCTGAGCCAGTCGAAGGGTGAACGAATCGGCCTCAGGACGAGGGCTTGTCGAATGGGTTTGCGCGGCAGCCGGAAAAATCGCGACAAAGCCTGCTGCTGCAGTCAGCGCGAGTATCGTGCGGTGCATAGGGGTCCCCTCCTGCCTGGCAGTCTACGACTTATCGCTTTTCCTTGCGCGTGTGGGTGATGCGGCGAAGGCACTTCCTGCGAAGCAGGCACAGCGCGTCGTCCTGAGGCGCCCGGAGTCAGTTCTTTGCGAGCTCGAGCTGCGAAAGAAAGCCTTTGATCGCCGCGTGCTCTTCGTCCATGTATTTCTTCATGGCGACGGAGCCCATGAACTTGGTCGTTGCGTTGAGGCGCTCTATCTCGGCTTTCCACTCGGGCGAGTCGGTGAGGCGCTGGAATGTGTTCTCCCAGTATGCGACTTGCGGTGGGGGCATCCCGCGCGGGCCATACATGGCGCGCCAGTTGGATACGACCACGTCCGCGCCCTGTTCGCGCCACGTCGGAACGGCCGAGAAGAACCCCGGCACGCGTTCGGGTGAGGAGACGGTGATCACGCGCACGGCGCCTGTTTTCACGTGGTCCACCCAGCTCCCCAGCGACACCGGCACGACGTCCACGTGCCCGCCGAGCATCGCTATGATCGCGAGCGCGCCGGACTGGAACACTACATTGCGCGTCTTGCGCAGATCGATGCCGGCGGTTTTGAGCGCTCCGGCGACGCCCTGATGATTGGTGTTGCCGATGGAGGTCGCGATGCCGAAGCTGTGTTGCGCCGGGTCTTTCTTCAGCCGCTCGATGAGGTCGCGGCCGGACTTGATCGGGGAGTCGGCGCGCACCGCGATGCCGATGTATTCGGTGAAGAGGACGGAGATCGGCGTGACGTCGGAGTAGGTGGGCGCACGGCCCATCACGACCGACGCGATGATGCCTCTGTCGCTGTGCAGGAGGTAGTGGCCGTGACCGTTGGCTGCGAACTGGTTGAGATAGGTGCGGGCGACGAGGCCGCCGCCGCCGGCCTTGTTCTGAATCGCAACCGGCGTTTCGAAGTAGCGCTTCATCTCGAATATGCGCTGCATGAAGCGCGCCATATTGTCCGGCCCGCAGCCCGGCGCGCAGCTGACGATGATCTCGACCGGTTTTTCAGGCTTCCAGGCCTGTGCGAGCACGGGCGGTGTGAGCGCGGCGAGCATTGCGCCGGCGAGTGCGAACTTCAGGACCTGAAAAGCAGGAGCAGCAAATGCGCGCATTTGAACGTCCTCCGTGATTGGACAGCGTCATAGAGCGTCATCGCAGGCCGTAGGCGTGGCGATCCCGTGGAAAAATTATAATAAAATCGCCTCCTCGCAATCACATCATACCCTGCGATTTCTTCGGGGCCATCGCCACGAACACATGGTGTTCGCTGTCGCGATGCTGGCGATCGCGAAGAAGCAGGAGCGGGCAGGGCTTTCTTCAGAGCATTGCCTCACCGGAGGGTGGGGGGGCTGTTACAACAGGTAAATGATTGAGCCTGCGCGCTGAGCGTGCGGGTATGCTGCTCAACTGATGAGGAGGATGACGATGTATGCCTTAGTGGTTCCGCTCAAGGTAAAGTCGGAAATGCGCGAGAAATTCCTGGCCGCTGCGCTCGAGGATTCAACGTGCTCGGTGCGCGACGAGCCAGGCTGCGTGCGTTTCGACGTGCTCCAGGACAACAGCGATCCGGACAGGTTCTTCTTCTACGAGGTCTACCTCGACGAAGCCGCCGTGGAAGCCCATCGGGCGAGCGCGCATTACGCACGCTGGCGCGCAGTCGCCCCGGAGGTCCTGGCCGAGCCCACGAACGCGAGCCGCTGCACCACACTATTTCCGAAGGACTTCAAGTAAGGCCTCGAAGAGCCCGCTTGACCGCGGCGCGCCTGGCGCGGTTACACTGTCCCCGCAGGTCATTCACCGTTCGGCGCTCTTCAGGGGAGGTGCATGATGCGGGGACAACGGCATGCGTTGTGGGGCATCGTTGCGGTTGCGGTCGCGATCCACGCGGGCGGCGTATGGGCGCAGGCCTATCCCGGTAAACCCGTGCGGTATGTGATTCCGTTCGACGCCGGTTCCTCACCGGATATCGTCGGGCGTACCATCAGCGACCGTCTCTCGCGGCTGTGGGGTCAGCAGGTCGTCGTCGAGAACCGCGTCGGCGCCGCGGGGACGTTGGGATCGGCGTACGTTGCGAAGTCAGCGCCCGATGGCTACACGCTGCTCCAGGCCAACATTGCGTCGAACGCGATCTCCGTATCGCTCTACGCGAAGATGCCCTACGACCAGCTACGCGACTTCGCGCCGATTACGCGCATCGGCATGACGCCCAACGTCATCATGGTGCATCCGTCGGTGCCATTCAGGACGGTGAGGCAAATGGTCGATTACGCGAAGGCGAATCCGGGGAAGCTCAGTTATTCCGCCTCGCTCGCCGGCACTTCGCCGCACCTCACGATGGAGCTTTTGAAGCTGCAACTGAAGTTCGACGTCGTGTTCATTCCGTACAAGCTCGGCTCACAGGCTGTGACCGATACCATCGGCGGCCAGGTGCCGATCAACGTCTCGAACGCACCGCTCTCGACCGGAGCAGTTCAGGGCAAGCGCCTGCGCGCGCTTGCGGTCACGAGCGCGCAACGTGTCGCGGTGCTGCCGGACGTGCCGACGATGCAGGAATCCGGTGTGCCGAACTTCGAAGTGAATTCCTGGTACGGACTCATGGCGCCCGCACATACGCCGGCGGCGCTACTCGACAAGATCAACGCGGACATGCACACGGCGTTGCGCGCACCCGAGGTCGAGAAGCGCATGCAGGATGTGGCGATGCCGCCGTCGCCGACGACGCGCCAGGAGTTCGATCAGTTCGTACGCGGGGAAGTCGCCCGCTGGGCGCGCGTCATCAAGGAGGCGGGTATCCCGCAGCAGTGACCTGCGTCGGTCGCGCGGCGTTCTGAGCGGCTATGCGGTCAGGCGACGCCCTCGGCTTCGGCTGTCGCTAAAGGCGACACGACGCCGAGAACGCTGGCCACGTACTGCGCCTTTTCACCCACCGGCGCGACGATGCGAAGCGCGTTCTCGGCAGCTTCGCGACCGAGCAAGCGCGAGATGACCCATGCAGCGAGATACGGCGAAGCGAGGCAGCCCCCGGCGCTTGCGACGTTGCCGCCCGCAACAAATGGCTGGTCGAGGACGCGTATGCCCAGTGCTTCGAGGCCGGCACGCGAATTGAGGCTCGTGCACACAGGCTGGGTTGCGAGCAGCCCGAGCTTCGCCAGGAACCACGCGCCCGCGCATTGCGAGCCGATCAGTTGGCGCTTCGGGTCCAGTTTGAGTCGGGACATGATCGCCGTGTCTTCGATGATGTGACGGCTACGAGGACTGCCGCCGAACAGAACCGCGTCGGCGTCGTTCGCAAACTCGAGCGGTTGCTGCGCGGAAACACGGATGCCGCCAGTCGACGTGACCGTCTCGGACGGGCAGGCGATTGCAACGTTCCAGTCCTTGATGTCCACCCGAGTGAGAATGTGGTGACTCACGAATGAGTCGATCTCGTTGAATCCTTCGAATGTCAAGATGGCGATGTTCACATGGTCCTCCGGCTGTCATCTCGCTGCCGCGGGAAAGGCGGGCAGCTTCTGGATGTCACGCGCATCGTGTTGAATGATGAGCGTGCCCTTCGTGTTCGCGAGGAGCTTCTTCATGCGGTCGATCGAAGCGAGGGTCTGCGAGCGGTCATGATTGAACCAGGGCACGCCGTTGCTCTCGTAATTCTCGCGAAAGTGCACCGCATCGCCGGCGATGATGAACGTACCGCTCTGCGGCAACTTGACCATCAGACTGCGATGACCAGACGTGTGTCCGGGCGTCGCGAGTACGATGACCGTGCCGTCACCCCACACGTCCTTGTCGTTGGCGAGCGGCTCGACCTTGCTGTCGCCCTTTTTCCAGCTCTGGAACGGCGCATGATTGACGCCCGCGATCGGGGTGGGTGCAGTGATCGCATCCCACTCGTTCTTGCCGATCAGCAATAACGCTTTCGGAAATGACGCGACCTGACCGGTATGATCAGCGTGATAGTGGCTGATGCCGACGTACTTGATTTGATCGGGCTTCACATTGAGTTGCGCCAGCTGGTCGACTACGCTGACCTTAGGCGCCACATTGGGCGCGCTCATCGAGTGCCCGGTATCCCACAGAAGATATTCATCGCCGTGCCTGACGAGATAGCAGCTGAAGACGAACTGCAGCTTCAGATCGCCATAGGCAAAGGTGTCCGAGAACTGCTGGTTGACCGATGTGGGCGCTTGCGGGGTGCCGCAATCGAGGCGCGTGAGCGACATGTCCTGCGCGGACACCGACAGACAGGCCAGCATGCCGGCCGTCACCGCCAGCAACGATAAGGTTTTTCTCATCGGGTAGGTCCTCCAGAGCGTGAGCAGAGAATATATACTCGTTGCGCACGGCATACGAATCTGACTGGCAGCTTTTATCAACAAACCATCCAATCCCAGCGAGGAGCGCATGATCACCGACGCACAAGTACACATCTGGAACGAGAATACGCCTGAAGACCCATGGGACCCGAAAGGGCAAACGCACTTGCCCGAGCCCATGCCCGCCGAGCGCATGCTCGGGCTGATGGACGAAGCGGGAATCGACCGTGCCGTGATTTCCCCGGCCGGTGTCGCCCCCAATCGCAGCCCGGCCTGCGCCCAGGCGGCAGCCGCCAAGTATCCGAAGCGCTTTCGCGTCATGGCCTGGTTCGTTCCCACGCTGCCCGAGCAATACAAACTGCTGCCGCGCTGGCTGGAGCAGCCCGGCGTGTGCAGCCTGCGCCTGTCGATGAACGAACCTGAGCATCAGAAAATGTTCGCCGAAGGCGCATTCGAGCCGGTGTGGAAGGCGTGCATCGACCAGGACATGGCGGTGGCCGTCTGGACCCGCGGCGGCCCGGCCCTGATGGAGCCGGTGCTGAAGAAGTATCCGAACCTCACCTTCATCGTCGACCACTTCGCGTGGGCCGTTCCCGGCGAGGCGCGCGAGAGCAAAGTGCAGGCGATGGAATCGCTCGCGCGCTTTCCCAACGTGCAGGTGAAGGTGTCGTCGCTGCCGCTGGTGTCGGGCAGCCCGCCACCGGAGTATGAGGACCTGCATCCGCTGATCAAGCGCGTGCACGCGGCCTACGGCGCCGAGCGCCTGATGTGGGCCTCGGACCAGACCCAGACCATGGGCAAGAACCGCGGCACCTATGTGCAGAACGCCGACATCATCCGCAAGTATGCAGCGGCCTATCTGCCGGCAGCCGACGTGCAGATGATGATGCACGGCACGGCAACCCGGGTGTTCAAGTGGCCGGTGGGGTAGACGGCACTCGCTGCCGGCCGCTTATACCGGCAGCCTGAACCCCTGCCGCGCCAGCAGCTTCCAGTCGCCATCCTGTTTTTACGAGACCTGCTGAGCGCCGGTGCGGGTGGTCGTCTGGTTGCCGTCCAACCCGGATTCACCCAGGTGGATGTGACGCGCGCCGGCGGTATTGCCGGCCACGAATACCTTCAGCTCAATAAAGTGAGCGACCTCTGGACTTGGTGGCGGTTCATTACCCGGTTCATGGATTGCTCGTTGGTCTCGACCGTCCCGTCCGAATGGCCGTAGCTGATAGGTGAGGCCGCTACCACCCCGTGCCGCGGAAATCGGTGCGGCCATGGATGCGTGCTCGCCGAGCTCTTGAATCCACAGCTAACGCACCTCCGGCGGCCGGTTACGTCTCACCGCTTCCGGGTTGGTCGAATCGGCGCCCATGTAAATGCCCTTCTCCCACGTGCGCTTCAGCGGATCGTGCACGTCAAGGCGCATGCGGCCAATGTTCTGGATCTCGAAATCGACGACTTCGCCGTCCTGCAGCGGGCCGAGACCTTCGTGATTCGTGCCGCACGAGATCACATCGCCGGAATTGAGTGTCATGATCGTCGATGCGAACTCGACGAGATCGGGCACGAGGTGTTCCATGTCGTCGGTGTTGTAGTTGTGGCGTAACTGTCCGTCGACCCAGAACCGGACGAGGACATCGTTGGGATTCGGAATCTCGTCGCGCGTAATGACACATGGCCCGAGGGGTGCGAACGTGTCGAAAGACTTTCCGAGCCAGCTACCGGTCTTCCATGTGCGCCGGCCGTCGCCGCGCGCGGACACATCGATCATCCCGGTGTAGCCGAAGACGGCGCTTTCCCAATCCTTCGCCTTCACCATCTTTGCCGGGCCCTTGATCACCAGCGCGAGCTCGGCCTCGTGCATGAAAATCCATGGCTCGTTGAATTCGGGCAGTACGATCGTATCGCCCGGCCCGATCACCGCATCGGGATTTTTCAGGAACATATTCAGCGGCCGCGCTTCGAGCGCCCCGTGCTCCCAATAGTTGGCGATACAGGCGAGGATTTTTCCGGGACGCGGCAGCGGTGCGCGGAGCCGAACGTTCTCGAGTGGCGTGGCGTCGCCTTCTGTCGCGCGGCGCTCCAGTCGAGGCCGCAGCCTGTCGAAGTCATCGATGATGCCTGTCATCGTGAGCTGCGGCGTGGCGCCGAGCTTCACCAGATCGGCGATGCTGACGATGCCGCGCTCGTTCATTACGCCCGGCAACACGTCTGCGTCTTTCTGGAATAGCACGAGTTTCACTTTGTTCTCCTTTCTCTTGGCAGCAACGTCCGGGAGTCCAGGTCACCAACGCCACGACAACCCCGCGCTAACACAGTGCCTGATCTCATGTACTTCCATTCATTGATGTCGACGTCGCAGACGATATCGTCGACGTCGGGAACCTGCATTCCATCAGTTCGCGCCTGCCGCGTCCATAAGGTAGGGTAAGATCCAAAAATGGGCGTCTCGTTTCAGAAAGGCCTGCGATGCAAATGTGTGTGGTTGGTGCTGGTGGCGTGGGAGGACTGCTTGCTGCAATGCTGCGGCGGGCGGGCGTGCGGGCGGAGTAAATGGAGCGAGGGCGGGGACGAGCTCCAGGAGGTCCTATGACTGACACCATCGATACGCGCGCGAAGCACCGCGAGCATATTCAGAAACGAACGGACTTCGTCAGGGGAAAGCGCGGACCCGTCTCGTTCGTCTGGGGGAATCATGTGGTGAAACCCCGCCAGCGTGTGCCGGGCGCCAGGGGGTTGTGGTCGCCCCTCCCCGAAGGGGAAGCCGGTCTCCTGGTCGAGGCGAGTGCGAGCACAACCCCCTGGCGCCCGGCACACGCTGGCGGGGTTTCACCACATGA
>JBKJKJ010000107.1:0-2894 GCA_046597455.1 Burkholderiales bacterium
GCGCGCGGCGCCGTTTCCGCTGGCCGGAGCGGTCAACGCGGGGACTCAGCTGAAGAGCGGGAATGCCGAATATCGTATCGAGTTCTCCGATTTTCGCCCCTTCAACATCGAGACCCTGAGCGACACCGGCAGCTCACGGGTCAACGTCGCCAGCGTATCGAAGCGAATGCTCGCCCAGCTCGGCTCGGGGGCTGCCGATACGTCAGGCAAAGACATGCGCAACGTGGGCCCCAGCTTCCAGTTCAAGCTGCGCGACGCGCAGGGGCAGGCGCACGAGTATCACAACTACATGCTGCCTCTAGAGCTGGAAGGGCGCTGGTTTCTGCTGACGGGGGTGCGCGCCAGCCCCAACGAAGCGTTCAGATATCTGCGTCTTCCGCTCGATCGCGAAGGCAGCATCGAAGGGCATATGGCGCTGCGTGCCAAACTTTTCGACCCGGCTGCCCGCGCCGATATCGCGCGGCGCTTCGCGAAAGAAGCGGCCAGCGGCGATGGCGTGAGCGCAACCATGCGCGAACGCCTCGCCGAAAGCGCTGAGCGCGTGCTGGAGCTGTTCTCGCGCGGCGGTTTCGAGGCGGTCGCCGATTTCCTCGGCAAGGCGGTCCCTCAGGCGGAGCAGGAAAAAGCGGCCCAGGTGTACCTCAAAGTCCTCGAAGGCGCGGCGTTCGAAGCCTTGCAGCTCTCTCGTGCCGAGGGGAAGCGGGGGCCCGCTCCCGCCGATGACGCAACCGGTCTTTTCGTTCGCGACAGTCTGAACGCGGTGAGCGACAGCTTTCATTTCGGTGCGCCGGTGTATTTGCAGCTGAACCGTTACGATGAGGTCAAAGCGAGCGGATTGCAGATGACGCGCTCGCCGGGTAAAAATATCGTTTATGGCGGGTCGCTGCTGCTGGTGCTCGGGGTGTTCGCGATGTTTTATCTACGCGAACGGCGGTTGTGGCTGCTGGTCCAACCCGCGGCAGGCGCCGTGCTGTTTGCCATGTCGACGAACCGTCCCAGCCTCGAGTTCGAGCGCGAAGTGGCGCGTCACCGTGAGGCGTTGGCTCAACTGATAGAGGTCTAGCGTGGAACTTGCCCATTCGTTGTCACTACCTCAGCCCCTGCTCAAACGCCTGTCGTGGGCCGACTGGCTCTATGCCGTGCTGGTCACAGGTGGCGCGGTCTACGCATTGGCGCGTTACGGGGCGTTCATGGAGAACTACGAGCGCGGGGTCCTGATCGGCGCCGCGCTCGCCCTGATCGGCCTCGGGTGGCACTGGAAAGGCATACGCGTTCTGCTTGCGGTGATTGCGGCCGGCGGGCTGGCAGCCGTGGCGCTCTACGCGGGCAACCTCGCGCGCGCCGAGCAGGTCTTCGGGCTGAAGTATTTCCTCTCCAGCCAGACCGCGATCATGTGGATGAGCGTCCTTTTCGCGCTCTCGACGCTGGGGTATTGGACCGCTCTCGCGGCACCGCGCGGCGCAGCCGGCTCACTGGCCACGGGTTTGACCTGGAGCGCGGTCGCCATGGGCCTGATCGGGCTCCTCTCGCGGTGGTACGAGTCCTACCTGATCAGTCCTGACGTCGGTCACATCCCGATCAGCAATCTGTACGAAGTCTTCGTTCTTTTCTGCATCATCACGTCGCTTCTGTATCTCTATTACGAAGGGCGCTCGGCCACGCGCCAGCTCGGCGCTTTCGTCATGCTCGTCATCATGGCCGCCGTCGGGTTCCTGCTGTGGTACACGTTCGATCGCGGTGCGCACGAGATCCAGCCGCTGGTGCCCGCCCTGCAGTCGTGGTGGATGAAGATCCACGTGCCCGCCAACTTCATCGGCTACGGCGCTTTTTCGATCGCCGCAATGATCGCCATCCCGTATCTGCTGGTGGACAGCGGCCGATTCCGCAGCGTGTTCCCGTCCGCGGAGGTGATGGACGATCTCATGTACAAAGTGATCGCCATCGGTTTCGCTTTCTTCACGATCGCAACGATACTGGGGGCGATGTGGGCCGCCGAAGCGTGGGGCGGCTACTGGTCGTGGGATCCGAAGGAAACGTGGGCGCTGATCGTGTGGCTCAACTACGCGGCATGGCTGCACACCCGCCTCATCAAGGGTGTCCGCGGTCCGCTGCTGGCGTGGTGGGCTATCGTCGGTCTTTTCGTCACGCTTTTCGCCTTCATCGGCGTGAACATGTTCCTCTCTGGGCTGCACTCGTACGGAACGTTGTGACCCGCCACGCCAGATCACCAAGGCGTGTCTAGAAGTGAACGACACGCCGGAGTCGCGGCGTCCTAGCTGTTCAGGCGTGCGAACGCCCTGACTGCGCCGGCTGCGGTCTTGTCGATCTCAGCCGTGCCGTGCGCTGACGAGACGAATCCCGCCTCGAAAGCCGAGGGCGCGAGGTACACCCCTTCAGCCAGCATCGCGTGGAAAAAGCGGTTGAAGGCGCTTACGTCGCACTGCATGACTTCCTGATACGACTGCGGCACCGCATCGCGGAAATACAGCCCGAACATGCCGCCGACGCTGTGCGCCGAGAACGGCACACCGCCCGCGCGTGCCGCTGCCGTCAGCCTGTCGCATAGCGCACGGGCGGTCGCACCCAGCCTGTCGTAGAAACCCGGTGCCTGCACGAGCTTCAGCGTTGCCAGGCCCGCCGCGAGCGCGACCGGATTGCCGGACAGGGTGCCGGCCTGATAGACGGGGCCGAGCGGGGCCAGCGACTGCATGATGTCGCGGCGCCCGCCGAAAGCGCCGACCGGCATGCCGCCTCCGATCACCTTGCCAAGCGTCGTCAGATCCGGCTTGATCCCGTACAGCGCCTGCGCGCCGCCGAGCGCGACACGAAAGCCGGTCATCACCTCGTCGAAAATGAGGAGCGCGCCGTGACGCGTGCACAAGGTTCGCAGCGAC
>JBKJKJ010000111.1:0-11451 GCA_046597455.1 Burkholderiales bacterium
CGCGCGGATCAACGGCACGGTGGTGACGCCCAAAGGGCTGCGCAAAGGCATTCGGATCGCGACGGTGCCGGCCTCGCGCTCGGCCGAGGCGCTTGCGGTCCTGAAGCCGCTGTTCCCGGACTTCGCAGCGGCGTCGTCGGCGCTCCAGACCGGGCTCGAGAACCTGAACCTGATCGTGCACCCGGCGATGGTGCTGCCGAACGTGGGCGCGATGGAGCGCGCGAAGCTCGAGGGCAGGAAGTTCGGCTTTTACCAAGAGGGCGTCGTGCCCTCGGCAGGCGTCCTTGGAGACGCGCTGGACGCCGAGCGCAAGTGCGTTTGCGAGGCCTATGGCGTCGAGCACACGCCGATGGCGAAGGCGATCGAGCAGTACTACGGCTTCAGCAGCACGACCTTCTACGAGGCGATGCAGAATCCCGTGTACAAGTCATTCCCGCCTTTCCAGCCTGACATCTGGCGTGAGTGGGAGTTGGTAGACCTGCCCTATGCCATTGTGCCGTGCGTGCAGCTCGCCGACCAGGCGGGAATCGCGGTGCCGCTGCACCGCGCTTTCGCGGAGATCCTCGGCGTGCTGCTCGGCGTCGATCCGTGGAAGTGCGGTCCGTCACTTGCGGACATGGACCTCGAAGGCACGCCGGCGGCGGTGAAGAAGCGGATGCATGGCTCATGAGAGCTCTTTGTGTTTCTGCGATTGCGTTGGCAGCATTCACCACCGCTGCCTTTTCCCAGGACGCCAACTATCCGGTCAAGCCGATCCGCGTGATCGTGCCGTTTGCACCGGGCGGCGGACTCGACATCAGCACCCGGCTGATCGCGCAGAAGCTGACCGAGATATGGGGGCAGAACATCGTGGTCGATACCCGCCCCGGCGCGGCTACCATCGTGGGGACGGAAATCGCGTCGAAGGCCGCGCCGGATGGCTACACCCTGCTGATGATCACGACCACATTCGCCATCAATCCGGGTCTTTATCCGAAGCTGCCGTACGATCCGCGCAAGGACTTCACACCGGTCACGCAGTTGAACTCTCAACCCAACGTGATCGTCGTCACGCCCTCCTTTGCCGGCAAGTCCGTCAAGGACCTGATCACGCTGGCGAAGGCGAAGCCGGGCGAGCTGACTTTCGCGACGCCCGGCGCCGGCTCTGCGCCCCATCTCTCGGCTGAAATGTTCCAGCGCGCGGCGGGTGTGAGCATGATCCACGTGCCCTACAAAGGCATTCCCCCCGCCGTGACCGATGTCATCGGCGGCCGCATCACCATGCTGTTCACGACAACGATATCCGCCGCGCCGCACATCAAGTCCGGGAAGCTGCGTGCCGTCGCGATCACCAGCGTCAAGCGCCAGTCGAGCATGCCCGACGTGCCGACTGTCGGCGAGACCCTGCCCGGCTACCGTGCGGAAGCCTTCCAGGGGGTGGTCGCGCCCGCCGGCGTCCCGCAGGCCATCGTCAACAAGCTGTCCGCAGAAGTCGCACGCATCGTGCAGTTGCCTGACGTCGCCCAGCGCTTTCGGCTCGACGGTGCGGAAGCGGTGGGGAGCACGCCGAAGGAATTCGCGGCTTTCCTGAACGTCGAGATGCAGAAGTGGAGCAAGGTCATCCGCGACGCGGGGATCAGGCCGGATCAGTGAATCTCGCCCACTCTCGATAAAACACAGATACGCGCGACGGCGGACACGGCCCGCCCCGTCAGGCTGCCACCCGCACGTCAGCGGTCATCGGAAGGCGCACGCGGCGATCTCGGAGCGTCCGCAAACATTGCGGCAAGCGCGGCGGCTGCTCGCCAAGACAACGCCCATCTGAGGCTGGCCCCTTTTTACTGCTTTTTTCTAAAACCCCGCACGGGGCAGCCTCGCTAATCGCCCCGTTCAGCGCGTTCGGCGATCAGCTCTATGGTCTTGATGCACATGAGCCACCCCAAAGCGACATACAACATTGCCGAAACAGCTCGCGGCACCGGTAACACCGCTGTCAATACGTCGTGCTGAATCAGGAAAGAAGCGGCCATCACGAATCCGATCGCCAGGGCGGGCCCGAATAGCACAGTGCCTCGAAACCGCTCGAGCGCACCCGGTCCTCGTGTCATCTGAGATGCCAGACCGAAGAGCGGCAGCAGTGGCAGCGCGCTCGCTTTGCCGACCGCCTCATGATATGAACCCCAGACCTCCGCCACGAGCAGCAACAAGCCCAGGATTGCGCTGAACGCCCACAGCCATCGGTCGGTCCACCACGGTTCCGTTACCACCGGCGTCGGTGAAGGTTGCATCGGCCAGGTGCGCCGCGACCAGACCCAACCCCACGCCACGAATATGAGCAGCAGCGGCATGTGCCAGGCCCACTTGAGTGGCGGTATGACCCAGGCAGCCCCCAGCCACGCCAGCAATGCTGCGCTACCGAGAGCGAAAGCAGTCAGTTTCGAGACTCGACCCAGCATGCGCGCTGACACGACAGCAGCGAAACACAGCACGCCGTTAACCGCGATCATCGGCAGCATGGCTGCTGCCTTCGCGCTGGTTCCTGCATCCCCCGTGAGCGCGAGACCCAGACCGTTGAGAGCGGGGAATGTGAGCATCATTCCTGCACGGGAATGATGCGCGCGCCGGGACCAGTATCGATACAGACCGAATGCAGCGGTGCCTGCGATGATCTTGAGCGAAATTTCTATTACGAAGGACATCGTTTCCGTTTTTGTCTTGCGCGCAGCCAGTGGCCTGTATCAGTGATTTCGCCTTCCGTTCGTGCTGAGCGTAACGCTGTGAAGTCGAAGCATGAAGGGCGTTGTTCGTCGTTCATCCTTCGACTTCGGCACCCGTTGCCGTAGCTTGCCCTGAGCTTGGTCGAAGGGCTCAGGACGAACGGATTGTGAAGTGAACTTATGAATCACTACACTAGCGTATCAGACCCGCCATGCGTTGCCGGCCCCGCCGACTGCACTGCTTCGGCGATTAGCGCCACTACGGGTCTTGTCTGTATTCAGAAGTATCCGGAGAATCGGGCTATCTCACTTCACTCCCAGGATTATTCGAGAATGAGCGAAAACATCATCTTGAGCGTCGCAGACGCGACCGATCTCGGCATCAGGGCGCTGCGCGCGATCGGCTTCCCGGAAGAGCAGGCGCCGGTCATCACCGCGCATCTGGTCGACGCCGCGCTCTGCGGCTATCCGTTCGCCGGCCTTCCGCGCATCCTCACCATCAACGACAGCCCGCGCACCCACGAGCCACGCAGCGCCATCGAGATCGTGCATGAGACCGAGATCTCCGCGATGATGGACGGCGGCAATAACCTGGGCTATTACGCGGTGTATCAGGCGATGAAAGTCGCGATCGCCAAGGCGAAGAAAAGCCGGATCGCGATCGTCGGCATGTATCACAGCCAGTTGAGCGGGCGCAATGCATACTACCTTGAGCACATTGCGCGCGAGGGACTGGTCGGCATCCATCTCGCAACCGGAACGCACCTGGTGCTGCCGCACGGCGGCGCGAAGCCGGCGCTCGGCACGAATCCGATCGCGTTCGGATTTCCGGCCGCCAAAGACCCGTTCATCGTCGACTTCGGAACCGCAGGCATGATGCTCGGCGAAGTCATCCTGCGCTCGCGCACCGGCCAAGACCTTCCCGAAGGTATCGCACTCGATTCCAAAGGCACGCCGACGACCGATCCGAACGAAGCCCTCAAAGGCGGCGTGTTTCCTTTCGGCGACCATCGGGGTTATGCGCTGTCACTCGGCATTCAGGCGATGTGTCTGCTGGCCGGCTCGGCGAGAGCCTACAAGCCGAAGCAGGACTACGCGTTCATGTTTCTCGTCTTCGATCCCGAAGTGCTGATGCCGCGCAGCGAATTCGAAGCCGCGCTGCGCGACCTCATCGAAAACATCCGCAACACCCCGCCGCTCCATCCTGACGAGCCCATACGCATCCCGTCCGAGCGTGCATTCAAGGTGCGTGAGCGCAATCGCAAGACCGGCATTCCGATAGCGCCGGAGGTGCATAAGCAACTCGTCGCACTTGCGGAACGGGGGGCTTAGGTCATCTCTGAATACGCCTTGGTGGACCCGCCAGCGTCATTCTGGCGAAGGCCAGAATCCATTTCGATCAGAACGTTAACCATGGATGCCGGCGTGCGCCAGCATGACGATGAGGTGGATCGGAGTGTCGTCAGACGCCGCGCGGGACGATGAACCGCCCTGACCGCGAGCTTTGTGGACTACCATATGCGGCGCGCGGGTCTGCACTGATGCACCGCGATACGAGGAGAACGCAATGAGAAAACTAGTAGTCGCCGCAGTACTGTTCACGAGTGTCGGCATCGCCGGCCAGCAAGCGCATGCGCAGGGCAGCGCCGTAACCGCCTACCCCGATCGCCCCATCCGGCTGGTGGTCGGATTTCCACCCGGAGGCGCGACCGACATCCTCGCTCGCATCCTGGCGCAGCACATGCCCGAGTCGATCGGCCAGACGGTGGTGGTCGACAATCGCGGCGGCGCGAGCGGCACCATTGCGGCGTCGATGGTTGCGAAAGCCGCGCCGGACGGCTACACGATCATGATGGTGCCGAGCGGCCCCTTTACCATCAGCGTCAGCACCTACGGCAACCTTCCCTACGATGCCGTGCGCGATTTCACCGGCGTCTCGCTGCTCGCGTGGGTGACGAATGTCATCGTGGTGCCCCAGGCCTCACCGGTGAAGACGTTGCAGGATCTGATTCGCCTCGCCAAGGAAAAGCCGGGCCAGATCACGTTCTCATCGTCCGGGTCGGGATCGCTGCATCATCTGGCGGGCGAGGTCATGAAGCGCCTGACGAGCACCGACATGATTCACGTCCCGTTCAAGGGCGCGGGCCCTGCCCTGACGGCGCTCGCGGGCAACGAGGTCAATTTCGGCTTCACTTCGATGCCCTCCGCCATGCCTCTCATCAACTCGAAGCGCCTCAGACCAATCGCGGTGACCAGCGAAAAACGCATGCCAGCGCTCCCTGCCACGCCGACGATGACCGAAGCCGGCCTTCCGCCTCCCCCCGGGCTCGACATCAGGGAATGGTACGGCGTCATCGCGCCCGCTGCGACCCCGGCGCCGATCGTCAACAAGCTCAACGCCGAGATGGTGAGAGTGTTCAAGCGTCCGGACGTGCAGACGCGGCTCACCGACATGGGCGCGGATTTCGTGGGCAGCTCTCCGCAGGCGCTCAGCAAGCAGCTCGCGAGCGACGTTAAGACGTGGGCGAAGTGGGTGAAGGATGCAGGGGTGCGCGTGGAGTGACGTGCGGGATGCCGCAACCTGCGCGCCTGACGAGGGGCGCAGGATGAATAATGTCGAGGCGACGGCGGTGAAGAAACGGATGCCCGACTTACGTTGAAGTTCCAACCAGGGAGAATGCAAATGAGTAAGACAAACACCGGCAGGACCGGCGATTCCATCATTTTTCACGGCTGCAGCGCGACCAGCGATGCCTCGCCGGCGCCCCAGGCGGGCGGCCAGCGCAGGCAGACCGTCATCAAGGGCAAGCGGGTGAAGACGATCGACATACACGCGCACGCGGTCATCCCGAAAGCGATGGAGCTGATGGGCCATCAGCTCGGCGAGCATAATTTCCCCGACCTGGACGAGATGGGACCGAAGCGCATCGCCGCGATGGACACGCAGGGCATCGACATCGAAGTGATCAGCGTGAATCCGTTCTGGTACAAGGCGGAGCGTGATTTAGCCGCGGAAGTCTGCAAAATCAACAACGAGACGCTCGCCGAATTGTGCGCGAAGCATCCCGACCGCTTCATGGGTTACGCTTCCGTCACGCTGCAGGACCCGAAGCTCGCCGCCGAGCAGCTCGAGCACGCGGTGAAAAAGCTCGGCATGAAAGGCCCCGCCGTCGGTGCAAGCTGCGCTGGATCCGACTTCTCCGACGCGAAGTTTCATCCTTTCTGGGCGAAATGCGAAGAGCTCGGCGTCCTCGTTTTCATCCATCCGCAGAGCACGCCACAATTGAACGAGCGCTTCAAAGGCAACGGCTGGCTCGCCAACACCATCGGCAATCCGCTCGATACCACGATCTGTCTTTCGAAGCTCATCTTCGAAGGCACGCTGGACCGGTTCCCGAATCTCAAGATCTGCTCGGCCCACGGCGGCGGCTACCTGCCCTCCTACGCGCCGCGCTCCGATCATCCCTGCCGCGTCGCACCCTGGCACTGCAATCCGGAAGTGAAGCTGAAGAAGAAGCCGACCGAATACCTGAAGATGATGTATTACGACACGCTCGTGTTCACGTCCGAAGCACTGCGGCACCTCGCGGCGGAAGTCGGCTCGGATCGCCTGATGATCGGCACCGACCACCCGATCCCCTGGCACGAGGATCCGGTGACGCACATCATGAATGCGCCGGGATTCAGCGACGACGAGCGCATCGCGATGCTCGGCGGAACCGCGGCGAAGCTGCTGGGCATCAAGGACTAAGGGCGCACAACGTTGGACTCTCGGAACATCTGTCCATAGTCTGAGGGGTGATCTTCCTGTGTGTTGGGGGGGTCGTCATTGCGAGCCGGTAGGCGCGGCAATCCCGTGGCACACGGCCTTCCCAGTTCGTCATTGCGAGCCGGTAGGCGTGGCAATCTCGTGGCGCACGGTCCGCGCGCCAGCCTGGCCGAACCCTTCTCGCCGCTGTTCGGCGCCGCGTCTCGCACATGAACCGTCATCGCGAGGAGCTGCGACAGCGGGCGACGTGGCGATCCCGGAGTGTCCGCAGCCGTCACGGCAAGCCGTGCGCTGCTCGGGCGCCTCAAAGGGGCTCCGAGGCCGCACCCAAGCCGGTGCGGGTATTCAGCAGTGCTGCTGCTAGTCGCGACTTGATGCCTGAGCCTGTGCGCGAGGAATGGCGAAGATGGAGGAGAGCCGGATGGGGACCGCAAGGCAAGACTTCGAGCGCTTCGTGCGCTGGCTTCACGAGCCGGAGCGCCAAGCTCCGGAGTGGGCGCCCAGATTTGCGAACTTGGTGCTCGCCCACTTCAGCGCAGTCGCGGCGACAGCCAGGCAGCACAACAATCGCTCGCAGCTTCTCGCGAGACTCGCGCGCCAGCACCTCGCCGGGACCACGGCGGACCTCCCGCAACTGCCCGATGT
The DNA here is from genome assembly GCA_046597455.1 of Burkholderiales bacterium. Lineage (GTDB taxonomy): Bacteria > Pseudomonadota > Gammaproteobacteria > Burkholderiales > SG8-41 > JAQGMV01. The sequence goes on from JBKJKJ010000111.1 coordinate 7,111, forward strand.
CACCCCGCCGGGGCAATGGCCGTGGGCGCGCCTGCTCCGGTTGACGCTGGGCCCCTTCCGCGGGTTTCGCAGCCAGCAGGTCTTCGACCTGAGCAAGCGCGTTGTGCTCTGCTACGGGCCGAACGGCAGCGGGAAGAGCAGCCTGTGCGAGGCGTTGGAATACGCTTTGCGCGGCTCAGTCGAAGAGGCCGGATCGAAGCGGATCGAGCAGCGCGACTATCTCGCCAACATCCACGAAGGGCGCTTCGTCGATCCTGTGGTGATGGCCACGGACGCCGAAGGCCGCGAGGTGCGCGTCACCGCCGACGAAGACGCCTTCCGGTTCTTGTTCGTGGAGAAGAACCGTATCGACAACTTCTCCCGGATCGCTGCGACGCCGCCAGGTCGCAAGAGCGACCTGATCGCAACGTTGTTCGGGATGGATCAGTTCAACGACTTCGCCGCGCATTTCAACGAGTCGATGGACGCGACGCTCACTTTGGGCGCGACCCTTCAAACACAGCTCGCGGGTAGGCGGCAGGCGCTGCGCGCCGACGAGGAAGTCCGTGACGGCGAAGCGGAGAAGCTTCGAGCGCTGGACCAGGCAGCGGCCGACTACGCGGGCGCGCTCGCCGATGCCCTTACTTACGACGGACTGCGGGGCTTGGTCGGCTCCCCGGAACGGCCTGGGAGGCTGCAGGAGCTCGACACCAAATTGCGCGGACTGATGCCCGCGATCACGGGCAACTCGCGGAAGAGGGTCGCTGAACTATTCACCAACGCCGACTCGAGCTCCGAGATAGCCGCGACTTCGCAGCGCGGGCTCGACGAAAGGCGCAGCCAGGTCTCCTTCCGCAATCTTTTCGCCGCCGTCCAATCTCTTGGCGCTGCGTACTCGGACCATTGCCCGGCGTGCTTGACGCCGATCGAGCAGGTCGCCAGCAATCCGTTCGAGCGCGCCCAGGACGGCTTGGCGCAGCTCGAGGAGCTCGCCAGGCTCGAAGCGGACAATGAGCGGCTCCGTAGAGCGCTCGACGAGGCGAGCCGCGAGCTGCGCACCGGCCTTCGCAGTCTCGAAGAGTTCCTGCTCAGCGAAGATCAGGCGGACACCCCGGTGTACGCCTACCTGCGCGGGCTGCCTCGCAACCCTGACACCCCCGACTGGTGGGTGCCCGTGCACCGGCCAGAAACAGATCAGACCGGCGCTACGCCGCCGCTCTCGCAACTTTTGGAGGTGGCCGACAGAGCAGCCGCTCGCGACATCGCGACGCGAAAAGCTTTGCAAGCGCGAGAGGCGGATCTCGCCGAACAAAGCCGCCTGAACGACGCCCGCGTTTGGATGGCCGAGCACGACACCTTGCGCGCCCGCGTCATCGAGGACGCCGCGCAGGCTCGCGCGCGCATCGCGCAATGGGAGGAGGCGAACGCTGATCTGATCAGACGGGCCCGAGAAGAAGCGCTAGGGAACGAGCGTGACTGGCCGATCAAGCAAGCATACGACAGCTTCTACGGGTTGCTGGAGCGCTTCCGCGCGCAACTCCCCGGAACGCTGATGGCGGATCTCAATGCTGCCACCATAGAGCTTTACAACGACTTCAACCACGGCGACCGGGACGAGGACAAGCTCGCGGAGTTGCGGTTGCCGCTGACCGGTGAAGGGATGATCGAGATCGCCTTCCGGGGCACCCCCCAACGGCGGGTGAACGCGCTCACCGCGCTCAGCGAAGGCCACATCCGCTGCCTGGGGCTCGCCATCCTGCTGGCCAAGGCGCAGAGCGTGCGCGCTCCCCTGATCATCTTCGACGACGCAATCAACGCGATCGACCACGACCATCGCAGCGGCATTCGCCAGGCAATCTTCGAGTCCGAGCGCTTCCGGCAGACGCAGATCATCGTCACATGCCACAGCCCCGAGTTCGTAAAGGATGTCGAGAACCACTTGCCGCAGGAGCTGCGCCGAGACTGCCATCAATACGTGCTGCTGCACCACCGTGGCGATCACCAGCCGCGCGTGAATCCAGACGCGGGCAGCCAAAACTACCTTGCGCGCGCGAGGGAGGCCATCGACGCTCGGTTCAATCCTCGCGACGCCCTCTCCTACGCCAGGAAGTCGCTTGAAATGCTTACCCACAAAGCGTGGAAGTGGCTCGAGTCACACCGTGTGGGGAACATCTCGGTGCAGATCGAGGGCCCGGGCAAGGAGCCGCAGCTGCGAACTCTTTGCGACGCTCTTCGCACGAAGCTGCGGGACACGCATACCTTTACACACGCGAGCAAGCAGCCTCTCCTGGAAAACCTGAACGCGATCCTTGGCATTCCCGAGCAAAACCTCGTCTGGACCCTCTTGAACAAGGGCACCCATGAGGAGCCGAACAGAGATGACTTTGACATGGTCCAAGTCGAGACAGTCCTCGCCGTCCTCGGCAATATCGATGCCCTGGAACTCCGGCCGGACCGGTGAAGCCGACGCGGACGTTGCCATGCTTGAGAACGACGCTCTGCTGCCCGCATCGTGGGCAAACCCCAGGGTCAGACCACGGTTCTGAGACCGTCCGCGGGTGCGAAAACCGTGGTGCGTCCGCGGATTTCCCGCTCGGATTTCCAAACGTCAGCGTCGCGGAAGCGCGCGGCTGGTCAGGAACGCGTCCTTCAGATCGCCGCGAAGTTTTTTGTAGCCGGGCCAGTCGAAGCCCTGGAGGAACGCCGCGGCTTCGGCTGCTCCGCGCTGAAACAGGTCCACCTTGTCTTCCTCGGACATGGCGAAGTTGAGCCAGTTGTGACTGCCGGTCTTGATTCTGGCGACCAGGTGGCGGTAGTCGGGGTTGTGCACGATGAAATCGAAGTCGAGCGTGTGCCGTGCAGCATCGAAGATCGCGCCGAGGAGCTGCGCAGTGTTCTCGACTTTCCTCGGTTCCTCACGCTCGACGCCGATCTTCGCGCCGAAAGTCGGTGCAACCGGCACCTTGAAAGGCTCGTGGAACAGGTTGATCGGGAAGTTCGACATGATGCCACCGTCGATGAAGTACACGGACTCCGGCACCGCGCCGTCGTAACGGGCGAGCGTCTTCCATGCCGCCCTCGCTGCGTCCGATTGCGGGCACTTGACGCGATAAGGATGGAAGAAAAGCGGAATCGACATCGAAGCACGTGCGAAGCATGCGGGATCGACGCTGTCGGGATTGTCCCAATAGAGCTCGGCCATCTTCGGAAACTCGACCTTGGTTTCGGTGGTGACGTCGGCCGCGACCATCGCCAGCACGCCGTGGCAGTCGGCGTCGGTCAGCACGCCGCCGTTGCGGTTGCGCAGTCCCGCTGGTTTGGTGTGCAGCCGTGCCCGAAGCTCGGCATTGGTCCTGACGCCCGCTTTCGCGAGCTCTCCGCTCAGCCACTCGCGGAAACGCTCGCCCGGATTGAGGCCGAGGTCTTCCCTGAGGTTGTCCATCACCTGTGCGGCCTTGAAGAGGAGCTTTGTCATGCGTGCTTTGTTGAGCATCGCCTGCGAGAAATCGCGCGCGTCACTGTCGCCGTCGATGAAATCCTCCATCGGCATGCGTGCCAGAACCGACAGGAGCTTCTCGCTCTTCGCCTCGGAAGGCGTGCCGAGCGCGGCGATCATCAGCGCGTTGATCGACCCGGCCGACGTGCCGCCGACGCCGAGGAAACGGATTCCAGCCTGCTCCAGTACGTAGGTGTAGCCGGTGAGAGCGATCCCGAGCACGCCACCGCCTTCCATGACGAGGTCGACGTACTGATTGCCGGCGTCGTCGATCAAGTCGGAGAATTCCTTCCGCTGCCCCTTGAGCTGGCGGGCGATCGCGACGCTCGCGGCGGCCGCATGCGTAAATGTCGTGACGTCGGTCATCCGGGCTTCCTCCGCTTTGCTGATTGCCGTTTCTGGAGGAGTAACTATATCGCCGCCGACACCCTCCGTGTGCCGGCCGCATTCCCTATCGCTTGTCGTCATTCAACGCGCACGTGGGCGTCGGGTCTCGGGCGGCCTCCGCGGCGTGGTGGAGCGCCGTCGGACCTCAAGCTACACATCTCCACGGTATGCCCCTGTGAAGCGTGCGCGATGTTTGGCGTCGAACCTTCGGTTGAAACGCACGCCGAATGGCAGGCGCGACTTGAATCCGCGTTGCCGGTCCGAACTTCCGCTCCTGGCCGAGAGAAGCCCCTCGCGGGAAGTTTCGTCTTCAGCCTCACGCTTTCGCCGTTGATCTGCGCCGGATTGGGCGCGGCCTTGGAGCCCCTCTGAGGCGCCGGAGCAGCGCAGCCAAGGACGGGGTTTCGCCCGAGGGGACAAGCCCCAGTGTCAGACCACGGTTCTGCGACCGTCAGTGCGCCGCGAAAATCGTGGTGCGT
>JBKJKJ010000160.1:0-16393 GCA_046597455.1 Burkholderiales bacterium
GTCCAATATGCGGGCCGCCTCACCCCGGGTTCCGATTGCCTGCGCACGGCGAGCATACAGCCGTCAGACGAGACACTTGGCGCTTCGAATAGTCCGCGTAGCAGTCTCCGCGTCCTCTTTCCGTCCATAAAATAGGCGCCGTCATAAGGCGGCGCGCCCGTGATCGTGAAGAAACCGTTTGACAGGGCAACGAACCCCACCTTCGCGGGAACAATGCGCTCGCGCATCCAGATCGCCGGCGGCACAACCAACGCTTCCACTCGGCCATCCGAGTGCAGCCACCACACTGGCCGTGGCAAGCCCTCCGGCCAGGGCGAGACTTCGTATCCTCGGCGCGAATCGAAATAGACGCTTTCGACAAAATACGCATCTTTGAAAGGAAAAAACGTGATCGTCGCGCGCTCGATTTCCCGTCGCTTGAGTGGAAGCACTACACCTTTGCTGCTGCCAGGTCTAAAAAGTTGCATTGGCGTGTTCGCGTGCGAGAGCTGCGGCCCCATGTCGATAAACCCGTGCTCTGGCCGCAGGCGTATGAACACGTGCTCCACGTCAAGATTGGGCGGTTTCGCCAACACTTCATAAGGCAAGCACGTAATATCATCGTACTTTATGGCGCGTTGCTCACGAACCACTACGCCTCCTAGGCGCCCAATGCTCGTCCAATCCCTAAGCGTTGAATTCTCTATCTCTCGGTATGCGATGTTTCCATTGTCGTAGCAGAGACCACCGTCAGTGGCACCAAACCTCTTAATCTCCTTGGTGCGGATGTTCCACGTTGTTACTCGACTCACCGGTTTGCGAAACGTGCCGTCCATGACGTGTTCGCCGGTCGGTCCGAAAAAGAGCAGTTCGTCAGCGGAAACCCAATGTACCGAACTCCGACGGTCCACCTCGATCCCCGACTCGATGATCTGTATGCCATCTTGAGTTTGCTGTGGCTGAGCGCAACTCGAACTCGCAACCAGCGAGACAGCGACGATGCCCGCGCGAAGCAGCCTTTCGAGTATTGTTCTCAACGGCGAATCTCCAGTGGATCACCAGCCGCGTACGCCATATCGCTTTCCATGAGCGTTATTTTGCTCAGCTCGTTGCTCGTGCGTTGCGCCATGCAATCTGCCGATAAGATTTGAGTGGTTAGGCTCGAGTCATTTACGTCGTGCATCAGAGAGCACCGCCGCACTGCCGTATTTACGATGCACTACGGCAAGGCCGTGAGCTGTTCGGCCATCGTGATCGCGCAATCCGGCATTCGCCCCTTTGTTTAAGAGCAGCTTTACAACGTCGTCGAGTCCATGGCGAGCGGCTGCCATCAGCGGCGTTTGCCCCTCGTTCGCAACGATGTTGATCGCCGCTCCGTGACGCAATAAAAGTAACGCCGTGTCCCGGGCACCGGTATCCAGGGCGTTATAAAGCGCATTTCGTCCTCCGTTGTCTCGTGAATTCACCTCTGCTCCGTTTTGCAGCAGCAGCGCCACGATGTCAGTATTGCCCCACCATGCCGCAGCCAGAATAGGAGTTGCCTGGGTACTACTCCGAGCATTCACGTCGCTTCCGTTGGCGATAAGCATTCGCACGATGTCGTCATGCCCGTTGCGCGCAGCCCAATGTAACGGGGTCCAGCTTGAGTCGGTGTAGGGCTCTTTCTCCTGAACGCTAACCCCCCGCTCAATCAGCATGCCGACGATTTCCGTATGTCCGTAACGTGCCGCGAGTGCCATTGCCGACGCTCCCCGTTCTCCGCTGATATCGGCGCCTTTGTCGATAAGGAACGCAGCCGCTCTTGTCTGTCGCGCCTTTAAGGCTGTCTCTAGGGGTACCTGACGGATTTCGCTTGCGACATTGATTTGAGCCTGCTTACTTAGAAGCAGTTCTATCAATTCCACGTCACCGCTGGCTGCAGCACCATGAAGCGCCGTAAACCCACCGCGCGGCCCCGTGCGATTGACGTCGGCCCCATGCTCGACCAAATACTTCGCCACCGCGCCGTTGCTGGCCAGCAGCAGTGGGGTAAGTCCCTGCCGACGCCCCGGTGCCGGCTCGTCGACGTAGGCTCCGTATTTAATCAACAGCTTCACGATTTCAAGATCGCCTAGCTCGGCGGCGAGATGGATAGGGTGCCAGCCGTCGGAGCTAGGGTGGGGGTCTTTCGCGCGCACATTGATTCCCGCTTTTAAGAGGAGCTCCACCTTGCGGGAATTTCCCGTCTGAATCGAGTAGAAGAGTTGATCTTCGGTAAATGGAACGCCCTGTGCGGCGAGCGCTTGTCTGGCGTCCATTCGCTCGTCCGCGCGCGCAATCATCGCCTGCGACAAGATGGCGAGCAGACTCGCCGCGGCGGCCGCGCGGATCAATCTGCTCTGAAATGCACGCTCATGTGCGCCGTCTCGCTCGACGCCGTTCACCTGCGCCAAGCTTCCCAGGGGCAGGCACTGATGGCGTCCCAAGCGTCTTGCGGTGCAGTTACGACTTGAATGGTTGACGGGGCGCACCCGGCGAAGCAGCCACGATGCGACGATGACAATTCGGGACACCACGCGGCGGATGCCGCCATCAGCCCATCGTTCACCGCTGCTCATCGCACCTCCCCACTCCGACGCGTCTACAGCGTCGGCCTGCGTGGCTGCTTGCGAGTGAAACCCCTTCTGGACGTAACGCTTACGTCGGGGTCAGGCTGACAATTTAAGCCCTGAGTTTTGCGGATGTAAACAACAAAAACGGCCTAGTGTCGGCGTTGTCCATACGACACCGCGAGTTACGCAGGAATGCTGGGGAATCGCACGAACACCGCGCACCGCCGCACCGCCTAAGCGACCGGACCGAGATCACCCCAGCGGATGCCGCGTCATCGCCTCCCCCAGTTCCTTCTCGTTGGTGAGATCGAGGCGCAGCGGCGTGAGCGACACGTAGTTGTGGTCCACAGCCCAGCGATCGGTGCCCTCTTCCGTTTCCTGGATCGGGATCACCGTGAACCGGTAGTGCTCGCGGCCCATCGGGTCTTTTCCCGGCACGACTTTGCCGTCGTACTGCTTCACAGACTGACGTGTCCAGCGCATGCCTTTGGGCTCAGTCATGGGGAAATTCACGTTGACGAGCGAGAGGCGCTCGTCGGGCAGCATGATTTCGAGCGTCTTCGCCACCCAGCGCTTGAGCATGTCCCAATCGGGCTCGTCGTCGTCCACCGGCGTGCTGAACGCAAAGCCGCGCATGCCGAAGAGCACCGCCTGCTTCGCCGCGGCGAGCGTGCCCGAATGCCATAACCCGTTGCCGAGGTTGGGGCCGAGGTTGATGCCGGAGAGCACGACATCGACCTTGTCCCAGTGATGCGAGCCGAGCGCGACACAGTCTCCCGGCGTGCCGTTGACGCGATACGCATCGATGCCTTTGATCGGTGTGCGCTTATACGAAAGCGGCCGGTTGGCCGTGATCGCGTGGCTCGCCGAGGACATCTCCACGTCGGGCGCCACGATGCGCACCTCGCCGAACTGCTGCGCCACTTCCGCCAGCGCGTGTATGCCCGGGCTGTACACCCCGTCGTCGTTCGCAATCAGAATCCGCACTCGTCTCTCCTCAACCGCATGAATGTGACTGGACGAAGCGCCGACCCGCTGCAAGCGGCCACATCACATCGTCACTACATCACTACGCGCTACTTCATCGAAGGATTCGGTGTCGGACTTTTTGCGTGCACGATCCCGGTGGCGATGCAGAGCCGGAAGCTCGAAAAGCTGGACGATGCCGACGCCAAAGTCGCCTATGCGCTCGGCATGCTGCGCGACCGGCTCGACAACTGTCCGCAACACCGTCTCGAGATGACGCTGGACAGCACGGCGCTCGCCGGCGATTACGTGCTGTTAGAAGCGATGAACATGGAATTCGTCGGGCCGAATCTTTATCTGGCCCCGGACATGCACCCCGCTGACGGCCTGCTTGACGTGGTGCTCGTGACCAGCGCGGAGCGCGACACGCTCAAGGCGTCGCTTGCCGACTGGAAAAGCGGGGAGCTGCTGCGGCCTGACCTGACGCGTTACCGCGCGGGGTCCATCGAGCTCGGGTGGACCGGCTACGACGTGCACATCGACGACGAAGCGTGGCCGCCGAAAGACAGCGACGCGCCGGCGTCACTCACCCCTATCGAGCTCAATGTGGAGCGCGATGCGCTGGAGTTCATCGCCCCCCCCAAAGCGCGCGTAAACCCGCTCCGCTGGTGGACACCGGCCCCTTCTGAACCCGCGCCGAGGTGTTTCGCATTGCGGCGCACCATCCCGCATCGCACAATTCCCGCTTTTTTGACTTTTTCAGCTGGAGGGGCAGGACCGTACTTGCGTTGATGCTGCATCGCACCACGGCTTTCCAGCCCGCCGCGTCGGCCGTGGAGCTCTTTTTGCGGCTTCGCACAACGGAGGATGGTCATGCGTATTTGCGTCATTGGCGCCGGCTCGATCGGCGGGTATCTGGCAGTGCACCTGGCGCATGCGTGGCACGAAGTGTCCGTCGTCGCCCGCGGCCCCCACCTGCAGGCGATCCGTAAGCACGGCCTGCGGCTCATCGCCGCGGACGGCGAAGAGCTCATCGCGCGCAACCTCAATCTCACCGACCGGATCGACACGCTCGGCAAGCAGGACATCGTGATCCTGGCGGTAAAAGCCCATCAGGTCGCGCCGATCGTGCACGCGCTCCCCGCCCTGTTTCACGACAAGTCGGTGCTGGTCCCGATGCAAAACGGCATCCCGTGGTGGTATTTCCAGCGCCATGGTGGTGAGCACGACGGGCGTTTCGTCGAATCGGTTGATCCCACGGGCGCCGTCGCCCGTGCAATCGATCCGGGCCGTATCGTGGGCTGTGTGGTGTATCCGGCCGCGGCGATCGAGGCGCCGGGCGTCATCCGGCACATCGAGGGCAATCGGTTCCCGGTGGGCGCGCTGGACGGCGCAGAAACGGAGCGTGTGCTTCGCGTTTCGGACGCACTGGTCTCGGCCGGGCTCAAGTCGCCCGTGCTGGCAGACATCCGCAGCGAAATCTGGCTCAAGCTGTGGGGCAACCTCACGTTCAACCCGATCAGCGCGCTCACACACGCCACACTCGTCGACCTGTGCCAGTTTCCGCCGTCGCGAGAGCTCGCGCAGAACATGATGCAGGAAGCGCAGGCGGTCGCTGCGGCACTGGGAGTCGGTTTTCGCGTTCCGCTCGCGCAGCGCCTTGCCGGCGCCGAGAAAGTCGGCAAGCACAAGACCTCAATGCTGCAGGATGTGGAAGCCGGGCGGGACCCGGAGATCGACGCACTGGTCGGCTCGGTCATCGAGCTCGGACGCCTCACCGGCACGCCCACGCCCTCGATCGACGCCGTTTACGCGCTGATGAAGCTGCTTTCGAAAACGATCAGCGACGAACAGATCTGCGTACGCGCCACGCCGCGAATGCTCGACGCGGCCTGAGTCGAACCGCCGCTGCGGTCGGGACGCCCTGCGTCTACGGCTGCAGCGTCGAGGAGTTGTCGGTGTCGAGCATCGCCCTGAGCGTGCGGGACGCGAACTCGCGGTGGTAGAGCACGCCGATCACCCACGCCGTGCCGGCGATCATCAGCCACGGATGCAGAAACCACGCGATCGCGGCGAGCGCGAAGTAGAAAGCGCGCAACCCGTTGTTGAAGTTCTCACCCGCGTATGACGTGATCTTCGCGATGCTGTTGATGAGCGGCGCATACTGCTCGGCGTTCTCCTTGGGCATCTTCGGCGCGGCGGCGATCATGATGCCGCAGAAGTTGAGCTGCCGGATCGCCCAGGTAAACTTGAAAAACGCGTAGACGAAGATCGCCACCAGCAAGGCGATCTTCAGCTCGAGCAGGCGCGCCGAGCCCTGGACCGTGAAAGGCAGGCCGGACACCACTTCGAGCGTCTGCTGCACGTAGCCGGTCAGCGCGATCAGTGCGCCGAGGATCAGCATCGTGGTGGACGCGAAAAACTGCGAGCTGCGCGTGACATTGCGCATGGCGTTGATGTCGACCATGCGGTTGTCGCGCTCGATCATGCGCACCATCCACTCGCGCCGGTAGAAATCCATGCGGTTGTGCAGGCTCGGCACGAGCCTGCCGCGGCGCGCCGCGAAGACCGCGTAGCTGATCCACGTCACGATGAAGAAGATCAGCGCGGCGATGTCGAGCCAGGTCGCGCCCACTTCGTACAGGGTTTTCATGCGCTACAGGAACAGCGTGAGCACGCCGGTATAGCCGTAGAGGCGATTGTGCGAGATCTCGCCGTTGCAGAAGAAACCAACAAGCGGCGTGTCGCCCAGAGCGGCGCCGATCATCTTGAGCTCTTCGGAATTCGGTCCGAAAAGACTCGCGCCGCGCCCCAGGCACGAGTAATACACGGCACCTCGCGGCGGCGCGTAAAGTCCCTGGCGGATGCTCTCGAGCATGCGCGTCATGTCATCCTTCGCGGTCTGCGCATCCCTGCGGCAAAACATCACGGTCGCGTCGGGTTCGAGTATGTCTCCGATCGCGACGAGCTTGTTCGACGGATCGAGGCCGACGAGATTGCGCACGATATAGTCGCCGGTGTCGCTGCCCTTGATCGGGAGCCCTGCGAATACGTGGCCGCCGATGCGGTCGATTTCCTGCGCCATCTCCTCGCCGATGTCTTCGAGGAACACGTCGAGCGCCGGGCGTCCGTCGAGCGTGATGATGATGTTGCGCTGGCTCCCGGTCACGGCGTGCTTGGGGCCGATGGGCGAGCAACCCTGCGTGAGCCGCGTGGCGATCGTGACGCTGTCCGCGAATGCCACGCCGGACACGCCGCCGTCGAGCACGCGATCGGCGATCTGCAGGTTCTGCTGGCGCGAGCTCGTGAGACCGCCGACCAGAAAACCGCTTTCCACCTTGTCGGCGAGCCGCGTGACGATCTCACCCACGTGCTGGTTGTGAGGATCGGCATGGACCAGCGCGAAAGCCGACTGCACACCGCTGCATTTCAGCTCCAGGCGCTTCACGTCGTCTTCGCTTGCGATGCCGGAAAAGACTTTGAACGAATCGGCCTCGAAATCCCCGATCATGGCCGCCGCAGCGGGCTCGTCCAGGTACTCGCGACCGGTCGCGCACACGCCCAGCCCCACCGTGCCGACCCAATGCGGCACACCCGTCGTCTTCCTCAGCAGCGCGAGCACGTCCGGCAGATGGTCGCTGATGCGGTCGGTGGCGTAGAGGAAGCCGAGGGTGCCGGACGCGCCTTCGAGCTGGTGCGCGCACGACTCGGCGACCTCGCGCCAGTCATTGCCGCCGGCGTGGGCGTAACGGAACTGGGTCATTTCATGTTTCGACTTCGCTGGCGCTGCGTTCGATACGAACAGTGGGGGCTTTTGCAGCAGCCCGACAGGATTCCGGCGTGGGCCCGGGGAAGGATCGCACTATGCCCGTTTGACCCAGCCCGGCAGCGCTTCGACGCGCTTCAGCCACGCCTGGACCGCGGGATAGTCGTCGAGCTTGAAATCGCCTTCGGGGCAGACCGCAGTGTAGGGATAGCACGCGAGGTCCGCGATTGTAGGGCGTCCCATCGCGAGCCAGTCGTGGTCTTTCAGACGGCCCTGGAGCACCTTCAGACCGTTGTTGCCGTAACCCTGGTATTCCGCGATGTCGCCCTGCTTGATCTTGTTGTTGACGCCGCGCGCCCACTGCAGCCCGTAGTGCAACTCGTTGTTCGAGAGTGCGAGCCACTGCATGACTTCGGCGAGGCCTGCAGGGTCGGTCGGCAGCCAGCGCTCGCCGCCGTGCTTGCGCGCGATGTAAACCAGGCAAGCCGTCGAATCCAGAACACCCGCCCTTCGTCATCGAGCGCCGGCACCTGCCCGCGAGGATTGATCGCGAGAAAAGGCGGCTCTTTGTGCTCCTTGTTCTTGCTGTCGATCAGCACTTTTTCGTACGGCACCTTCAACATCTCCAGGAGGAGGCGCGGCTTATACGCATTTCCCGACGATTCGGTCATGTAGAGCTTCATGGAAATCTCCCTGGAGAACGATCGGAAATGCTAGCACGTTTGCCCACCCTCGACCCGACGTGCAAACGCCCGCTGAAGGCGGGCGTCTGGCGGTTTGGACACGATGCCGGATCGGGCAGTCCGCCGGCGACTGTAAACATGAATCGCGATGAGTCGGTCGCGCTACCGACGCGCGCCGCTCAGCGCGCGCTCTGACTGGACTCCAAGGTTACGCGTCACTAATCCACCGCGACGACCAGCAGCGCCAGGGCGGCCGCGACCCCCGCCGGCACGCCGAAGCGCTCCAGCTTCGAGACCGCATCGCCGGCGACGACCTCCACCGGAACGCCGGTCAGCTCGAGCACACGATTGGTGACCGAGTCCTCGACGAGCCGCGTGAAGGAGTTCTTGCGCGCCGTGCCCATCACGATCTGCGCCGCATCGATCCGCTGCGCCGTGCCCGTGATGATTTCGGCCTTGTCACCGAGCTCCACATGCTCGGCGAACGGCACGCCGTGGCGCCCGAGCAGCGCGCGGGCGGGCGCGAGCGCCTTGTCCGCTTCTTCGCGATGGAAGCGCTTGCGCGATCCGGCGCTGAGGAATCTCGCCACGTGTTGCGAAAGCGGAGTGCACACGTGCAGCAGGTGAACTTCGAGTGTGTGGTCGCCCATGTACTGGTTGACGACATGGCGGACCGCACGCAGCGAATTGGGCGATCCGTCGACTGGCAGCAGGACTTTGCTCATACGAGTATCTCCTTGGGTAATGCCCGCCTGGACGGTAATGACTGCGGGCGCGGTGAAACCTTCTACGACATGCAACGCGATACGCCGACGCACTTCAGCGTGATTGACCAGAAACCCGCCGCCGACGACGCCGCCGATGACGAGCACGTAAGCGATCCAGGGGATGGCAGGATACTGCGCGAGGAAATCCCCGAGCAGCGGCTCGCTCGTCACCATTTTCACGGAGGTCCAGGCGAGCACGCCGGCGCCGACATAGACGATGACCGGATAGCGCTCGACGAACTTCAGGATGAGCTGGCTGCCCCAGATCACGATCGGGATGCTGATCAACAGCCCCAGGACGACGAGCACAAAGTTCCCCTGCGCGGCGCCGGCAACGGCAAGCACGTTGTCGAGACCCATCAGCGCGTCGGCGACGACGATGGTCTTCATGGCGCTCAGGAAGGTGGTGCCCGCCCCGAGCTTGTGACCGTCAGCGTTGTCGTTGTCGATGACGAGCTTGTAGGCGATATACACAAGCAGCGTGCCGCCGATCGCAAGCAGCCCCGGGATCTTGAGCAGCCAGACCACGACGAGTGTCATGGAGGTGCGAACGACGATGGCGCCGACGGTGCCCCAGACGATCGCGGGTTTGCGTAAATGCGCCGGAAGCCCGCGTGCGGCGAGCGCGATCACGATCGCGTTGTCGCCTGCGAGCACCAGATCGATGACGATGATGGCGAGCAGCGCCGAAAAGAACTCAGTCGAGAGTAGCTCCATGATCCGCTCCTGTTGCAAGTCCGTGAGGCCTCCCGGACTGCAAGCGGAATGAGACCCGCCGCGAATCCGGCGAGGTCTCGCTTGCAAGCGCACGCGCCTGAGTTCAGGCCCTGTGCGCTGGCTGGGCAACCGGGGCTTTATGGCCCGTATTGACGGCTGCACCACAGGCAGGTCGCCCTGCCGAAGCTACTCCCCTCTGTGAGGAATGGGGTCTGCCGTTTCGACAGACGAGCCGATTATGCGAAGGCATCGCGCCCAGGGGAAATGAAGAGTTTCGATGCGCCCGATGCGTGTTTTCGATGCGCTTCACGAAACGTGATGTGACGCATAGTGCAATTCAATGCACGGACAGGCCCCCAGGCGTTGACCTGACCTGCGCACCATGCTGTAATCTTAATCGTGTCCCGAAAGGGGCGCTCCCTGCAAAGGGGAGTAGCTTGGATGGCGCATCGAGCGCCATCGCCGTGCGATCGTCAATACGGGGCCTTGTGCTTCCGGTCGCACCGACAACCTCACACGTTGTAAGCGAGACCTTTGCCCGAGACGGGCAAGGTATCGCGCGCACATCCGCGGCCTTTCACCGTCCAGGGTTAAAGGCCGCTTTGTCTGGCGCATCACGCGCGTCCGCAAGCGGGTTGCCTGACGTCTACGGATGGAGGTGAGCACGATGCCGACCAGCAAGATACAACGCTACTTCAGACAGGGCACACTGACCCAGATGCGGGTGTTCGAGGCGGTGGCACGCTTGGGCAGCTTCACGCGCGCCGGGGAAGAAACGCACATGGCCCAGCCCACGGTGTCGGTTCTCATGAAAAAACTGAGCGAAACCGTGGGCGTGCCGCTCATCGAGCACGTGGACCGGCGCGTGCGCCTCACGCCGGCTGGGACCGAGCTTTACGCCACGTGCCGGCGCGTGTTCCAGAATTTCGTCGAGCTGGACGAGGCGATCGCCGACATCCGCGGGCTCAAAGCCGGCAAGCTGCGCATCGCGACGACCGCCGCGGGTGAATATCTGCTGCCTCCGCTCCTCGCTGAGTTCGTCAGGAAGCATCCCGGTATCGAGGTCTCATTGCACGTGACCGCGCGCCCGACGCTCCTCGAGCGCCTCGCCCAGAATGCCGACGATCTCTACCTGCTGACCAACCCGCCGGCCAGCAGCACGGTGGTCGCGCACCCGATACTGCCCAACCCGCTGGTCGCACTGGCGCCCGCGAACCATCCGCTGGCTGCGGAGAAAAACATCAGCTTCGAGCGTTTCGCCCGGGAGCCGCTCCTCGTGCGCGAATCGGGCTCGGGCACTCGCCACACCATCGAGGAGATTTTCGAAAAGCACGGCCTGCGGCCCTGCATCCGTATGGAGCTCGGCAGCAACGAGACGATCAAGGAAGCGATGATCGCCGGGCTCGGCGTGTCCCTGCTCTACCGGCATTCGCTCGGCTTCGACGTCGATGCCCGCCGGCTGGTGGTCCTCGACGTGCAGGGCCTGCCCCGCGACGGTCACTGGCACTATATTCACTCGGTGGCCACCCCCCTGTCTTTCGTCGCGCAGACTTTCGTATCGTTCGCGCGCAAGGAAGCGAAGCGCATTTTCGATGAACGGGTCGCCGAAGAGGCGAGCCACACCGCTGGCGCGCCCGTCGCCTGAGCCCGAACGCTCGCCTGTCGCACCGAGCCCGCGATCGGCACGGTTTGCGGGCGTATTGCACTCTCCGAGCCGATCGTATCGATGCCGGGTGTTGTTTACGGCCTTGCTCATGGTGTAGATTTCAGCTATCGGCGACCTGCAAATACCGATAGCGCTTCCGTTTTTGTTTCAGCCATCGCAGACTTATCAGGGGAAAAGTCATGAAACGATTCAGAAGATTTCTGCTTCTTTGCGGCTTGCTGGGCCTTGCCGCACCGGTGTGGTCGGCGACCGCCACGACCACATTCGTTGTCAGCGGCACGGTCGTCCCGACCTGCGCGGTGTCGGCGCTACCCCTGAGCTTCGGTGCGACGATTCCCAATCCCATCAATTCCAATGTCGATGCGCAGAGCACCGTCACGGCCACGTGCGCGAGCGGCGCGGCCTACACCGTCGCGCTCAATGCGGGAAGCGGCGCAGGCGCCACCTTCCCCGCGCGCAGGATGACCAGCGGTCCGAACACCCTCAATTACACGCTGTACACTGATGCGGGCCGTTCGACCATCTGGGGCGACGGCAGCGCAGGCAGCATCCTTTCCAACCAGAGCGGCACCGGTTCAGCGCAAGCGATCACGGTGTACGGACGAATCCCCAGCGGGCAGAGCGTGCCCACGGGGACGTACACCGACACCATTACCGTCACCGTCACGTTCTGAGACGAGCGCAATGCCGTCCACTGCGGCTGGCCTGAGCCAGCCGCAGTGCTTTGGGCGCGCAGACTCACTGCACGCTCGCGCCAGGCGCGGCGGGGAGCCGCGGCAATCACACAGGGAAGCGCGTCATGCATCGAACACGTCGTCGCGTGTGTCACCTCCCCGCCCCGGCCGCGTTCCGTTGAGCGCACATCTCGCGCGATGCGCTGCCGCACTGCTCTTCCTGTCGGCGACCCTCGGCGCCATCGCCGGATCGTTCACCGCCAATCCGGTGCGGCTCACGGTGCCTGCCGGCGCCACCTCCACCGCGTTGCTGCTCGAGAATACAGGCGACCAGCCGGTGCTGGTTCAGGCCGAGCTCGTGGCGTGGTCACAGGCGGGCGGCAAGGACGTGCTGACGCCGAGCCAGGATCTGGTCGTCTCGCCCCCCATTTTCAGAATTGCCGCGGGCGCCTCGCAAACCGTGCGCGTCGGTCTGCTGCGGCCGGCCGCACCCGACCGTGAGATGACTTATCGATTGTTCCTGCAGGAAGTGCCCGAGCCCCGCCCTGCGGGTGAGCCGGGTGTCAGCGTCGCGTTGCGGCTCGGCCTGCCCATCTTCGTGCTTCCACGGGGGCCGAGCGCTCCGCAAATGGCGTGGCGGGCGCGACCCGACCGCGAGGGCATCACGCTCACGCTGACGAACTCGGGCAATGCTCACGTGCAGGTTTTGAGCTGCAAGCTGTATGGCGAGGACCGCAAGCTCGTCGCGGAGCAGCAGCTCGCAGCTTATGTCCTGCCCGGACAGAGCCGCTCTTGGCTGATCAAGACAGCTCAGCCCTGGCGCGGAGAGAAGCTCAGGCTCACCGCGCAGACCAGCGGCGGCGACGTTGCGGCGGAAATTTCAGCGCACTGATGTGTCGGTCACCGCCCCTGCACCGGGTGCGGCAGAAAGAATAACGAGTCGACTGACGATGCCTCATGCAGCAAAGCAAAATCAGAGCGCGCTGCAAACCCCGGAAGCCATGCTGCAACGGGCGTCTATTCTGCGCAGCGCTCACCTTGTATAGCACGTTGCCGTGCGCCCACGCAGCGCCTTCGCCTGTTCGATCGCTGAGCCTGACTCAAGCGCTGAGTCGCGCACCGGAGGTCGACCCGCTGCCATCGGATCCGGTCTTTCTCGCGCTTTCTTTCGAGCTCAGCGCGCCGGAGGATCTGCCGCATCACGCACGCGAACCGCTCACGCTCCAGCTCGCGCGGGCGCTCGACACGCTGTTCCCTGGCCTTCCGATGCCCTCACTCGGCAGGCCTGCGCCGACAGACCGGCCTCAGCCGCAGCCGGTCTTCTACGCCATACGCATCAACCGGCAGGATGTCGGCGTCGCGCGCCTTCTGCGGTTGCCCGACGGACGCTGGCTAGCGAGGCGCGAAGACCTGGAGGCGTGGCGCCTGCGCATCCCGGCAGCCGCACCGGTAATCTACGGCGGCGAAGAACATTTCCCCCTCGATGCTTTCGAAGGGGTCGCCTATCGCTTCGATGAGGCGCTGCAGTCGCTCGCGCTCGAAATCGAACCCCGATACTTCTCTGCGACGGAGATGGAAGGTACGCCCTTCAAAGCCGCAAAGCCTGCGCGCCCGGGGGTCGGGGCCTTCCTCAATTACGATCTCTTCCTCAACGCGACCAGCGACTCGAAACAGGTCAGCGGCGTGTTCGAAGGTGCTTTCTACAACCGCTTCGGGGTGGGCATCGCGAGCTTTCTTGCTCAGAGCGCGGGCTCGACTTCGCACCTGGTTCGACTCGATACGACGTGGCGGCGGGATTTTCCGGACGAAACGCGCACGTTGCTCGTGGGCGACGCGAGCGGCGCGAGCGGCGTCTGGGGACGCCCGGTGCGATTCGGCGGGCTGCGCTACGGCACCAATTTCGCAACCAATCCCGGCTATGTGACCTTTCCACTCCCCGGCCTGAGGGGCGAAGCGGCGCTCCCGACAACGACCGAGCTGTACGTCGATGGCGTGCTGCGTCAAAGCTCGAGTGTTCCGCCCGGACCGTTTCGGATCAACAACCTTCCGGTCGTCACCGGCCAGGGTGAAGTGCGGCTCGTGGTTCGCGATCTGCTGGGGCGCGAGCAGGTCATTTCGGTTCCCTACTACGCCAGCAGCCAGCTCCTGCGTCCGGGCCTGCGCGAGGACTCTTACGAAATCGGCGTGACCCGAAACAACTACGGCATACGCAGCGATGACTATGGCCGCTTCGTTAGCGCCTTGCAGCGACGCCAGGGCTTTACCGATAATTTCACAGGCGAAGCGCGCGCCGAGGTCTTGCGCAACCAGCAGACGGTGGGGGTGGGCGCCAGCGTCGCGGCGCCTGCGCTGGGCGTGTTCACGGGCGCCACGGCGCTCAGCCGGAGCGAGTCTGGGCGGGGCGCGCTGCTCTTCGCCGGTTTCGAGCGCCAGGTGCGCCGCGGCATCAGCTTCGGCGTGCGCTCGCAATGGACTTCGGCAGATTTCACCCAGCTCGGCCTGCAGCCCGATCAGCGCGCACCGGTGCGCCGCATGAGCGCGAATGTGGGCGTGGCCCCGCCCGGCTACGGCTCGTTCGGCATCGCCTACCTGCGCGATGACAATCGCGACCGGCCCAACGTCGAAATCCTATCGGCGAGCTACAGCGTGAGCCTCGGCCCAGCAAGCGCGCTCGTGCTGTTCGCTTTCAAGCCTTTGACCGGTGACGGGACTCACGCGGTCGGCCTCACGCTGTCCATGGGTTTCGGCCCGCGCAGTTCGGCCGCGGTGAATGTCACCGCGCAGCCGAACGCCAACCAGGCGTTGGTACAGGTCCAGCGAAATCTGCCGCCCGGGCCCGGAACCGGTTATCGCCTGCTCGCCGGACTCGGTTCCCAGAGCGACCGCGAGGAGGTGGGTTTTTCGCTGCAGACCCACGCCGGAACTTACGTGGTGGAAGCGGGCCGCGCCGACCACCGCACCGGTCTGCGCGCCAGCGCGACAGGCGGCATCGCCCTCGTGGACGGCAGGCCATTTCCCGCTCGCAGTCTGACCGAGAGCTTTGCGGTTGCACAGGTGCCGGGCTATTCCGATGTCGGCATCTATCTCAACAACCAGATCGTCGCGCGCACCGATAAGCAGGGGTATGCCATGGTGCCGCGGCTGCTGCCGTATCAGCTCAATGCGGTGCGCATCGACGTCGGCGACCTGCCGCTGGACGCACAAATCGAGGCCACTCAGATCGACGCGGTGCCTTTCTATCGCAGCGGCCTGCTGTTGAGGTTTCCCGTGCAGCCTTCGAATGGCGCCCTGCTCGTCATCGTGCTTGATGACGGCACACCGCTTCCGCCCGGCAGCGTGGTCATCATCGTGGGACGTGACGAGCCGTTTCCGGTCGCGCAGCGTGGGGAAGCGTATGTCACCGGCCTCGCCGACAAGAACCGCTTGCGGGCGCGCTGGAAGGATCAGAGTTGCGAATTCGACGTTGCGATGGGACCGCAGCTGGGCCCGCTGCCCAGAATCGGGCCGATCACCTGCAATGGCGTCAGGCCGTGAGCACGCGATCGACGATGCTGGGGCTCGCGGCGCTCGCGGCTGCGGCCGTCGTGCAACCGTCCATGGCCACGTGCACGATATCGGCGACCGGCCTCGCCTTCGGCACCTACGACACGCTGCGCCCGAGCCCCAACGACAGCACCGGTAACGTTGCGGTGACGTGCACCGGCAGGCGGGGAAACGTTTTCTACTACAGCATCGCGCTCGCCAGCGGGACCGGCGCGTACACGCAGCGGCGGATGAGATCGGGCACATACGCGCTCAGCTACAACCTCTATCTGGCGCCTGACCGCAGCGTCGTCTGGGGGGATGGCAATAGCGGCACCGGCGTCATCAGCGACATCATGTCCCTCAAGGGCGCGTCGGCAACGCGCAACTATCCGGTCTACGGGCGGATCTTCAGCCGCCAGGATGTGCCCGTTGGAATCTACACCGACTCGATCGTCGTCACGTTCGACTTCTGACGGGTGTTAAAGCGGAAGGACGGTGAGCGCGAGCGGCCAGCTGTACGCCCCGGGGCTCAACCCCGGCGCCAGCGCAAAGCGGTAACTCATGCCGACGTTGCCGTCGCCGCCCGGCTTTTGCAGCAGCGTGCCGCCGCCCGCGCCGAACTCGACCACGCCGTCGAGGCCGGTGACTTTCACCGACTGGAAGATATCGGCCAGCGCCCGAAACTCGAACAGGCAGAGGCTTGGGCTTCTGATGTGGAAGCGCGAGCCGCCCGCTACGTCGACATAGCCGCGCTGGATGTCCTGCGCCGTGACCACCAGCGTAGGGGTCTGGTAGACCGCCCGTATGCTCACTGTGTCCACCACGGTCGCCGAGACGGCCATCACGGCGCGCACCCCCGCGGCATCCGCGTCGCCCGCGAATCCGCGGCCCATGGGAATAAGCGCGGCAATGAAAGCCGCCATGACGAGGTGCCGCTGTAGCCCGAGGGCCGGTAACAGGCGATCGCCCGGGAGCGCGCCCACGGCGATCAGCTCTTCGCCGATGCGACGGCCGGTGAGCCGCTTGCGCGCGAGCGCTGCGTCGAGCTGACTTTCGGAG
>JBKJKJ010000330.1:0-3373 GCA_046597455.1 Burkholderiales bacterium
CGACGCGCGTGAACGTGTTCCAGAGGATCGCACAATTCACCGACTCGTGGTCCGGCGGGAAATTACTCTCTAACCTGCAGCGGTTCGGGCCGAACGCGTCGATGCAGTGCGCGAAGAGCGTTCCCCAGCTCTCGGCCAGTGGCGCGGAGGATGCGCGCGTTTCCCGCTAGTCGAAGCCGAGTCCGACATATGACAGGCGCAGCCCGCCGAGCTTGACGTAGACGCTCGGGCATTTCGCCAGCTCGGAATGGTTCATGCGCTCAACTCGAAGCGCGAGAGGCCACCGGCTTGCCAGGCGTGGCGTCAGTCGGTTCGACGGGAAAATGACACGCCACCTGGTGGTCTGGACGGTCAGCGAGCAGCGGTGGTGATTGCTCCGCGCAAAGGGCTTGCGCCTTCCAGCAGCGGGTACGGAAACGGCACCCTGATGGCGGATTGGCCGGGCTCGGCACCTCGCCCTGGAGCAGAATCCGATCGACGCCGCCTTCGTGCGCAAAGTCGATGCGTGGCTGTGCGGACAGCAAGGCTTTGGTGTAAGGGTGGCGTGGCGTTTTGTACACGCTCTCGACCGTGCCGATTTCGACAATGCGCCCCAGGTACATGACGGCGATGCGATGCGAGATGTGACGCACGACGGCCAGATCGTGCGCGATGAACAGGCACGCGATGTGGAAGTTCGACTGAATTGTCTCCAACAGGTTGACGACCTGAGCCTGCACGGACACGTCGAGCGCCGACACCGGCTCGTCGCACACCAGGATCTCCGGATTCAATGCGAGCGCGCGGGCGATGCCGATGCGCTGGCGCTGACCGCCGGAAAATTCATGCGGGTAGCGTCGCGCGTGCTCGGGTAACAAGCCGACGCTCTCCAGCAGCTCGCTCACGCGCGCCGCCCATAGTCTGCGCGGCAGCATGTCTGAGTGAATGACCCACGGCTCAGCGATGATCTGCCCGACCCGCATGCGTGGATTCAACGACGCGTAGGGATCCTGGAAGATCATCTGTATCCGCCGGCGGATATTCTTCAGGTGAGCCGCGTCCGCGCGAAAGATATCTTCACCGTGAAACAACGCCTCGCCAGCGCTCGGCTCCTCCAGGCGCATCAAGGTGCGCGCCACCGTCGTCTTGCCGCAGCCGCTCTCGCCGACCAGCCCCAGCGTTTCACCTTTGTGAATCGCGAAATCGACACCATCAACGGCCTGGATGGAACCGGCGGCTCTGCGCAGCCGCAAGCCGCCGCCGATGGGGTAATGCTTGACCAGCCCGCGGACGTCGAAGATCGGTGCATCGCCCGGCACCGGCTTCGACTCTGCCCCCGACGTTGGCGCCGAGGTTGGCCAATTAGCGGCCATCGAACACCTGTTGCGCGCGGAAACACTCGGCATGGTGGCCCGGCGCCGTTTCAACCCTCGGCGGCAGGGATGCGCGGCACTCGTCGGTCGCCATGCGACAGCGCGGATGAAAACTGCAGCCGGTGGGCAGGGTCGCCATATCCGGCGGGGAACCGACAATCGGATTCAGCTGCTGCTGGTCGATGTCGGTTCGCGGAACGGATTCGAGCAACGCCAGGGTATACGGATGGGCCGGGCGCGACAGCACGTCACGCACCGGGCCACTTTCGACCACGCGGCCGCCGTACATGACGGCGACGTGATCAGCCACCTCTGCGACGACGCCCAGGTCGTGGGTAATGAGCACCATTGCCATGTGACGTTCGCGTTGCAGGTCGCGCAGCAGGTCCATGATCTGCGCCTGCACCGTGACGTCCAATGCGGTGGTCGGCTCGTCGGCGATGAGCAGCTTCGGATCGAGCGCGATAGCCATCGCGATCATCACTCGCTGGCGCATGCCGCCGGAGAATTGATGCGGGTAGTCCCGCGAGCGTTCGTGAGGCTCGGGAATACCGACTCGACCGAGCAACGCCTCGGCGCGCTCGAGCGCGGCCTTGGGCGTAAGAATGCCGTGCGCTCTGAATGGCTCCGCGACCTGCCAACCCACGCTGAACACCGGATTGAGGGATGCCAGCGCATCCTGGAACACCATACCGATATCGAGTCCGCAGCGTTTACGCCATTCGGACATGGGTGCGCCGAGTACATCGGCGCCGTCAAAGCGGATGCTGCCGCCCGTGATGTGCGCGGGCGGTGACGCAAGCAAGCGCATGATGGCGGCGGCCGTGACGCTCTTGCCGGATCCGCTTTCGCCGAGCACCGCCGCCGTTTCCCCGCGCCGCACCGAGAAGGTGGCGCCATTGACTGCGCGGACGATCTCGCGGCCGCTGCGAAATTCGACGCGCAGCTCAGTCACTTCCAGCAGAGGGGGATCGGCGTCAGGCATCAGTCTTTGGTGCTTCCAGGCGCCAGCGCTGCACAGGATCCGTGACCAGCCGCAGCCAGTTGGAAAGCAGGTTCGCGGACAGCGTCGCGGCCATGATCGCCATGCCCGGAAAAAACGCGAGCCACCACGCCTGGCTCAGATAGTTACGGCCCTGGGCCACCATTAACCCCCAGGTGATTTCGGGCGGCTGAATTCCGATACCAAGAAAGCTGAGCCCGGACTCAGCCAGCATCACGATCGCGAAATCCACCGTCATGATGGTCAGCAACGTCGGTGCAACAATGGGAACCACGTGACGCCACAGAATGTGCGTGCGGCTGCCCCCCATGGCGCGCGCCGCGTCAACGAATCCGCGTTCGCGAATTTCGAGCACCTCGGCCCGGGTGACGCGCAGGTAGGATGGAATCCGGGTCACCGCCAATACGATGATGAGGTTCGCAACCCTGGGTTCCAGCATATACAGCACGACCACCGCCAGCAGCAGTGACGGAAAGCTCTGCACCACATCGGACAAGCGCATGATCAGATTGCCGACGCCGCGCCCGACATAGCCCGCGATGAGCCCAAGTACGCCACCGATGATCATTGCCAACACCACCGACGTGATCGCGACGGTCAGCGTGTTTCGGGATGCGACCACCAGGCGCGCGAGCATGCTGCGCCCGAGCGCATCGCTGCCCAGGACCATCACCCAACCTTGTTCCATCGAGCCGGGCGGCACGTTGCGCGCGCGTAAGTTGATATCGGTGGCGGCTTTGCCGAGCAATTCCGGCCCGAACAGCATGCAGACAAGCAGGAACATCAGCCACGCGGCCGAGCACAACGCCAGCGGGTCACGTGCCAGCAACCGCCACCACGGCAAGCCCATGCGTATGGTCACCATTTCCGCTTGCGCCCCGATCGAGCGGGTGGCTGTGATCACGGCTGTGTTCGTAGCGTTGTTGACCGGGTCACTCACTGGTGGCGGATCCTTGGATCGAGCGCGACATACAGCAAGTCGATGAGGACATTCATCAAGAAGATCGCGGCTGCGGTC
>JBKJKJ010000403.1:0-18834 GCA_046597455.1 Burkholderiales bacterium
GTCCGAATATACCACAGGGGCCCAGTTCCTCGCCAGTTTGAGCGACCGCAGACCACAATGTGGCTGGGGGTAGGGGCGCGAGGCAGCATAATGTCCGCGGGAGAGTGACCGCCTAGCAGCCTGTCGGACTTACCAGTCGGGACAGGCTGCTAAAAGCAAAACCGGCCGGGTGTCCACGAAACATCATTTCAAAAAGCCTCAAAAACATGTTTTCGACTTCAATTCGGCCGGTCGGTTTTGCATAAGGAGCTTGTCGCATCGTAAGTCCGACAAGCTCCTAGGTCCGGACCGGCGCGTGCAGCGGCGCCTGGCGTGATGGCTTTCGAGGTGGGGACGTTGCGACCGACCGGTCTTTGTAGTCCAATGCGCAACGCTATGAATACCTCGTCGAATCTGAAACCCGGCCTCACGGGCGAAACCGAAATCATCGTGGGCACTCGCGACACCGCACCGCATGTGGGCAGCGGAAAAATCCGCGTGCTCGCCACACCGGTCATGGTGAGCATGATGGAAGAGGCGGCGCTCAATGCCGTCGAAGGCTTGCTGCCGCCCGGGCACCAGACCGTAGGCACGCGGCTCGACATCACGCACGTCGCGGCGACGCCGGTGGGCTTGCGCGTGATTGCGAAAGCGGAGCTGACGCGCGTGGAAGGCAGGCGTCTGACTTTCCGGATCTGGGCCGACGACGAAAAAGATCGCATCGGGGAAGGTACGCACGAGCGCATCATCGTCGACGTGGCGCGCTTCGACGCGCGGGCGCAGGAAAAAGCGCCGAAACGCGTGCCTCAGGCCTAACGACGTGCGAACCTTTCGTCTGCGAGCAATCGTGTGCACTCGATTGCGTCCGGTACAGCGGCTGCGCGATGCGCGCGTTGATTGGGCGATGGTGGTCCTGATGGTGGTCCTGGCTGCGCTCGGGGTTTTTCCGGCGAGCGCGGCCGATGTTCCGGGCGACGTGCAGCGCCTGCAGACGCAGCGCGAGCAGCAACAACTGGAGCTGCGCCTGAAAATGCAGCAGCAACAGGATTGGGCGCTACAGCCGAAGACGGACGGCCCAGCCGGGCTTCGGCTGCGGTCTCTGGAGCGCGGCCAGCAGCAGCGCCAGCAACAGTTTTTCGACCAGCAGTCGCGCGAGGCGATCTCACCGAAGACCGACGATGCGCCGACCCGCGGCATGGCGCTCGAGACCCAGCGGCGAATCGAGGCTGAACGCGCTGCGCCCGCACCGCCGGCGCCCAAGCGCTAGCGGCGCTCGCCCGTATCGGTTTTTTCGACTACTACGTATTCCCCGTCGAGCGGGCCCGCTGCTTTCTGAGCGGCACGCAACCGCCGCACGATCCACCACCAGCGCACCGCGATCACGATGGCGAGCAGGGCGCCCGCGATCAGTGCGACGGTGAGGAAGAAGAACGCGATCACGACCACGGCGATCGCGCCCATGGCGAGGGCCGTGCGTTGCAGCCAGCCCAAACCGCGGGTCTGGAAAGTCAGCAGAGGCGGTGCGTTGCGGTAGCGGTTGCTCATAGATCCTGATGACTGATTCGCGCAGTTGGAATGAAATGAAGACAGCGCAACCCGGCTTGCGTTCCGCTGGGTCCGTGCGCTTCAATAATCCGCGTTGTAGCCCTTGATGATCACGCCGCCTGATTTTTCATCGGGCTCCAGCGTCAGCAGTCCGCGCGCCTCCGCTTCGTCCAGCAGCTTGCCGAACGAGCGATAGCCGTAATACGACTCGCTGAAGCCCGGCTTGCGGCGCTTGAGCGCCTGCTTGACCATCGAGCCCCATATTTTTTCTTCCGAGGTGCGCTCGGCGAACAGCGCTTCGATCGTCTCCATGGCGAGATCGAGCCCTTCCTGTTTCTTGTCAGGTTCCGCCGATGCCGCTTTGGGTGGAGCGCCCGCTTCCGGTGCCGCCCGTTTCTTGCGCCGAATCTGTTTCTTCGCTTTCTCGCGGACGAGGTCGTCGTACAGGATGAACTCGTCGCAGTTCGCCATCAGGAGGTCTGACGTCGAGTTCTTGACGCCGACACCGATGACGATCTTGTTGTTCTCGCGAAGCTTGCTCACCAGGGGAGAGAAATCGGAGTCTCCGCTGACGATCACGAACGTGTCGACGTGCGCTTTGGTGTAGCACAGGTCCAGCGCGTCCACGACCATGCGGATGTCAGCCGAGTTCTTGCCGGACAGTCGCACGTGAGGAATCTCGATCAGCTCGAAAGCCGCTTCGTGCATGTCTTTCTTGAAGTCGCGGTAGCGCTCCCAGTCGCAATACGCTTTCTTGACCACGATGCTGCCCTTGAGCAGCAGGCGATCGAGCACTTTCTCGATGTCGAAATCCGCGTATTTGGCATCCCGCACTCCGAGTGCGACGTTCTCGAAGTCGCAGAATACGGCCATGTTGCGTGTGTCTTGGTTCATGTCTGAAGTCTTCTGGTGTGGGCGCGAGACGTTCGCGCATTGTTGACCGGTGGCGCGCGCCTTTGCGATTTCCTCGCGAGGCGGGTTTTTCCGCGAGACGTGCCGGTGCGCGGATCGACTCGCGATTCCTTCGACGGGAGCACTTGACTCGCGCGTCCGTCAGCCATTCAGCGCGCGATTGTGACCGCTGGAAGCCGCCTTGTCGATGCGCTGCGGTTTCGCCGTCGCGGATCGCGTGGGCCCGGGCTTTGCCGCAAGCGCTTTTAGACAGAGGGGAATTGCGCGATCATGGCGGGCAGCCTGAATCTTTTTCGGTCCGCGTGGTCATGCCAGTATGGACAGGGACATCTTCGAAAGCCTGCGCGATGGACTGGTCGCCGAGATCGAGGCGGAGGCTGCCCTGACCGCATCGTACACGGGCAGGGTCGTGTTCAGCCGCGCGGTGATGGAGGTCATCAGACGCATTCCGCGCCACGAATTCGTTCCGGTGGAGCTCCAGCCGTACGCTTATCTCAACCGGCCGCTGCCCATCGGTTTCGACAAGACGGTTTCCCAGCCGTATATCGTCGCTCTGATGACCGATCTGCTCGAGTTGAACGCCGACGACGTGGTGCTGGAGATCGGCGCCGGTGCGGGCTACCAGGCCGCGGTGGTGGCGCAGCTCGCGAGGCGGGTCTACAGCATCGACATCGTCGAGGAGCTTGCAGCCGGAGCGCAGCGGCGCCTTCAGCGCCTGGGCTACGATAACGTGGAAGTGCATGTGTCTAACGGTTATTACGGATGGCCCGAGCACGCACCCTACGACAAAGTCATCGTGACCGCCGCCTGCGATCTCATCCCGCCGCCGCTCCTCGCGCAGCTCAAACCGGGTGGCCGGATGGTGATCCCCACGGGCATTCCCGAAAAACAGGCGCTGACGCTCGTCGAAAAGTCAGCGGCCGGAAAACTCTCGATGCGTGATCTGCTTCCTGTGCGCTTCTCCGAGCTCGAAGAGCCGGGCTCGATGGCCGGCGCCGCGTAACCGCAATCGATGTCGTTGCGCAATGTCGCTCGATCCCGGTAGATTCCGGGGCATGGTGAGGCAAGCAAGCACAAAAGCCGTGCTCTTCGCGGATGTGAGCGAAAGCAGCGCGCTTTATCAGAAGCTCGGTGACGCGTCGGCACGCAGCATCATTCACGCCTGCTTCGAGGCGCTCACGGGCATCCTGCCACGCTTCGAGGGCGTCCTCATGAAGACGCTGGGCGACGCCGTCCTGTGCGTCTTTCCGACGGCGGACCAGGCGGTGCTCGCGGCGGGCGAAATGCAGGCTGTCGTCAGCCACGATCAATCCGGCAAGTATCCCGTGGCGATACACATCGGGCTCGCCTGGGGTCCGGTCCTGCTGGAGGCCGGGGACGTTTTCGGCGACACGGTGAATGTTGCGGCCTATCTCACCGCGGTGGCGATGCCCGAGCAGATCCTGGCGACGCAGGCTCTGGAAAGCGCCCTCACGCCTGCGCTCAAATCGTGCATACGCCCGATTTTCCACGCCGTGCTGAAAGGCGCCGAAACCGAGTCGATGGTGTATCAGGTGCTGTGGAATACCGACCGGATGGAGATTACGGACGTCAACCTTCAGTCGCGCAAGATCATCCCCGGCGACACCGGCAGCCTGCTCGTCGAGCTCGACGCAGAACACGTCAGAATCAATCAGTGGCGCACCAGCATGGCGATCGGCCGTTCAGCGCAATGCGATCTCGTGGTTCCCGACCGCGATGCTTCGCGCCGGCACGTCACGATAAGCCTCACGCGAACCCGCTTCTACCTGGTCGATCACAGCATCAACGGCACGTTCGTGACCTTCAGCGGCGAACCGGAGGTGCGCGTCCTGCGTGCGGATCTGGCGCTCGACCGCTCCGGTGAAATTTCACTGGGACGCAGCCGCGCGGAGCGCACCGAAGGGGTGATCAGGTTCAAATACGACCGGCGATCGATGTACCGGATTTAGGCGCTTGTCGGCCTTGCGATGCGACAAGCTCCTTTAGCAGCCTGTCCCGACTGGTAAGTCCGACAGACTGCTAGGTCTCTTCACCTTCACGAGGTGCCGTCAGCCAGCCCGCGCACGATTTCAGCTCCGCTGCGCGCGCGCTCGCGCGCAGCTTCCGGCGATTCGCGCCCGAGCGGCGTCTCGGCGATGAACCCGTACATGTCAGCCGCGCCTTGCAGGATGCGCGGGGTCATCCCCACGCCTTCGAAGGTCTTCGCGATCTCGAGCATTTCCGGAACCCACCGGTGCGCTTTGGGCGGCATGGTGACCGAGCGGCTGAGCACCCATTCGTAAAGGTCGGGCTGGCTGTCCCGAAATTCCGCTTCGAGCGCCTGCTCGACGCCGAGCTTGCGTGCCGCGATGAGCAGCTCCATCCCGAGGGCCACTGCACCCTTGGTGATCGACGCGTAACACATCTTGACCGCGGAGGCGTCGCCCACCCGTTCGCCGACGATTCGAATCTGCAGTTGATCGTCGACGATCTGCGAAAGCTCCGCGGCTGCGGGGCCCGAGACATACAGCTTCGTCCGGGATTTTCCGCGCGGAGGCGGGCCGATGATCCCCGCATCGATGAAGATGCCACCGGCCTCGCGGATGATGCCGTCGATCTCGTGAACCGTCTGCGGCGCGATGGCATTGCAGTCGACGAATACGATCTTTTTCCCGCTGGAGCGCATGGCGGCCGCGACCGCGCGCGCATTGTCGAGCGCGGCGGCGGGATTGAGTATCGATAGCACGGCGTCGCACGCTGAGACTACGCCGTTCACCGATCCGCAGTCTGTGAGGCCGGCCTTTTTCGCAAGCTCGCCCGTGCGTGCGCTGCGGCCTTCGAGCGCGGTGCAGACTTCGTAACCGCATGCTTTGAGCCTCATGGCGACCGCCTGGCCCATATCGCCGGGACTGATGACACCGATTGTTTTGAATTGCATTTGAGCTCCTGTGGGTGGCGTGCGTAAGCCGGCGTGACGCGGCAAAAGGGGAGAGAGGCTCGAATACGCTAAAATACAACCGTACACCCCGCCTAACAAGCTCATTCCCCGCTGTCGCATGTCGATCTACCTGATCGTGCTGGTGACCGTGCTCACGCACACCAGCTTCAAGGGCAGCAAGGTCCTCATCTCGCTGTACGCCATCGATTTCGGCGCCAACCCGCTGATGATCGGTGTGCTGTTCTCGATGTATTCGGTGTTCCCGGTTCTGCTCTCCGTTTACGCGGGCAAGCTGTCGGACCGCTATGGATTTCGCCGGCCTATGCTGTTCGGCGCCTCGGGACTCGCGATCGGCCTGCTGCTGCCTTTCATCGTACCCGCGCTGTGGACCCTCTTCGTGTCGGCCGCGCTCGTGGGCCTGTGCTATATCTTCTATACGGTCGCGGTCCAGCACCTGATCGGCTCGATCGGCGAGGGTGTGGCGCGCACGCGCAATTACAGCATCTTCAGTCTCGGGGTCGGTTTCACCGCGCTGCTGGGGCCGATGACCGCCGGTTTCGCCATCGACCTGATCGGATACCGCACGACATATCTCCTGCTCGCGGTGTTGCCTGTCATGCCGATCCTCGCCCTGGTGCTGTTTCCAAAGCTGATCCCGGCCCCCCGCGGCCAGCACAAGCCCAAAGGCGGGCAGCGCATCACGGACCTGCTCAGGGATGTCCCGCTGCGCCGCGTGATGATCACCGCGGGCATCATCGAATCGGGCCTGGAGCTTTTCAGCTTCTTCCTGCCGATCTATGCCCGCTCGCTGGGCCTCTCGGCTTCGTTCATCGGCATCATCATGGGAAGTTTCGCCGTCGCGCTCCTCGTCGTGCGGACCTTCATGCCCGCGCTGGTGCGCCGATCGAGCGAGGAGCGGGTGCTTTCGGGCTCACTCTACGTTGCAGCCGCGGTGTGCCTCGTGTTTCCCCTGGCCTCGAGCTTCGTCGAGCTCTTTGCAATTTCCTTCGTGCTCGGCCTGGGCCTGGGCTGCGGCAGCCCGCTTTCGCTCGTGCTGGCGTACAACCGGTCCCCGGCGGGGCGTTCGGGGGAGGCGATCGGCGTGCGTCAGACGGTGAACAAGGTCACCGAAATGGTGATGCCGGTGATTTTCGGATCTCTCGGCACGGCCCTGGGGATGGGGCCCGTCTTCTTCATCGACGCGGCCATGCTCGCGGTCGGTGCATGGCTCATCGGCAAGGACGCGAAGGCGCGCGCGCAAGCGCGTGCCTCCGCACGGTTGATGCGAAAAGAGCGTTAACTCTGATCGCGTTCAGTCCGCTTTCGCGCCCGAGACTTTCACGACTTCTGCCCAGCGCGTGAGTTCCTCGCGCAGGATCTTCCCGAACTGTTCGGGTGTATCGCCGACGGGTTCGGCGCCCTGATCGAGCAGGCGCTGCCGCGTATCGGGCGCGCGCGCTACTTTGGCGATGGCGCCCGCCAGCGTGTTGACGATGTCGCGCGGCGTCGCAGCCGGCGCGAGCACGCCGTACCACACCACCACTTCGACCCCGGGAACGCCGGCTTCCTTCATGGTCGGCACATTGGGCAGTTGCGCCGCACGTTTCAGACCGGTTAAAGCGAGCGGACGCAGTCGCCCCGATTTGACGTGCGATGAAATTGCAGGAATGTTCGCGAACGTCATTTCGACTTCGCCGCCGAGCAGCGCGGTGAGCGAGGGTGCGCTGCCTTTATAGGGCACGTGCACGATGCTGGTGCCGCTGCGCAGCTTGAAAAGCTCGCCGGACAAATGCTGTGTGGTGCCGCTGCCGGCAGAAGAAAAATTCATCGCACCCGGTTTGGTCTTCGCGAGGGCCACCAGGTCTTTCACATTCTTGACGGGAAGCGAAGGGTGAACCACGAGCACATTGGGACTTTCCGAGAACAGCGACACGGGTGCGAAATCCTTGATCGCGTCGTAGTTCACTTTCTTGTACAGGCTCATGTTGATGACCACGGCGGCGGTGTTCATGAGCAGCGTGTAGCCGTCGGGCGCTGCTTTCGCCACAAATTCGTTTGCGATGTTGGTGCCTGCGCCGGGTCGATTGTCCACCAGCACCTGCTGGCCCAGCGATTTGGTCAGCTCGGCCGCAAGCAGGCGCGCATTGATGTCGACGCCGCCGCCGGGCGTGAAGCCCACGATGAGACGTACGGGCTTGGTCGGATAGGTCTGCGCATGCGCGCCTGGCACGGCAAGCGCAGCCAAACCGGCGATTGCAAGTGCGCGGGTGTAGTGGTTCATACAGCGTCCTCCGGATTTATGGGGCGCCAATACTACCGGAGCCGGCAGGGCACGGGCGAGGGCTTCGTGACTAAAATCTGCACCGCAAGGTCGCGCTTGCCCGCGAGTGCGGCGGCGACATATATTGCTCCGCGGTGACTATTCACGATCAGCAGCGTTCACAAACACGCGAAAACCGGATCCGCACGCGCCTGGCGTGGTGCGATACGCGACGCATTCGGGGATGCGCCCGCGCCGGACTCATACTCGCCGCATGTGCTGTTCTCGCGTCGTGCGGGCGTGAAGCCCCGCCGGGTTTTCAGGGCTATGCCGAAGGGGAGTACGTGCGGGTGGCATCCTCGTTCGCCGGGCGGCTCGAGCGCCTGAACGTGAGGCGGGGCGACGAGGTGAAGGCGGGCGCGCCGCTGTTTGCGCTGGAGAACGAGAACGAAGCGGCCGCCCGGCGCGAAGCGGAGCAGCGGCTGCGGGCGGCCGAAGCGCAGCTCGCGAACCTGCAGAAAGGGCGCCGCCCCAGCGAGCTTGCCGCGATCGAAGCACAACTGGAGCAGGCGCAGGCCGCACGCAAGCTCGCGCAGTCGCAGTTAAGACGCGCGGAGCAACTCGTCGCACAGAATTTTATTTCCCGGGACAGGCTGGACGAAGTGCGCAGCGCGCACGAGCGCGCACGCGCCCAGGTCGACCAACTCAAGGCCGATCTTGCGACGGCGCGCCTCGCCGCACGCCAGGATGAGATTCGAGCGGGACGCGCATCAGTCGAAGGTGCGCAGGCCGCGCTCGCTCAAGCCGAGTGGCGCCTCGAGCAGAAATCGGTGCGCGCGCCGGTGACCGGGCTGGTTGCGGACACCCTTTTCGTGAAAGGGGAGTGGGTGCCGGCTGGAACGCCAGTTGCCAGCCTGCTGCCGCCGGAGAACATCAAGGTGCGGTTTTTCGTCCCGGAGCGTGAGCTCGGAGGACTGCGCGTCGGCCAGGCCGTCACGGTCGCGTGCGACGGCTGCCCCGCCGTGCTCGCCGCGCGCGTGAGCTTCGTCTCGCCGCGCGCCGAGTACACGCCGCCGGTGATCTACAGCCGCGAGAGCCGCGCGAAGCTCGTCTATCTCGTCGAAGCGAGACTCGACGTCGAAGAAGCCGTGAAGCTGCATCCCGGGCAGCCGCTGGACGTGCGCCTGAACCGACCGTGAGCATCGCCGATACAGAGAAGCCCGTCATCGACGTGACCGGCCTTACCAAGAGCTTCGACGGGCGCCGCGTGGTGGATGAAGTCGATCTGCAGGTGGGGCGCGGACGCATCTGCGGATTTCTGGGTCCCAACGGAAGCGGCAAGACGACGACCATCCGGATGCTCTGCGGTCTGCTCAAACCGGACGCGGGCCGCGGCGAGTGCCTCGGTTTCGATATTCTGCGCGAGGCGCCGCAGATCAAGCGCCTCGTGGGCTACATGACGCAGCGGTTCAGTCTCTACGAAGACCTGTCGTTGCGCGAAAACCTCGACTTCATCGCGCGCATTTATGCGCTGAGCGATCGGCGCGCCAAGGTGACCGGGACGCTCGAGCGGCTGGGCCTCGCCGACCGCAGCCATCAGCTCGCAGGCCAGCTCTCGGGCGGGTGGAAACAACGTCTCGCGCTGGCGGCGTGCCTGCTTCATGATCCGCAACTGTTGCTCCTCGACGAACCGACTGCAGGCGTCGATCCGAAAGCACGCCGCGAATTCTGGGACCACATACATCAGCTTGCGGCTGACGGCATCACCGTGCTCGTCAGCACGCATTACATGGATGAAGCGGAACGTTGCCACGAGCTGGTGTATATCGCGTACGGCAAGGTTCTGGCGCGAGGTAGCGCTCAGGACGTCGTTGCGCAGTCCGCGCTGCTGACATGGTCGGTGCGGGGGCCGGATCTGTTCACGCTGGCGCGCGAGTTGAGGGACGCGCCCGGCGTCGCGATGGTGGTCACGTTCGGCAACACGTTGCACGTGAGTGGGACCGACGAGGCCGCGCTCGCGCACACGGTGGGGGCCTATGCCGCCCGTCCGGGGCTAGAGTGGCGCCGTGCGCAGCCGAGCCTGGAGGACGTGTTCATCAAGCTCATGAGCAACGCGCCGGATAATTTCACGCGTGACGCAGCGCGCGTTTCTGCGCGCGGCCCATGAAGCGCGCCGGGCGAAGCACTAAGTCCCCCACGGTTTCGCGCGGTTATTCATTCCGGCGATTATGGGCGGTGATCGTCAAGGAGTTCGTGCAGATGCGGCGCGACCGAATGACGTTCGCGATGATGGTGGTGATCCCTATCATGCAGCTCGTGCTCTTCGGTTTCGCGATCAATGCCGATCCGAAAGGGCTGCCGACCATCGTGCTGTCGGCGGATCAAAGCATGTACGCTCGCAGCTTCGTCGCCGCGCTCGAGCACACCGGGTATTTCAAAGTCGTGCAGCAGGTCACGCGCGAAAGCGAAGCCGACGAGGCGCTCGCCCTCGGCACGGCGCAGTTCGTGCTGACCATCCCGCACAACTTCTCGCGCGATCTGCAGCGTGGCGAGCGGCCGGTTCTGCTGATGGAGGCGGATGCCACCGATCCCGCGGCGACGAGCAACGCGATAGCGGCCCTCGTCGCGTTGAACTACACCGCGTTGTCGCGAGATCTCGAAGGGCCTCTGGCGCAGCTGCAGCAGGCGTCCCCGCCATTCGAGCTGCGCGTGCACCGCCGCTACAACCCCGAAGGCGTCACGCAGTACAACATCGTGCCGGGCCTGATCGGCACCATCCTCACGATGACCATGGTGATGATGACCGCGCTCGCGATGACGCGCGAGCGCGAGCGCGGAACGATGGAAAACCTGCTGGCGACGCCGGTGCGCCCGCTCGAAGTCATGGTAGGAAAGATCCTGCCCTATATTGCCGTGGGCTACGTGCAGGTGACGATCATCCTGATTGCGGCCAAGCTTCTGTTCGCCGTTCCCATGGAGGGCAGCCTCGTATTGCTGTCGATCGCCCTCATCGTGTTCATCGCCGCAAATCTGGCCGTCGGTTTCACGTTCTCGACACTGGCCCGCAATCAGTTGCAGGCGATGCAGATGGCTTTCTTCTTCTTCCTGCCTTCGATACTGCTTTCCGGATTCATGTTTCCCTTTCGCGGCATGCCCGGGTGGGCGCAGTGGATCGGTGAAGTGCTCCCGCTCACGCATTTCCTGCGCATACTGCGCGGCATTCTGTTGAAGGGCAGCGGGCCCGCGGAAATCGCGCCGAACATGTGGCCGATCGCGCTTTTCCTCCTCATCGTGGCGACGATCGCCCTGGCACGCTATCGTGAAACGCTGGACTGAGAAGCCCGCGCACCGGGCGGGATTGTTTAAAAGAGGTGTTGCTGCAATGAGGCTGTTGATTCTCATGCTCACGATGCTGTGCGCCGTGTTCACCGCTTGCGCGAGCGCCGGTATGGTGCAGACAGTCGAAGTCCGGAGTGCCGACGCAAAGACCGTGCTTGTGGGCTACCTGTTCGCCCCGGACGGTGCGGGGCCGCACCCGGCGATCGTGCTGCTGCACGGGCGTGCGGGGCTGTACTCGTCGCTCAAGCCCGGGGTCTACACGGCGGATGCACTGAGCGCCCGCCACCGCACGTGGGGTGAATTCTGGGCCGAGCGGGGTTACCTGGCGTTGCTGGTGGACAGCTTCGGCCCGCGCGGCCATGCGCAAGGCTTCCCCAGGCAATCCTATCGGGACCGTCCGATCGAAGTCAGCGAGCGCGTTGTGCGGCCGCTCGACGCCTACGGCGCGCTGCGCTTTCTGCAGGCGCGCGAAGACGTGGTGCCCGATCGCGTCGGGATACAGGGTTGGTCCAACGGCGGCATGACGGTACTGTCCGTGATGGCTTCCGACGCGCCTGGCATCCACAATGTTCAGCCCGGCCGCCGTTTTCGCGCCGCGCTCGCGCAGTATCCGAGCTGCCGCACGCAGGCTGCGGAGCCGGTATATACACCTTATGCCCCGCTGCTCATACTCGCTGCGTCCGCGGACGACGAGGTCTCGCCCGAAATCTGCCGCCGGTTTGCCGAGTCGCTACGCGCGCGCGGTGAGCCGGTGGAATTCGTGCTTTACGAAGGGGCGCATCATGCGTACGACGACCCGGGAAAAACGAAGCAAAGCCATGCTCCCAATCGCGCTGCGCGCCTCGATACGCAACTGCGGGCGGCGGCTTTTTTCGAGCGGCATCTGAGGCGCGGTTCCGAGAGATGACCCATCACTTGAAACACGTAACGCGTGTCCCTCCTGCAGGGCAGCGAAGCCGGCGCGGCGCTTGCGTCATGCATGGACCGAAAAGCGCATCGACACTTATGACTATCCGTCAGTTTTTTGGATTTCCTGCGATGCGCGCGGTGTTGCTGGTTCTGGTCGTCGCCTGCGCCGGGTGGAATTCCCAGCCCGGCCACGCACAAAGCACTGCAGCCATCGCGTCGGCGCATCCGCTCGCGACCGCCGCGGGCAAGTCCGTGCTCGAGCAAGGCGGAAATGCGTTCGACGCCGCCATTGCCGTAGCGGCCGCGCTGGGCGTCGTGGAGCCGTACTCTTCGGGACTGGGCGGCGGGGGTTTTTTCCTCCTGCATCGCGCTTCCGACCGATTTCAGGTGATGGTCGATGCGCGCGAGACTGCGCCGATAGGCGTCATGCAGTCGCAGTACTTCGACAGTGAAGGGCGCCCGGTGCGCGGCGCCACAGTGCGCGGTGGCACCGCGGCGGCGATTCCCGGGTTGCCGGCGGCGCTCGTCCATTTGTCACAGCGCTACGGCAGGTTACCGCTCGCGATCACCCTTGCGCCGGCCATAAAGCTTGCGCGCGACGGTTTTCCCGTCGATGCGCGCTATGCGCAGATCGCGAAGCTTCGCGAGTCGTATCTCAAGACCGGGGTGAACACCGACGTGTTCCTCGACCACGGCGTGGCGCCCGAACCAGGTTTCGTAATGAAACAGGCGGCGCTCGCGAATACGCTCGAGGGGATCGTGCGCTTCGGCGCGGCGGGTTTCTACGAAGGACCGGTCGCCCGGGCGATGGTCGACGCGGTGGCCGCCGCCGGCGGGGTGTGGCGTGCTGCGGACCTGACGGGTTACAAGGTGATCGAGCGCGAGCCGGTACGATTCACGTACCGGGGTGCGACGGTGACCGCGGCCGCGCTGCCTTCGGCGGGCGGCATCGCCCTCGCTGAATCGCTTGCCATACTTGAAGGATACGCACTCGACCGGATCGGTACGCCTGCGACCGATCATCTCGTCATCGAAGCGTTGCGCCGTGCTTTCCACGATAGAGCGCGCTATCTCGGCGACCCGGATTTCGTGCAGGCTCCGGTCGCGCGTCTGGTATCGCGCGATTACGCCCGTGCGCGCGCAGCGGGGATCGATCCTGCGCGCGCAACCAAGAGCGATACGCTGGAACGCGTGGAGACGCCGCAGGCGGCCAGTCACAACACGACGCATTTTTCCGTGGTGGACAGCGAGGGAAACCGCGTCGGCGCCACGGTCACGATCAATCTGCTTTTCGGCTCCGGTATCGTGCCGGCGGGGACCGGCGTTCTGCTCAACAACGAAATGGACGATTTCACGCTGAGGCCCGACGTGCCGAACGCGTTTCGGTTGCGCGGCGGGCTCGCCAACCGGATCGAGCCGCGCAAGCGGCCTTAGTCCAGTATGACGCCGACTTTCGTGGAAGACGCGAAAGGCGTGCTCGTACTCGGCGCGCCGGGCGGGTCGCGCATCGTGAGCCAGGTGCTGCTCGCCGTTCTGGAATACGTGCGGTCCCCGCAAGTCGATCTCGCGCACCTCGTCGGGATGCCCCGATATCATCACCAGTTCTGGCCCGACCGCCTGGAAATCGAGCCCGAAGGCTTTACGCCGGCGTGGCGCGCCGAGATGACCGCGAAAGGACACGAGGTCCAGCCCGCGAACCGGCGCTGGGGGAACATGCAGGCCGTTTTCAAGGCGCGCATCGGCGGAGGCACCCAGGCGGCGAGCGATCCGCGGGGCGCGGGGGTTGCGTGGTATTGAAACCGGGGAAGCGCGCGTGGGTCCGGTTCTACAGTCCGGAGCCGTGCTCGGGGGCCTCCCGTCTATAATAGGCGCCCATGAAAACCACCTTCCTCGATTTCGAGCAGCCGGTCGCGGAGCTCGAGACCAAGATCGAAGAGCTGCGATTCGTCCAGGACGATTCCGCGGTCGACATCTCTGAGGAGATCGCCCGGCTACAGAAAAAAAGCCAGGCGCTCACCAAAGATATCTACAGCAAGTTGAGCGCGTGGCAGATCGCTCAGGTCGCGCGGCATCCGCAGCGCCCGTATACCCTCGACTATGCGAACGGGATCTTCGAAGGCTTCGAGGAGCTGCATGGGGACCGCACGTTCGCCGATGACGCGGCGATCGTCGGCGGTCTGGCGCGCTTCAACGGCGAGAGCTGCATGCTGATCGGCCACCAGAAAGGGCGTGACACCAAGGACAAGATTTACCGCAACTTCGGCATGCCCAAGCCCGAGGGCTATCGCAAGGCTTTGCGGCTGATGAAGCTCGCCGAGAAGTTCGGCGTTCCGGTGTTCACGTTCATCGACACGCCGGGGGCTTATCCGGGCGTCGGCGCGGAAGAGCGCGGCCAGTCGGAGGCCATCGGGCGCAATCTTTATGCGATGGCCGACCTCAAAGTGCCCGTCATCTGCACCGTGATCGGCGAAGGCGGCTCGGGCGGTGCGCTCGCGATCGCGGTCGGCGACGCGACGCTGATGCTCCAGTACTCGACCTATTCCGTGATTTCGCCTGAAGGCTGCGCATCGATACTCTGGAAGAGCCAGGCGCATGCGGCGGAAGCGGCCGAAACGCTGGGCATCACCGCGACCCGCCTCAAGGCGCTGGGCCTCGTCGACAAGATCGTCAACGAGCCTCTCGGCGGGGCGCATCGCGATCACGATGCGATGATGCTAAGCCTCAAGAAAGCGCTGCAGGAGAGCTGGCGCCAGCTGCGCGACAAGCCGGTCCCCGAGCTGCTCGCGACGCGTTTCGACAAGCTCATCGGCCATGGCAAGTTCAAGGAAGTCGAAGCGCGCTGAAGGCGGTCCGGGCGATCTCGCGGCCCACGTCGGCGCACGTCTGAAAGAAGCCGTATCCCCCGGCGATCGCGTGCTGCTCGGGTTGAGCGGCGGCATCGATTCGATGGTGCTGCTCGATGTGCTGTGCCGCGTGGCGCCGCGGTTGCGCATCGAGGCGCGGGCCCTGCATGTCAACCACCAGTTGAGCCCGAATGCGGCGCATTGGGCGCAGGTTGCGCGCGCTGCGTGCCGCGAGCGCGGGATTGCCTGCCGTGTCGTCAAAGTCGAGGTTGCGTCCGGCAACAGCCTCGAGCGCGCTGCGCGCGATGCGCGTTATGCGGCCTTGCGCAAGCCGCGGGCCGATGTCGTCCTTCTGGCGCACAACGCCGACGATCAGGCCGAGACGGTTCTGCTTCAACTGCTGCGTGGTGCGGGAGTGAAGGGGCTCGCGGCGATGCCTCTTCTGCGGGGCGAGGGCGGGCGCACAGCCATACTTCGGCCTTTGCTCGATGTGCCGCGCGCACAAATCGAAGCCTACGCGATGCGGCGCAAGCTCGAATGGATCGAAGACGAAAGCAATCTCGACACGGGGTATCTGCGCAACTGGTTGCGTGCCGAGCTTGTGCCGGAAATTGCTGAGCGCGTACCGGGCTATCGCGCCACGCTGCTGCGTGCAGCCCGCAATTGCGGCGAAGCGGCCGAGCTTCTCGACGATCTGGCACGTATGGACGCGGGCGACGCGCTGGAAACCGGGGCCGTCGAGATGGCTCGGTTGCGCACGCTGTCGGCCGCGCGCGCGAAGAATCTGTTGCGTTTTCTCATCGCCTCACGCGGCTGGCAGATGCCGGATTCCGCGCGCTTGCACGAAGGTCTGCGACAGGCGCTGGGCGCGCGCGCAGACGCCCGGCTCGTCGTCGATCTGGGCGCTTGCGAACTGAGGCGGCATGACGGCACGGTGCACCTCCTGCCGGCGCGCGGGGCGACGGCGGCGAGGGCGGTGTTCACTTGGCGGGGCGAGCGTGACATCGCGCTGCCGGCGTTGGGCGGCGTCCTGGCGATGACCCCGCGGCGCGGATCGGGCCTGAGCGTAGCGTTACTGCAGGCGCTGCCCGTGACGATCCGCTCGCGCTCAGGCGGTGAGCGCCTGCAGCCCGAAGCGAACCGGCCGACACGCACCGTGAAAAATCTGCTGCAGGAAGCCCGCATGCCGGCGTGGGACCGAGAGCGGATTCCATTCATTTTTTCCGGTGAGGTGCTGGCGTGTGTTCCGGGTGTGGCGGTCGACCATCGCTTTCGGGCGCACCGCGGTGAGGCCTCGGTGGTGCCCGCGTGGCACCCCGACGTCGATGCGTCATTCGCCAATTTCGTCTTAAGCCCCTGAATCCTCGTGGTTTTGACCGCTAATGTGCTTTATTTCAAAGCCTTATCGTGGTATTCTTATGGGTTAGATTTATGTGATCAGGGGATACCGAATGGCTGTCGAACGTACGTTGTCTATCATCAAGCCCGATGCGGTGGCGAAAAACGTGATCGGGGAAATCCTGACGCGATTCGAGCGCGCCGGACTGAAAATCGTTGCTGCGCGCATGAGCCAGCTTTCGCGTGCCGA
Organism: Burkholderiales bacterium; assembly: GCA_046597455.1. Classification (GTDB taxonomy): domain Bacteria; phylum Pseudomonadota; class Gammaproteobacteria; order Burkholderiales; family SG8-41; genus JAQGMV01. The sequence goes on from JBKJKJ010000403.1 coordinate 16,314, forward strand.
CGCCGAAGGCTTTTATGCGGTGCACAAAGAGCGTCCTTTTTTCAAGGATCTCGTCGACTTCATGATCTCGGGCCCGGTGATGATCCAGGTGCTCGAAGGCGCACAGGCGGTTCAGAAAAACCGCGATCTCATGGGCGCCACTGATCCGAAAAAAGCGGACAAGGGCACTATTCGCGCGGATTTCGCTCAAAGCATCGACGCCAACGCGGTACACGGGTCGGATTCGGCCGAAAACGCAGCGGTTGAAATCGCCTACTTTTTCCCCACGCTGGACATTTGCTCGCGCTGATTGCCCCTTTCGATATGGTGAATCTACTCGGTCTCCCGCCCACTGAGCTGCAGGCGTTCTGCGCTGCGCTCGGCGAGAAACCCTTCCGCGCAAAGCAGCTTTCGCGCTGGATACACCAGGTGCATGCGGACGATTTCGGTGCGATGACGGATATCGCCAAAGCGCTCCGGGCGCAACTCGTGAGTACGGCCACGATCCAGGCGCCCGCGGTGAGGCAGGACACGACGGCTGCAGACGGCACACGCAAGTGGCTGCTCGATGTCGGCACCAACAATGCAATCGAAACGGTGTTCATTCCCGAGACCGGCCGCGGCACGCTGTGCATTTCCTCGCAGGCGGGCTGCGCGCTCGAGTGCTCCTTCTGCTCGACGGGGCGCCAGGGTTTCAACCGCAATCTCACCGTGGCGGAGATCATCGGGCAGCTGTGGCTCGCGAACCGTGCTTTGGGCCATGGTGTGACCGCGCAGCGGCCGATCACGAACGTGGTGATGATGGGCATGGGCGAGCCCCTCGCCAATTTTGACAATGTCGTCGCGGCGATGCGGCTCATGCTCGCCGATTCGGCGTACGGGCTCTCGCGCAGGCGTGTGACGCTTTCGACCTCGGGACTGGTTCCCGCGATCGACCGGCTGCGCGATGCGTGCCCCGTAGCACTTGCTGTGTCGCTGCACGCGCCGAACGACGCCTTGCGCAACGAGCTCGTTCCGATCAACCGCAAATATCCCATACGCGAGCTCCTCGCGGCGTGCGTGCGCTACATCGAAAAAGCGCCGCGGGACTTCGTCACGTTCGAGTACGTCATGCTCGACGGCGTGAACGACACCCTCGCGCATGCGCGAGAGCTGGTCAGCGTCGTCGCGGATGTGCCGTGCAAGCTGAACCTCATTCCGTTCAACGCGTTTCCCGGGTCGGGCTATACGAGATCGAAGCCGGAGGCGGTCGCGCGATTTCGCGACGTGCTGATGGCCGCGCAGCTCACGACCACTGTGCGTAAAACGCGCGGGGATGATATCGATGCGGCGTGTGGCCAGCTCGCGGGTGAAGTCCAGGACCGCACCCGCAGGCACGCGCGGCGCGAGGCCCGCGCTGCGCTCACAGACAGCAGTCACACGGCCCGACATGCCGCGGAGCCGGTCCAGTGAGGGCGGGGGGATACGCGCTTGCAGCCCTGGTCGCGCTGATGACGCTCGCCGCCTGCGTGAGCACGACCCAAGGCGATGCGGTCTTCAAGCCGAAGATGGCGACGAGCTCCGTCGATGAGGCGATTCGCGACCGCGCGCGTGTGCATACCGAGCTCGCGTCAGGCTATTACGAGCTCGCGAACATGGCCGTCGCGCTCGACGAAGTGCGTGAAGCCTTGCATGCAGACCCCAACTACGGACCGGCTTACAACATTGCAGGGCTCATTTACGCAGAGCTCAAAGAGGACAAAACCGCGCAGGAGAATTTTCAGCGCGCGCTGCGCATCAATCCTCTCGATTCCGATGCCAATAACAACTACGGGCGGTTTCTGTGCGACCGCAAGCGCGAAGACGAGTCGATACGCTACTTCCTGGCGGCGCTGCGCAATCCGCTTTACCAGAATCCGGATCGCAGCTACGTGAACGCGGGCATGTGCTCGCGGCGTCGCGGTAACAGCGCAGCGGCGGAGGACTATTTTCAGAAAGCGCTGAAAGCACGCCCGAATCAGCCTCAGGCCCTCTACCAGCTTGCGGAAATGGCGTATGCAAGCGGCGCCTACGGCCCGGCGAAGGAATACCTGGATCGGTTCGGGCAGCTGGCCAACGCCAACGCTGAAGTGCTGTGGCTCGCCTTGCGGGTCGAACGCAAGCTTGGGGATCGCGCCGCCGCTGCAAGCTATGGCACGCAGCTCACCAAGAACTATCCCGAATCCAAAGAGGCGAGAGCGCTGCTTGCCGGACGAGACGAATGAGCCAAGGTTATTACGCGAGGAATGAGAGTTCTCCGGGCGCGCTGCTCGCCGCCGCGCGCGAGGAACTCAATCTCACTGTGAGCGAGGTGGCGCGACATCTGAAGCTTTCGCCCGCGCAGGTCGAAGCGCTCGAGGAGGATGCGTTCGACCGGTTGCCGGGGCGGGTGTTCGTGCGCGGGTTTCTGCGCAATTACGCCAAGCTGCTGGGAATCGACCCGCAACCGCTGCTGAGGACCATCGATCACGAGATGCCGCAGCCCGCGGCGGTCGAAGAGCCGCCGCCTTCGGCGGAAGTCGTC
>JBKJKJ010000306.1:0-21728 GCA_046597455.1 Burkholderiales bacterium
CGCAGTCAACACACGGGGTTCCGGCGGCGACGGCAATCAAGTCGTGCAGGCAATGCGAAGCGCGGGCGGGCAGGCCGAGCTTTATGTGGCGGACATCGCCGACCCCAACGCCGCGAAAGCGATGGTGGAGAATGTGCTGAAGCGCTTCGGACGCGTGGATTTCCTGGTGCTCAACGCGTCCGTGCGAACCGAGAAAGCGTTTCTCGAGCTCACTTACGACGAATGGCGCACGCCGCTGGCGATTACGCTGGACGGTGCCTTCTATCTCGCGCAGGCGTCCATTCCGTCCATGCTCGAACACGGCGGCGGAAGCATCGTTACGCTCGGAGGCATGCAATCTCTGTCAGGTGCGAAAAAACGCATACACGGCTCGGTCGCCAAGCACGGCCTGGTCGGTTTCACCCGCGGCCTTGCACGCGAGTTTGCGGAACAGGGGATACGCGCGAACTGCATCGCGCCGGGGCAAATGGATACGGCGCGCGCCGCGGGCCGTGCCGCCCGGCCGGGCGCGGAACTGATCCCCATGAAACGCCGTGGCGCACCGGAGGAAATTGCGACGACGGTGCGCTTTCTTTGCGGGCCGGCGTCGAGCTACATCACCGGCCAGACGTTCCACGTCAACGGCGGCCAAATGATGTTCTGATGCCCGCTGATTGACTTTGGATCGTCATTGCAGGGAAAGCGGTGGCGAAGCAATCGCAATTCAATGGGACAAAGCACGAGCGGTTGGGCGATAGCGCATCACGTGGACACGCTGCCACTTTATAACTTCGCCACCTCGTCCCGTCGGATCAACCGCCTTTGATTCCCGCGTCCTTGATCACCTTACCCCACTTTTTGATTTCCGCCTTGAGGAAAGCGTCGAACTCCTGAGGCGAGCTGGGCACCGGCTCGGCACCCTGGGCCAGCATCGCCTCGCGCGCCTCGGGCGCGCTCAGGCTCGCGACAACATCGCGATTGATCTTGTCGATGATCACTTTCGGCGTGCCCGCAGGCGCGAGCAGACCGAACCACACGCTCGATTCGATTCCCGGAAAACCCGCCTCGGTGATGCTCGGGATATCGGGCGCGGCAGGAAAGCGTTTGGGGCTCATCACCGCGAGCGCTTTAATCTTTCCTGCTTTGACCTGCCCGCTCGCAGTGGTCGTCGAAAGAAATGCGGCCTGTGTCTCACCCGACACAAGCGCAGTCAGCGCAAATCCCGCACCCTTGTACGGAATGTGCACCAGCTTCGCGCCCGTCATCTGGTTGAAAAGCTCGCCTGAAAGCTGGCTGCTCGTGCCCCCACCCGCCGAGGCATAGTTCAGTGTGCCGGGCCGCGCCTTCGCGTATGCGACGAATTCCTTCAGTGACGCAACGGGCACGGAAGAATTGATCGTCAGCGCGATACCCGATTTCGTAAGCAGCGAGATCGGTGCGAAATCCTTGATGGGATCGTAAGCGAGATTCTTGAAAAGGAATTGGGGGCTCGCGTGCGTGCCGATCTGACCGACGATCAGCGCATACCCGTCCGGGGCCGATTTGGCCACGATGTCGGCGCCGATGATGCCGCCCGCGCCTGGCCGATTGTCGACCACGACCGTTTTTCCCCAGCGCTCGGTCAGCTTTTGCGCGACGAAGCGCGCAGCGAAGTCGGAGGTGCTGCCCGGCGAACCGGTGACGAGGCGAACCGGGCGGTTCGGATAGGAATCGGGGGCATCGGCCGCATTTAAAGGGGCTGCGAAAAGCGCGGTGACCGCCAAGCCGGCAGATAAGGCTGTGAACAAACGCATGGTTCTCCTCGGTTTATCGTTATTCTGCACGTCGTCATCACGGCATCACCCCATTACCACGCTGGGCTTGAGGTGCTGGTCGAAGTAAGCCATGAACGTGTCGTAAGCCTCGCGCTGCACCGCGTCCGGCTCGAAGGATCCGTCGGCCCTGCGATACAGATAAGGATAGCCGTGATCGGGATGATCGAGGCTCACCCACGTGCTGTCCTTCCCGGCCTCCACCATCCATTCATGCGCAAGCTGAAAAATGCCCTGCAGGTGGTCAGGATCACGGCCGATGTGCAGGATCGGCGTGGCGATGCCCCTGATCCGTTCCATCGCGCGGGCTTTGTCGGCATTGCTACGCACGAGCGCCTTGTCCTGATACTGCAGCACGCCGTCTTTGCGCGGTGCTTCGGGTCCGGTATCGACGCACAGGAACTCGTGCGAGGCACCTTCGATCACCACACCGCAGGTGAAATTCATCTGCGCTGCGACTTTCAGGATCATCTCGCCGCTGTGGCTCACGCCGACGCAGCCGACTGCGTCGCGCCTGACGTACGGCAGCGACTTCAGATAACTGAGGATCGAAATCATGTCATCCGAGTCGAGCGAGGGGGAGGACTTCAGTGTGCGGCCTTCGCCGCTGACGTCATCCCCGATGTTGTGGGCGCGCTCGACCTGGTTGTAAAGGTGCGGAATCTCGTTGCGATAAGAGACGTAGGCGACCGCATAGCCACGCGCGAGCATGAGGTCCTGCATGGAGGCGAGACGTTCGACCTGTGTCTCGACGTGGGGCAGGCCGCCGCGTCCATTGCCGCGGCCGATCGCGATGAGCGGAAAAGGCCCCGCGCCTTGCGGTTTACGCACGGCGATCGGCACGTAAATCTCGTCCCGGGTGAGGACGAATGTGTAGTCCGCCGGTATCGGCGAGCCGCGCACCGGCCGGGTGATCACATAGCCGTGTGCAGGCAGATCGGAGGCGACGGGTGCGTACGGATCCGCACCGGGTGACTGGGTCTGGTCCACGGCATGCTCCTCACTTGGGGTGCGGCTATTCTCGGTGCGCGCCGCAAGATTGGCAAGCACGGGCGCGCAGCGCGCGGCGAAACGCGGGAACGCGAGGGATCAGGTTAAAGCGGGTCTGCGTCCTGCCACGTGAGCGGCGATGAGCTCGCGGCCGTGCATGCGTACCCGGGTTCCGCGATCGTCGAGCAAGCACAGGCGCATGAGGCCCGCGAGGAAAACACTGGTCTCCAGCGCAGCGATATCGGGTGTCAGGCCGGGGCGCAACTGACCGCGCACTCGCGCCTCCTCGTACACCTCGACGAGCTGACTGCGCGCGCGCTCGACCTTGCGCGCGTATTCATCGAGCTCAGCCTCCAGCTCACCCACGTACTCGCATTTGAAATTCATCACCGAACACGTCAGCCTGGTGCGGGTGTCTCCGTCAACGGCACCGAAAATGTCGAGCAGGAAATGCTCGACTCGCACCAGCGGATCGCTCGATCGATCGCTGAGCAGCGTAAAGTCGGCGCGATCGATCAGCGGCAGCGACACGTCTTCGCGAATCGCAGCGAGCAGCGCCTGCTTGTCGGCGAAGTGATGGTAGATCGCGCCGCGGGTGACGCCGGCCGCTTCTGCAATATGTGCGAACGTCGTGCTGGAAATTCCGCGCTTGTCGAACATCTGTAATGCCGCTGAAGTGATTCGTCGGCGCGTTTCTTCGGCTTCCTGTTTGGTGCGGCGCATGCAAATATCGCGCTTTTTCAGCGCCCGTATGACACGCCGGGTGAGCGTGCAGAGTTTTGGTCAAAGTGGTTTACATACATCCTTGATTGTATATAATCACGCCTTTCCCGTCGACCCCTATTCCGGCCATCCTTCATGAAATTCTCTACCCCCCCCGTGCAACGCGTCGGTTTGCAATCGCTCCGTCGCGTTGGCGCATTTGCAATTGCGAGCATCGTCCTGTCGATCGCCGCTTGCGGCAAGCCCGCGCCCGGGCCGGGTGACAAAGGCGGCCCGGGTGCCGGCGGGCCGCCCCCAGCCATGCCAGTCACTGTGCTGCGCGCCAAACTCGAGCGCGCGCCCATCGCCATCGACGCGGTGGGCCAGGCGGAAGGGTCGCGCGAAGTCGAGATCCGGTCACGCGTGGCCGGCATACTCGAGAAGCGCCTTTATAACGAAGGCGGGTCGGTGAGTGCAGGAAGCACGATGTACCTCATCGACCGCGCCCCGTTCGCAATCGCCGTGGCGCAGGCCAAAGCCGCGCTCTCCCAGGAGAGCGCACGCCAGGAGCTCGCCCAGCGCGAAGCCGGGCGGCTCAAGTCGCTCGCCGCGAGCAAGGCGATCAGCCAGCGCGAATATGATGAAGCGGCATCGACGGTGAAGCAATCGGCCGCGGCCATCGAAGGCGCGCAGGCGAAGCTCGCCGAAGCTCAACTCAACCTGTCATACACGACGGTGAAAGCACCGATCGGCGGCATCGCCGGCCGCTCGCTCAAGTCCGAAGGCAGTCTCGTGACGCCGAATACGGACCTGCTCACCACCATTACCCAGGTCAATCCCATATGGGTTCGCTTTTCACTCGCCGAGAGCGACTTCGAACGGATACGGAGCGGTGCAAAAGCGGCGAAAATCGAAATCCGCAACCAGGACGGGTCGCTGGCCGTCACCAACGGCCGGCTCAACTTCACCGGCTCCACGGTGGATCCTAAAATCGGAACGGTTCAGTTGCGGGCCGAATTTCCCAATCCGACGACGACATGGCTTCCCGGACAGTTCGCTAAAGTACACATCCTTGCCGGCGAGCAGGACGCGTTCCTCATTCCGCAATCCGCAGTCGTTCAAACCGAGCAGGGGCGGCTCGTGTGGATCGCGGACGCCGACGGTAAAGCGAACATGCGGCCCGTACAGACGGCCAACTGGATCGGCGCCAACTGGGTCGTCACCGGCGGTCTGAAACCCGGCGATGCCGTCATTATCGACAACCTGATGAAGCTGCGGCCCGGTGCGACCGTGAAGCCTCAGGAAGCGGGGGTGGGCGCGCCGTCGCAGCAGCCGCCCGGCTCCCCGCCGCAAGCGCCGGACGCCGCCGACAAGAGACCGCCTTCTACCAGCGCCGCACGCTGAGCATCGACCATGGGTAATTTCTCCCGCTTTTTCATCGAGCGCCCGATCTTTGCGAGCGTGCTCTCGATCATCATCCTCCTCGCCGGTCTCGTTTCGGCGTTCGGACTGCCGATATCGCAATACCCCGAGATCGCGCCGCCGACCGTCACCATCAGCGCGAGCTATCCCGGCGCCAGCGCCGAGACACTTTCGAAGACCGTCGCCGCGCCCATCGAAGAGCAGCTCTCGGGCGTCGAGAACCTGATCTATTTCAGCTCGAGCGCCGCGGCCGACGGCACGGTCGGCATCACTGCCACGTTCGAAGTCGGCACCGATGTCGACAAAGCGGTCTTCCAGCTCAACAACCGCGTCCAGCTCGCGCTCCCGCGTCTTCCTGACGAAGTCCGCCGCAACGGCGTCATCGTCCAGAAACGCTCGAACGACATCCTGCTGGTGATCGGCCTGCAGTCGCCGAACGGCGGGCGCGACACCACCTTTCTCGCGAACTACGCAACGGTCAACCTCGTCGACGAGCTCAAGCGCATTCCCGGCGTCGGTGACATCGTGCTCTTCGGGTCGGGTTATTCGATGCGCATCTGGCTGCAGCCCGACCGCATGGCCCGCCTCGGGGTCACACCGACGGACATCGCGAACGCCATCCGCGCGCAGAACGCCCAGTACGCCGCAGGGAAGATCGGGGCAGAACCGGCGCTCCCGGGGCAGGCCCTCAACTACACGGTGACCGCGCGCGGTCGCCTGGTCAATCCCGAAGAATTCGGCTCGATCGTGGTGCGCGCGGGCGGCCCCAACGGAGTTCTGCGCATCAAGGATGTCGCCCGGGTCGAGCTCGGCGCCCAGAGCTACGACACCTCGACGACGGTCGACGGCAACCCGGCGGTCGGCATGGCGGTGTTCCTGCAAACCGGTGCCAACGCGCTCCAGGTCGCAGCTGCGATCAAGTCGCGCATGGTGGAGATGAAGGGAAGCTTTCCGCCGAACGTCGATTATCTGATCCCCTTCGACACGACGCGCGTCGTCGAGGCGTCGATACACGAAGTCGTGGTGACGATCGGCATCGCCGCGGTTCTGGTCATCCTGGTGGTATTCCTGTTCCTGCAGCACTGGCGCGCGACGCTGATCCCGATGATCGCGGTCCCGGTTTCACTCGTCGGAACGTTCGCGGGCCTCTACGTGCTGGGGCTGTCGATCAACACGCTGACGCTGTTCGCGATGGTGCTGGCCATCGGCATCGTGGTCGACGATGCGATCGTCGTGCTGGAAAACGTCGAGCGCCTGATGCGCGAGCAGAACATGAGCGCGAAGCAGGCATCGATCGAAGCGATGCGGGAAGTGACGGGTGCAGTGATCGCCATCGTCCTCGTGCTGTGTGCGGTGTTCATCCCGGTCGCGTTTCTCGGCGGCATCGCCGGCGTGCTGTATCGACAGTTCGCCGTGACCGTCGCGATCGCGGTGGTGATCTCGGGCGTGGTCGCGCTGACCCTGACGCCGGCGCTTTGCGCGTTGCTGCTCAAGCCCGGCGACCACGAGTCGCGCTTCTTCAAGCCCTTCAACTCGGGTTTCGCCAAGCTCACCAACACGTTCCTGCGGTGGGTCGATCGCAGTCTGCGGCATCGGCTCATTACGGGTCTCGCATTCCTCGGGGTGCTCGCCGTGATTGCGATACTTTTCCTGCAGGTGCCGTCGAGCTTCGTGCCGCAGGAGGATCAGGGATACATCATCAGCTCGATCATGCTCCCCGACGCGGCAACGCTGCAGCGCACGGCGAAGACCGGCGCGCAGCTGCAGCAGCGGCTTTCGAAAGACCCGACGATCGATCACATGTTCGTGGCACCGGGTCGCGATTTCATCGGCGGCGGCAACAAACCGAACGCCGGGACCAGCTTCATCCTGCTCAAGCATTGGGATGACCGCAAAAAAACCGCGCCCGCGCTTGCCGCCGAAGTCATGAAAATGGGCTTCACTTTCCCCGACGGCATCGTGCTCGCGTTCAACCCCCCAGCGATCCGCGGCCTCGGCAGCGCAGGCGGTTTCGAGGTCTACGTGCAGGCGCGCGCGGATTCCGACCCCAAGCGTCTGGCGCAAGTGGTCCAGGGCCTCACCGCGGCGCTTTCGAAGAGCCCGTCGCTGCAAGGCATCAACACTTTTTTCCGCCCTACAGTCCCGCAACTGCTGGTCGACGTGAACCGCGAGCAGGCGATGGCGCTCGGCGTTCCGGTCTCCGACGTGTTCGACGCGCTGCAGAGCACGATGGGGACCCTGTACGTGAACGATTTCAACATGTCCGGCCGCACCTATCGCGTGCTGCTTCAGGCCGACGCCGCCTATCGCGCGCAGCCCGACGATGTGGGCCAGGTGTACGTGCGCTCCAACACCACCGGCGAGATGATTGCGCTCAAGGCTTTGATCCGCACCACGAGCGTGTCCGGTCCGGAGCAGGTCGAGCGCTACAACGGCTTTCTTTCGGCCAAGATTTTCGGAAGCGGAAAACCGGGCGTGAGCTCGGGCCAGGCGATCGCCGCAGTGGAAGAAGCCGCTGCGACAGCGCTGCCGGCCGGCTACACCATTTCGTGGACCGGCCAGGCGTTCCAGGAGAAGCGTATCGGCCTGCAGTCGGTCTTTGCCTTCGGCTTTGCCATCGTGATGGTCTACCTGATACTCGCTGCGCTCTACGAGCGCTGGCGTCTCCCGGGCGCGGTCGTTCTGGCGGTGCCGTTCGCCGTTGCCGGTGCGCTGCTTCTGGTGTGGGCGCGCGGGATGGAGAACGACATCTACTTCCAGATCGGTCTGGTGGTGCTGATCGGACTGGCGGCGAAGAACGCGATTCTGATCGTCGAATTCGCGCAGCAGGGCCTGCTCGCCGGCATGAAACCGGTCGATGCGGCGCTGCAGGCCGCGCGGTTGCGCTTCCGGCCAATCGTGATGACGTCGCTCGCGTTCGTGCTCGGCGTGGTGCCGCTCGCCGTCGCAACCGGCGCCGGCGCCGGTGCGCGCAGGTCGATGGGAACGGGTGTGGTCGGCGGCATGCTGGCGGCGACGTTCATCGCGACTGTATTCGTTCCGCTCTTTTTCGTGCTGCTCGCACGCAGGAACAAAATGGGTGAGAAAGCAGAGCCTGAATCCGACGTCGAGGAGGCGCGTTCATGAGCACGCGCATCGTCATGGCTCTGGTCGCGATGAGCCTGGGCGGCTGCATGCTGCTCGGCCCGGATTACAAGCGTCCCGAAGTCAATGTACCCGGCAGCTTTGCCGAATCCGGAACGCCGGGGCCGCTCGCGGTTCCGGCGCAATGGTGGCAGTTGTATAAAGATCCGACACTCGACAACCTCGTCGCCTCGGGGCTGCAGAAGAACGCCGACGTGAGGCTCGCGATAGCGCGTCTCGAGGAGGCCGAAGCCCTCGTGCGTGAAGCCAACTCGACCTTGCTGCCGCAGATCGATGTCAATGCAACCGCCGGGCGCTCCCGATCGAGTACGCAAACCGGAACCCTGCCGCCCACCGTCTCGCCCATCAGAAGCAACTTCCTGCTTTCCGCGAACACATCCTTCGAGCTCGATTTCTGGGGCCGCTTGCGGCGTGGACGGGAGTCGGCGAGCGCGCAATACCTGGCGAGCCGCTACGGCCGCGACGTCGTGGCGCTCACGCTCGCCGCGGGTATTGCGCAAACCTATTTTGCCGTTCGTGCACTCGATGCACAGATCATCGTTTCGGAAGAAACGCTCGGCACCTCCAGAGACTCCCTGGACATCGCGAGGAAGCGCGCCGACGCAGGGGTTACGTCCGACCTCGACGTCAATCAGGCGGATACCAATCGGGCGCAGATCGCGGCGCAAATCAAGGAGCTGCGCCGACAGCGCGCGGTCGCGGTGCACCAGCTCGGCGTACTGACCGGCGTGCTCGACGTCACCGTCACACCCGGCGATTTGCGGCAGCTTCCGAACCCCCCGCTGCCGCCCGCGGGACTGCCGTCTACGCTGCTCGAGCGCCGCCCCGACGTGCGTCAGGCGGAGGCGACACTCGTGTCGGCGAACGCCCTGATCGGCGTCGCGCGCGCAGCACAGTTCCCCACGCTCAGTCTCACCGGTGCAGTGGGCACGCAAAGTCGGGAGCTCACGAATCTCTTCTCCGCCGGCGCCGGCATCTGGTCGATCGGTCTCGGCGTGGTCGGGCCGGTTCTCGACTGGGGACGCTATAAAGCCAGGACGCAGCAGGCCGAGGCGCGCGCGCATCAGGCGGCCGCGACATACGAGAAGACTGCACAGACCGCTTTTCGCGAAGTCGCCGATGCGTTGTCCAACGTGCGGCTCGCGACCGATACCGAGAACGATTTGCGCGAACGGGTCGATCGGGCGAGCAACACCTTGCGCCTCGCCACCCTGCGCTACGACGCGGGTTATTCGGCCTATCTCGAAGTGCTCGACGCGCAGCGCACGCTCAACGACGCGCGCCTCGCGCTCGTGCGTAACCGGCAGCAGTATCTCGCCTATACCGTCGATCTCATGAACGCGCTGGGCGGCGGCTGGACGCCGTATTAGCCTCCAGCGCTGATACGGCGGCACGAATAGAGGGAAACTGAAGTTTTCCCTCCGTAACCTCCCGCCCTTCGGCTATCTACCGACAACCGTGAAGCGCAGCTGCCTTCCTGCAGCAGGCCGGCAGCGCCTGCTAAGATGTGGCTCGAGCAGCACATCAAAACTCAGGGGGCGTCATGGCAACATCACCACAAGACAAGGCAGCGATCCTCGCGAGCCTTCCCGTACGACCGGACGAGGATCCATTCGTCGTCGCCATCGGCGGCTTCTATCGCCGCTGGTTCAACCTGCTCGACGATTTGCAACCGCTGCTCAACACGGTAAAAAAGCTCGAGGGCACCGAGGACGAAATGTGGGTGCCGGCGTGGAGCGCGGTCGCGCAGCGCTTCGAGAAGGAAGCCGAGGATGCGCTGGGTCGCAAGGACAACGCAGGCGCGCGCCGTGCCTTTCTGGAAGCAAAAACCTATTACAGCCTCGCGCGCTTTCCGGCGCCGTATCGCTCCGGCTCGCCGATCTGCCCGGCCGAAATGGGTCCGCTCAAAGCGCAGGCGTATGAGAACTATCTGCGTTGTTTCCGCCGCGCTGCGGAGTTTCTGGACAATCCGCCGCAGACCGTACGCATCGCGCGAGGCGAGTACGAAACAACCGGTCACCTGCGCCTGCCTAAAGGAGCATCGGCAAGCACGCCCGTGCCGGCGGTACTCGTCATGTGCGGCGGCGATATGTATAAGGAGGACCGCGAGAAGTATGCGGAGGGTGCGCTGCGCGAAGGCCTCGCCGCCCTCGTCGTCGATGCGCCGGGAACCGGCCAGACCACGTTCCCGCATGCGCCGGAATCGGTCGTCGCATGGCAATCGGCCCTCGACGAGTTGGCCGGGCGACCGGAGATCGACGGCTCGCGCCTGGGTGCTTTCGGCGTCAGTCGCGGCGGGTTATGGGTGATGCGGCTCGCCGCGACCGACCCGCGGGTCAAGGCCCTGATATCGATCGCGCCGGGCGGCGTCGGCTACTGGGGCACGCCCGAGGAGCGGGCCGACTGGCGCAAGCACGTCGACGAGCGCGGAAAATCCTGGTTCGGGCCGAAAGCGACCCGTCCTGCACGCACACCCCTGACTGAAGACGAGCAGCGCAGGGAGTTCCTGCGCTGGTCGCTGAAGGACAACGGGCTCCTCGAGAAGCTCACCATGCCAATGCTGCTGATCAACGGCAAGCAGGACCACCTGACGCCGATCGGCAATCTCTATCTGCTGCTCGAGAACGGCCCGCCCACAGGCCGGGTTGCGCGCGTATATCCCGATGACGGACACATCGCCGCGAAGAACGAGCGCGAGTGGGGACCGGCGGCGTGGAAGTGGCTGCGCGAAGAACTGACGCGCGAAAATGACTGAAGAACCGCTCGGTTTATCGTCTGCACCGGCCGGCGAGCGGCGGCGCGCCCGCCACCGGTCAATGAACGATAGCGCCGGTGTGCACGTTGGTCACACCCCGGCGCGGGCGACGCGAGCTTTAATGCGGGATGTGCGGGTTCATCTCTTCCTGCACACCGATCTGGGTCAAGGCATATCCCGGGCGGATCGCGAAGAAGAGCGCAAGGACGGCCGTGGAGATGTGGAGCCATGCGTTATAACCGTACAGAGGCGTCGTTCCCCACAGCGTTCTCAAATCGTCCATGGGAATCAGACCGGCAATACCGAGCAGTCCGAAGACCAGCGAGCCCGCGCGCGCGAACATGACAGATGAATAGCGGTTGTTGGCCGCCATCGTCCCCCACAGCCCGATGACGAGATGAATCATGCTCAGCATGATGTTCACCACGAACACGCCGAAGAGACTGCCGTAGAACACGCGGATGCTGAGCCCCGGGCCGCTGGGCGGCCGGTCCCATAGCGCAGGGACGAAACCCATGACGCCCAGAGCAAGGTAAAGCCCCCCGAATACTGCAGCGAAAGTGCGTGCCGTCATAACTTGTCTCCTCAATAGCCGTGCGGCTGTGCCGGTCGCGCATCGCAGTGCAGTTCGCGTGCCCGACTCATGTCGACCGCCCACACATCACCAATGTAACCCGCAGTGAGCTCGGGCCTTCGTCTCACCTGCTTCCTCGGTATACAGACTATTCGACCCTGCTGTCCAGCGAGTAGCCTGCTTCGCTCACCGCAAGTGTGACGTCAGTGACGTCAGTGGGTCGCCGTCATGCCCGAGGATACGTCCGCGCGCTCAACCCACCCGGGCGAGGAACGACACCACCGCCTCGTTGAAAGCCTCGGGTTGCTCGACGTTCGACAGATGCGCGGCAGAAGGAATGATCACGAGCTCGGAGCCGCGAATATTGGCGTGGATCTGGCGCGCCATTTCAGGGGGTGTGCCGTGATCCTGGTCGCCGACGACGACGAGCGTCGGGCAATCGATTTCCTTGAGACGATCAAGCACGTCGATCTTAGCGATGGCATCGCAGGCGCCGGCAAAACCGTCCACCGGGGTGTTGACGATGTCGCGACCGATCCGCTCGATGACATCCTTGCGCGACTGGCGATACGGCTCGGTGAACCACCGTTCGAGCGTGCCGTTCTTCACCCCTTCCATGCCTTTTTCACGCGCGACCTTCACGCGCTCGCCCCACATCTGCTCCGCATTGGGCGCTCGCCGGCTCGTCGTATCGGCGAGCACCATGCTCTGGAAAAAGCCCGGATACTTCAGCGCGAACGTCTGGCCGATCATGCCGCCCATGGACAGACCCACCCAGTGCGTGCGCGTGATGCCGAGCCCCTCGAACAAAGCCTTCGCATCGTCCGCGAGCTGTTCCATCGTGTAGGCACCCGACGGCGCGCTGCTGTCCCCGTGGCCGCGCGTGTCGTAGCGCAGCACCTTGAACTCGCGGCTGAGCCGCTTCGCCTGCTCATCCCACATCGAAAGGTTGCACGCGAGTGAATGGGACAGGGTGACCCACGGCCCTTCGCCTTCGATCACGTAGTGGGTTTCGATACCATTGGTTTTGATTTTCACCGTTCACTCCTCGAAAAGTTCGCCGAATATACAGCGCGTATGCACCCCGCGCCAAGCACGGCATGAACGACCAACGACGCAAGAGCGGTCAGTGCAGCCGTGGCGCTGCGCACAGGGTCGGCAAGACCTCGCTGATCGGCTCGCTCAGCTTGACGTCGGCGATATCGTCGAATGCCGTGGCCTGCGCATTCACGATCAGCACGCGCGCCCCGGCCGCTTTCGCGCGCGGCACCACGGCGGCTACCGGATATACCTGCAGGCTCGTTCCGACGCACAGCAGACAATCGGTTTCTCCCGCGGCGCTCATCGCGCGGGCGATCACGTCGGGCACCAGCGCCTGCCCGAACGAGATCGTATCGCTCTTCAGGATGCCGCCGCACGTTTCACATACCGGATCCACATCGCCGGCACGCACGCGGTCGAGCACGTCCTGCATAGCGCCTCGCCACGCGCACGACAGGCACACGGCCTGATGCAGGTTGCCGTGCACTTCGACGACGCGGTCGCGCGCGTTCCCGGCGCGCTGATGCAGCCCGTCGATGTTTTGCGTCACCAGCACGTGCAGCTTGCCGCGCCGTTCGAGCTCCACGAGCGCCCGGTGACCGGAGTTGGGCTGAGCAGTCCAGGCCGGATGCGCGAGGCGGCTCTGCCAGGACAACCTGCGCACTTCGGGATCGGCGACGTAGTAACGGATGTCCGACATGCGTTCCGCTTTCGGATTGAGCGTCCACACGCCTTGCGGTCCGCGAAAGTCAGGGATGCCCGAGTCGGTGGAAATGCCGGCGCCCGTGAGCACGACGACGCGTTGCGCCGCGTCGATCAGCTCACGTGCTTTGTCAGCGGGCGACAATCAACCGCCCCGGGCACGCCTGCGACGACACCTACACGCCGTAGCGCTTGAGCGCATCCGGGTCGAACTCGAGGCCGAGACCCGGCTTGTCAGGCACGGTGAGCTCGCCGTTCACCGGAAGCGGCACTTCCTTGTACAGCTTCGATGACCACGGCATGTATTCGACGGTGAGGCCGTTGGGCACCGCGGCCACGAGATGAACCGAAATCTCCGGGCACAGATGGTTCACGATCGGCAGGTTGAACGCTTCCGCCATGCCGGCAATCTTCACCCACTGGCTGATGCCGCCCGCACGCAGCACGTCGACCATCACGATATCGACCGAGCGCGCTTCGAGCATGTGACGAAACGGCACGAGGCCGTACACGTATTCGCCCGCCGCGATCGGCGTCGCAAGAGCGTCGGCCACTGCCGCCAGACCCGGGTAATCGTCGTGCGCGACGACATCTTCGAGCCAGAACAGGTTGTACTCCTCGATGCGGCGTCCGATCGAAATCGCCTGCCGCACATCCCAGCGCTGATTGATATCGCACATGACGTCTATGGTCGGACCGACCGCGTTGCGCACGACGCGAATCCGCTCGACTTCGATCTCGGGATTGGTATCGCCGGGAAGCGCGAGCTGGGTCTTCATCTGCCTGAAGCCTTTTTCGACCAGGCGCGCTGCCGCTTTCTCGACGTGCGCCAGCGGGAATCCGCGCATCAACGCGCCGCTCGCATACGTCGGAACCTTGTCGCGAAAACCGCCGAGCAGCGTCGAGACCGGCTGCCCGTGGATCTTGCCTGCGATATCCCACAGCGCGATGTCGATCGCCGAAAGCGCGAGGGTGAATACGCCCCCCGGACCACTCTGCCCCGCGGCCGCGCGCAGCTTCTGGACGATGAACTCGATATACAGCGGATTTTCCCCGACTGTGAGCGCACCCAGGCTGTCTATCGCCGCTTTGAGCGCACCGCTCATCGCACCGCCGCCGAAAAAGCTCAGGCCGATGCCCTCGACGCCTTCATCGGTGCCCAGGCGCAGCGTCACGAAATTCTGGGTCGCGCCGGAAGGCGTAGGGCCGCCCGCGAGCGGCTCGTCGAGGGGAATACGAACGATGCGGCTTTCTACGTGTGTGATTTTCATCGGCGTCTTCTTTTGTTATGGGAGGAACAGCGGGATGTACGAGTCAATGATACAACCGAGCGCCGCGACTTTGCGCCACGTGCCTAATTGCGGTTGACACCACCCGAAATCGAGACCGGCGCGTTTCACATCTCGCCTGACGGCTATCGCCTGACGTCTCATGGCGTCCGTCCCTTCAGGCCGCCCCTTTCAGGCCTCATCCTCAAGCCGGCGTGGCGCCGAGCAGGCGCACTACCTCGGCGGCGGCCTTGTTGGCCTCTTCACGCGTCAGGCGTTCGGCGGCATCGCCATCGCGTGCGCGGATTGCGCCCAGCACCGCTCTCAAGTTCCCCATGCTTTCACGCGAGCGCTCTTCGGAGCGCTGGGGATGGGTCAGACCGAGTGCGCGCCAGCGCCAGATCCGCGCGTGCAGCGTGCTGAGCATCGAGGAGAGCGTTTCGCTTTCAGCGCCCTCGACGAGCACATCGTAAAAATCATTCTTGGTCTCGAAGATGCGGTTCGCATCGCCGTCCTCGTAGGCTTCGATGACACGGCCCAGCGCGTCCACCAGCTTCGACATCTGCGCCTCGCTCGCTTTCTCGGCGAACAGCCGCGCAGCAAATCCTTCGAGCACCGCGCGGATCGAATAGAGATCCCGTCCTTCCTCGAGCGACAGCTCGCGAACCACGGGTCCCTTATGGGGGATGATCGCAATCAGGCCTTCGGTCTCGAGCTGGCGTAGCGCTTCCCGGATGACAGTGCGCGAAACGCCCATCATTTCGGTGAGCTCGCGCTCGATCAGCCTCGCGCCCGCGGTCAGGCGTCCTGAAATAATGGCCTGGCGCAGGCCCTCGAGGACTTGCTGACGCAGCGGCGCCGCGAGCTTCTGGATGCCCAGATCGGGAAGAGGGTGCATAAGGTTTAAAGAGGCGATCGACTGTTGACGGTATCGTAATACCGTAATACAGTATTACGAGCAGAAGGACAATGCAACACGTATCCGCCTCCAGGAGAAGCATCGTCATGACCACCCCCGTCAAAGTCGGCATCGTCGGTCTCGGCCGCTGGGCCAAGGTCCTCACTCGCGCAGCGTCCAAATCGGACAAGCTTCAGATCGTTGCGGGCTACAGCCGCTCCGAGGACAAGCGCGCCGCCTTCCAGCAGGAAACCGGCGTCGCCGCGGCGCCCGATCTGAAGTCACTCCTCGCCGATCCGGAAATCAAGGGCGTCATCCTCACCGTCCCCAATGAGCAGCATCTTCCGGTTGCCCAGGAAGTCGCCAGGGCGGGCAAGCACATCTACACCGAGAAGCCCATTGCCAACACGCTCGAAGACGGGCTGCGCATCGAAGCGCTGCAAAAGGAATTCGGCGTGCAGGTGGTGGTCGGCCACAGCGCGCGCCTGCTCGTCGGTACGCGCATGATCAAGCAGGCGATGGAACGCGGCGATCTGGGCCGCGTGGCTTTCATCGAAGCGAACTTCTCGAACGAGCGTGCGCTCGAGCTCACGCCCAAGACCTGGCGCTGGTACAAGGACAAGGCGCCGGGGGGGCCGCTGTCGCAGCTCGCGATACACCAGTTTGACGCCCTGCACTATCTGGGCGGCGCCATCTCCGAAGTGTCTTCGATGGCTTCCAAGCTCTCGCCGGTAGGCGCCGAGGTCGACGATCAATCGATGACGCTGATGCGTTTCGCGGATGGCAAGGTTGCTTACGTGGGCACGTGCTGGACTTCACCCGGCGTGTATTCGATCCGCGTATTCGGCGCCAAAGGCCTCATGCATTACGAAATCGACTTCAGCACGTGGGACACGCCGGATGTGCTGCACGAGACCTCGACGCTCTACATTCAGCGCGGCAAGGACGGCTATGGCAAGCGCGAAGAGATCACACTCCCGCCCGGCGACATGTTCCGCGACGAGCTCGAGATGTTTGCCGAGACCTGCGTGACCGGAAAAGCCTGCGAGCTGAGCGCTCACAACGGCAACGTCGCCGTGGCAGTCGTCTACGCCGCGCTGCGCTCGATCGAGCGCAAAGGCCAGTACGTGCCGCTTTCCGAAGTGCTCGAAGAAGCTCGCGCCAAAGTAAACGCACCGCCGGCGCAGACCGCGTGAAGCGCGATACGTCCCCTCAGCCACCGATGAGCGTCGGAATAGACCCCGCTATCACGTGGGTGTCCGGGAGGGGCGTTCTTCCGTGTCGATCGGCGGCACTTTCATAGACCCGCAGGGAGCCTTTCATGTCATCACTACCGTCACGTTATTTCATCGATCTCACGCAGCCCGAGATCGCGGCACAGCTCAAGAAACATCCGCTCGTGATCCTGCCGGCGGGCAGCGTCGAACAGCACGGGCCGCACCTGCCGACGGGGACGGACATCTTTGCATCGAACGTCATCGGCCACGCGGTCGCCGAGCGCATGGACGGCCTCGTGCTGCCGGGCGGCCCGCTCGGCGTCACCCCCATGCACATGCCATTCGAAGGCACGATCACGCTCACGCCTGACACCTATCAGCGCGTCGTCACCGAAACCTGCGTCTCGACCGCCAGGCACGGCGCAAAATACTGCCTCATCCTCAACTGGCACGAAGGCAACATACCTTCGCTCGCGATCGCGGCCGAAGCGCTTCATCGCGAGCACGGCATGAGCGTGCTGACGGTGCAGGCGTGTTACGTCGCCGCCGAGCTTTACGGCCACGACTGCGGCGGTCTGACGCACGGCGGCGAAATCGAAGCGCTCGCCGTCCTCGCCTACCGTCCCGATCTGGTGCATCTGGACCGCATCGATTACTCCTCCGATCACAGCCAGGGCCGCAAGTGGGACAAGCTGCGCCGCACGCGCAGCTACCAGCCGGTATTGCGTGACATCAAGACCATTGCGCCCACCGGATGGTATGGCGCGCCCGAGCACGCGACGGTGGCCAAAGGCATGAAGATGCTGAACGACATCGCCGATTCGATTGCGAAGGAAGCGATCGAGATCTTCGCCATGCTCGAGGAAGCCCAGGGCGGCACCGCGGAGATCAAACACCTCAAGATTGCGGGTTGAAGGCGCGCGATCCGACGCCGGCACCCTCGCGTTGCGGGCTGATCACTCAGCACTGCCCACAGAACCGCCCCTTCTGACTACTGAATCGATAAAGACCATGCCTTACGACGTTGTCTGCCTGCGGCCCGAAGCCGATTTCCAGCGCATCGGCGCAACCGCACCCACCGCCTACTCGGTGACTTACCGGTCGCCCGACGATGCGCAGCTTCCCGCGCTCATGAAGGAAGCGCGTGCGCTCGTCATCCCGGCGGTGGGGCCGAAGTTGCCCCCCGCGCTGTTCGCCGGCAGTTCGGTGAAGCTCGTGCAGGTGACGGGCGCAGGCGTCGACCGGCTGGATGAAGCGGCGCTCAAACGCCTGGGTATCGCGGTGGCCAATGTTGCAGGCGGCAGCAACGGCGCGGTTGCGGAGTATGCGGTCACGAACGCCTCGCTATTGCTGAGGCGGTTCGCATGGTCGAACCAGGAAATCCTCGAGGGACACTACGACGTCTTTCGAAAGCGCATGCTTTCGGACAATCTCGGCGGACTCGAGGGTGCGCTCGTCGGGATCGTCGGTCTCGGCGTCATCGGCATGGCCGTGGCCCAGGCCTTTCATGCCGCGGGCTGCCGCCTCGTTTATTTCGATCCGGCACCCCGCGACCCGAAAGCCGCAACAGCGCTCGACGCGCGATCGATGTCGCTCGGAGAGCTCCTTCAGGACGCCGACGTCGTAACGCTGCACGTGCCGCTCATCGCGCCGACCCAAGGCATGATCGGCGCACGCGAGCTCGCGCTCATGAAGTCCGGCGCCGTTCTCATCAATGCATCACGCGGCGGCATCGTTGATGAAGCCGCGCTCGCTGAACGCTTGCGCTCGGGCCAGCTCGGCGGTGCCGCAGTCGACGTGTACTCGGTCGAGCCGCCCACCGCGGACAACCCGCTGTTGCAGCTCGACGGCGAAGCGCGTCGGCGCCTCATCCTCACACCGCACATCGCCGGGGTTACCCGCCAGTCATTCGCCCACCTGTTCCGCGAGGCGTGGATCAACGTCGGTCGCGTGCTCGAAGGCGAAGCGCCGCTCAATCGGGTTTATTGACTCGCGGGTCTGAGATGCGCGGTTAGCGGCAGACCCGCTGCGGGCGACACAGCGGCGCGCACGTCCTATAACATCGCGGAAAAGGAGGAGCACACATGAAGCGAGGCGAGCTTGGCGTTGCGGTCATCGGCGCCGGCAGAATTGGCACGTTGCGCGCGCGGCTTGCCGCCAAGCACCCGTCAGTGGGTTTTCTGGCGATCGCCGACGTGGATGCGGGTCGCGCGGCCACCCTCGCTGAACAGGCAGGCGCCGACATGCACTCGACGAACAACTTCGAGATGATCGAGCGCCCCGAGGTCAATGCGGTGTTCGTGTCGACGCCCGAAGGCGAGCACGCCGCGCCCGTGATTCGCGCGCTCGAGCTCGGTAAGCCGGTGCTCGTCGAAAAACCGATCGCGCTCGAACGCAGCGATGCCGATCGCATTCTCGAAACGCTCGCTGCGACCCAGGGGAAGCTTCGTATCGGTTACAGCCGCCGCTTCAAGGAATGCTTTCTGCGCGCCAAGGAGCAGATGATTCATCAGCGCCTCGGCACCGTGGTCGGCGGCCTGGCTCGCGTTTACAACACGCGCGCGCAGGCTTTTTCGATCCTCAAACGCGACCCCCATGCAACCCCGGTCCTCGACGTGCTCACCTATTACGTGGACCTCGTGTGCTGGTTCCTGGAAGGCAACCGGCCGGTTGAAGTGGTGGCGCGAGGCCAGCACGGCATTTTCAAGGCAGCCGGCTACAGCGCGCACGACGTCACGTGGGCGATCGTGACATTCGCCGACGGCGCAGTGGTGAACTTCGGCGTGAGCTATGCCCTGCCCGCGCGCTATCCCACGCTCGGACAATCCGATCGCGTCGAGCTGCTCGGCACCGAAGGCACCATGATCATCGACGACGACCACATGGACCACGTGCTGTATTCCGACCGCGGCGTGCCGCACGCGTACGTGCCTGAGCACCAGGTCAACATGGCTTTCCTCGGCAGCAATACCGCAGGAGACTGGGCGGTCGGAGACTTCTGGGGTCCGCTCGCAAACGAGACGCGCTCGTGGCTGGACCATCTCGTCACCGGCAGCCCGACCGTGCACACCACGCCCGAGCAGGCGCTCGTGAATCTGGAGACCACGATCGCGATCGAACGCTCGGCACGCACGGGGCAACCGGTGCGGCTCCCGCTGGAAACCTGAACGCCGGCCGTCGCTCAGGCGATCGCGGTTTTCAGACGCTGCGGGGTAAACGGCAGATCGCGCATCCGGATACCCGTCGCGTTGTAGATCGCGTTTGCGATCGCCGCCACAGTGGGGCCCTGCGAGCCCTCGCCGGTGCCGAGGGAACGCTCTTCGGGCCGATCGAGCAGCACCACATCGACAGCCGGCACTTCCTGAAAAGTCAGAATCGGATAATCGGCCCACGATCGCGTCGTGATCTGCCGCTCGTCGAATCGAACCGCTTCTTTCAGCGTCCAGCTCGTCGACTGGATGATGCCGCCTTCGATCTGGTTGGTAACCCCGTCCGGGTTGACGATGCGCCCGGCGTCGACTGCCGCCACCGCGCGTTCGACGCGCACCTTACCCGTGCGGCGATCCACGATCACATCGGCCACCACCGCGACATACGCCGCGAGATTCTTGTATTGGGCGAAGGCGATGCCGCGGCCGCGCGAGCCGTTTCCTTTCGCGCCGGGCTGCCAGCCCGCTTTCATCGCTGCGGCTTCGATCACAGCGCGTGCACGCGGGTCTTTCATGTGCTTCAAGCGGAAGGCAACGGGATCGGCGCCGGCTTGTACCGCGAGCTCGTCGATGAATGATTCGAGCGCGTAGACGTTCGCATACGCGCCCAGCGTGCGCAGTGCGGAGGTGCGTATCGGCATCTCGGGCAGGTAGTGCAGCACGATCTTCTGACTCGGGAAATCGTACAGCGGTACGGCATTGCGATCTGCCGCCCCCGCGGGCTGCGGCGAGTTGATCGCAGGCGCCGCTTTGACGGGGTTTGCGATGTGCCAGCCGCCGAGCAGGTTGCTGCCGGTGCGCGAGCCTGGACGCGTGCTGTGTGGATGGCTCCACACATCGTGCTGCCAGTAAACGATGTTGCCGGCCTCGTCCAGCCGCGCTTTCATTTTCATCACCATTGCCGAGCCATAAGGCTCCCACGCGAACTCGTCCTCGCGCGTCCACTGCAGCTTGACCGGCCGCCCAGCCGTGGCACGCGACAGCAACGCCGCATCGCACGCGACATCGTCGGCGCCGTTGTGGCCGTAGCATCCTGCGCCTTCCACGTGGATTGCGGTGATCGCGCTTTCGGGCATGCGCATCACGCGCGCGAGATCGCGGCGCATCGGGAACACGCCCTGGCTGTGGGTCCAGACGGTGAGCTTGCCGTCTTTGGTCTGCGCCACGGCACACGACGGCGCCATGGAGGCGTGCGCCTGGAATGGCCTCGTATATGTGGCTTCGAGCGACGCCACGCGCCCCCCCGCCGGTGTCACCGCGACTTTTTCGCTGACGATGCTGTCAGTCGATGGCAGCTTCTGGAGGTGCTCGAACAGGGCGGGCGCGGGCGGCGGGAGCGCCGCAGTCTCACGCCACTTGGCCGATCCGCGCAGCGCTTGCGCCGCAGCGATCGCCTGCTCCTCGCGTGCAGCCGCCACCGCGATGAAGCTGCCGTCGCAGACCACCGCCACGACGCCGGGCATCGCCCTTGCTGAGGCCTCGTCGGACGAAATCAGCGCCGCGCTATAGCTCGGCGGACGCACCACACGGCCGAACACCATGCCCGGCAGCCTCATGTCCTGTATGTAGCTCGGCTTGCCGGTCACTTTGCCCGGAATGTCGCGACGCGGGACGCTCTTCCCGACCATGCGCAGGCTGGCGGCCGGTTTGGGCTGAGCCCGGCCCGTGGCCTCACGCCGAAAATCGGCGTCGCGTGCGATATCCCAGTACGTCAGACGCGCGGAGCCCGCACTTACGACACCGTCCGTCACGCTCAGTTGTTTTTCGTCGACCGCGAGCTTGCTCGCGGCAAGCCCGAGCAGGATCGCGCGCGCTTCGGCGCACGCGTAGCGCAGCGCAGTGCCGCTGTTTTCCACGGACTGACTGCCCGCGGTCATGCCTTCATCGGGCGAGCGCGAAGTGTCCGCTGAAACCATCTCGATCCGCTCGTAGGCGACATCGAGCTCGTCGGAGGCGATCTGGGCGAGCGCGGTCAGGATGCCCTGCCCCAGCTCCACTTTCCCGGTGTAGATGACG
>JBKJKJ010000444.1:0-24340 GCA_046597455.1 Burkholderiales bacterium
CGAGAGTAACGTTCGCAACGGCCGCCCGCTCGGGAGCGGGCCCGTCGCTCACCGGTAAGTTGCTACCGGTTCTAACGTTACACTCCAATAGAAGCCGTAAAGGGCAGCCGGGTTACTCACGAGTATCTTTTCGCGCGTCGCCGCATTCGGTGTCCAGGCGTTGAAGCGGTCGAGCAGATGCCCGTCATCAGGCATGTCCTTAGCCCGCCGCGGATGCGGCCAGTCGTTGCCCCACAGCAACTGATCCGGGTGGGTTCGCACGAGCGCCTCGTGCAGCGGCCTTAGCGAGGGGCGCGCAGCGGCGCAATAGAGGCCCGGCACCCTTATAATGCAGGCGCACCGGCGCATCTCAAGACTAGCGCCGCCCGTTTCATGAAAACGAAAGCCTGCAAATGATTCCCTCACAGCGCCTGCCGTACTCCGCGATCGTCGATCGCCCGCCGCTCAAACTGCCGGGCGATGCCCGCCTCATCGTCTGGCCCATCGTCAACGTCGAAGTGTGGGACATCAACCGCCCGATGCCGCGCCAGGTCCTGCCGCCGCCGACGAACGTCACCCAAGCGCCCGATCTTCCCCACTGGGCATGGCACGAATACGGCATGCGAGTGGGTTTCTGGCGCCTGAAGGAGGCGCTCGACGCCCTCGGCATCACGCCGACGCTCTCGATCAACGCTCGCGTGTGCATCGACTACGAGCGCGTGGCGCGGGCCGCTCGCGACAGCGGCTGGGAGTTCATGGGCCACTCGTACGATCAGCGGCCCATCCATCTCGAGCCCGACCAGCGCGCAACCATCCAGAAAACCGTGAGCGTCATTCGTGAATATACCGGCAAGCAGCCGGTCGGCTGGCTCGGACCCGGGCTCACCGAGACGCTTTACACGCCCGACCTGCTGGCCGAAGCGGGCATCCGCTACATCGCGGACTGGGTGATCGACGACGAGCCGTGCGAGATCCAGACCGCGCACGGGCGCGTGCTGTCGATGCCGTATACCGTCGAGTTGAACGACATTTCCATGATGATGGTTCAGCACCACGCGGCGGCTGAATTCGAGACCCGCTGCATGGATTATTTCGAGCGCGTGTATGCCGAATCGGCGACGCGCCCGAAGATCATGGCGATTGCGGTCCATCCCTACATTTCCGGCGTGCCTCATCGCATCAAGTATTTCGAGCGCGTATTCGAGGCGCTGAAGAAGCAGGCGGGCGTGCTTTTCTGGACGGGCGAGCAGATTCTCGAGTGGCACGAGCGCAGCCGCGAGCTGGGTCCGAATCGCGCCTGAAACCCCGGGCACACAACAGGAGAATGCAGTGAAGCTTTTGACTTTCAGGCTGGACGGACGCATCCGCCCGGGCGTGCTGGACGGCGACCAGGTCATCGACCTCGCGGCCGCGGGTCTGCCGGCAGGCGGGCAGGGCGATTTGAGTGCAATCGTGGCAGGTGGCGATGCCATGCTGGCGCGTGTGCGAGAGATCATCAAGACCGCGTCGGCCCGCCGACATCCGGCTGCCGATTGCGAGATCCTGGCCCCGATTTTTACGCCGTCCAAAATCGTCGCGGTCGGCCTGAACTACATCGATCACTGCAAGGAAGCCAATCTTCCGGTGCCGGGTGAGCCGGTGCTGTTCAGCAAGTTTCCGAGCTCGGTCGCCGGCCCGTTCGATGATCTGAGCTGGCCGCAGTCCGCGAGCAGCGAAGTCGATTATGAAGTCGAGCTCGGCGTCGTGATTGGCAAACGCGGACGCGACATTCCCGAAGCCGGCGCGCTCGACTATGTTTGCGGCTACACGGTGGTCAACGACGTCTCGGCGCGCGATATGCAGTTTGCGAACGCCAAGCAATGGGACCGCGGCAAGTCGCTCGACACGTTCTGTCCCTACGGCCCCTATATCGTCACCCGGGACGAAATACCCGACCCCCAGACGCTGCAGGTGCGCACGATACTCAACGGGCAGGAGATGCAGAACTCGAATACCCGGAACATGGTCTTCGGCGTCGCGAAGCTGATTTCCTACATTTCCGAAGGCACGACGCTCATGCCGGGTGATCTCATCCCGACCGGAACCCCGTTTGGTGTCGGCTTTTCCCGCAAACCACCGGTGTACCTGAAGGACGGCGACGAGTGCGTCTGTGAAGTGGAGAAGCTGGGCGCGATCCGCAACCGCATCAGGCTGGCCGCCTGACCCAGGGGTACGGTCAGGCGGCAGGGGGCGGTGCGGCGCTACTGGAGATAATCGAAGAGCTTGGGATCCAGCGTTGCGCGGTGTTTCGCCAGCACGGGCTCGACCGCCTCCACGAAAGCGTCGTGCTCGGAAGGGGTAAGCCGGATCACGTCGTTTTCCATCGGGTCGATCCTGGCGAGCACCGTATCGTCTTCCTCGGCCGCGAGCTGATGCTGCAGCGCTGTCGATTCGCGCGCGGCGAGGTCGACCGCCTGCTGAACTTCACGCGGCCAGCTTTCGTGTAGCGCGGCATTGCAGATCAGCGCGCTCGATCCGAAGAAATGCCCCGTCAGCGTGATATAGCGGTGCAGATGGTGGACGCCGAAGTGAAAGGTGTTGGTGAGCGGATTTTCCTGCGCCTGAAAGCGATCGGTCCGCACCTGTTCCACGAATTCCTTGATGTCGACGGATATTGGCTCGAATCCCATCGCCCCCAGCGCTTCCGCGTGGAGCGCGCTCATCTGGGTGCGGATGCGCAGCCCGGCGCAGTCCGCCGGTGTTCTGATCGGGCGAACCTTGTTCGTCACATGGCGAAAACCGTTGTCCCAGAAACCCAGCGCACGAAAAGGCGTGTGTTCGCGCATGCGCTCGGCAAAGCGCTCGCCCAGCGCGCCATTGAGCGCCTGGATCGCGGCGGGGCGGCTGCGGACGACGAAAGGAAGCTCGAGGATGCTCAACTCCGGCACCGCGGCAGTGAACCGCACCGTCGACATGTAGCACGCCGCGAGCTCGCGCTTTTCGACCATGTCGGGCAGATCGCCTGAATTGCGTCCCAGCGCCAGCACGTCGCCGACCAGTTCGAACTTCACTGTGTCGCCCAACTCGCGCTGAAGCACTTCGCCGAAGCGCACTGCACCGCGGGTATTGATCGATGCGGGGCCCTGGTAGCCGCCGAATTTGATAACCACAGGGTCCATCTCGTGTCCTCCATTTTTGCCCGACTATAGCAGTTGGCGGGCGCCGCTTGACGGCCCTTGCGCGTGGAAACGGTTGCGCTCGAAGGCCGGGGAAACTACGATGCTGGCTCGCCGCAGGCCGTAAAGGGTGGACGGTGCGCCGAAAAAAAAGAATAACAGCGCGGCATTATGCGGATATCACCATTCTGCAGCTTGTCAACACTCGCAAAGCGGTTCTGGCAATACAGTCACAGGAGGATTCATTGTTCAATCTGCATCTGACCCCGGAGCAGCTCGAGTTCCGCGATACGGTCCGGGACTTCGTGCACAACGAAGTGAAAACCGTCGCATTGCATCCCGACCGGCTGCAGCCGTTCGAAAAGCCGCTGTTGCTCGATCTGCTCGACGATGCCTCGCGCATGGGTCTGCGCACCCTGGCGCTGTCCGAAGGCGCGGGCGGCGCGGGCGCCGATACGCTCACCTCGTGCATCGTCATGGAGGAGCTCGCTGCGGGCGATGTCGATATCGCGGTCGTGATGGGTCTGACGTCTCAGCTCGCAAGTGCGCTATTCGATCAGTGCATGAGCCCGGCGCAGCGCGACCGCTTCCTGCCCGGTTTCCTCGACGATCACCGCTATCATCTGGCGCTGGCGGCGCACGACTACAGCACGGTCCGGGGCTGGCACTATCACCGCGCCTACGATGAAGAATCGGGGACCGAGCCCACGGCGGTGAAGCAGAAGAACGGAGACTGGGTGATCGACGGCGAGGTCGCCTTCGTTCCCAATGCGCCGATCGCCAAGCTGTTCGCGGTGCAGGTGAGAATAGACGCCGGCAAGACCGGCTCGAACGGCGTGAGCACGCTGCTCGTCGCGCACGACACGCCAGGTCTTACTGTCGGGAAGTCGCCGACTGCGGGCGACACCGGCGGGGAGGGCGAGCACGTTACGCGATGGCATCATGGTACCGGCGCGCCGGTTCAATTCAGGCAGTGCCGCGTCCCGGCCGATTGCCTGGTGGGTAAAGAGAGCCAGGCCTCGCTTTGCACCGATGATTATGCTGCGCGCGCCACGATTCAGCTGGCCGCGATCAACGTCGGTGTCGGGCGCGCGGCTTACGATGCTGCAGTCGACTACGCAAAAATTCGGGTGCAGGGCGGCCGGCCGATCATCCAGCATCAGGCCATCGGCACGCTGCTCGCCGATATCGCCACCAAGCTCGAGTTGTCGCGCAGCCTCGTATGGAAAGCGGCGTGGATTGCGGATCATCCTGAAGCCGTCGCCGACCGCAGTGTCACCGATCTGCCTTTGCATACGATGGCCCGCACCTATACGGCTGAAGCGATGCACGAAGCCACCCTCGGGGCGGCCGAGTGCTTCGGGGCGATGGGCGTGATGCGTGACATGCCGCTGCAGAAATACGTGCACGACGCGATGGTACTGCTGCACGCGGCTGATCACGACAGCGCGAGCAAGCTGCACATCACCGAGGCGATCGCCGGATTCGAACGGCCTGCGGCGGCTTAGGCCCCCAGATCAATACAGCAGCGCCGCAAGGCGCGTGAGCGCGCCGTAGCGCGGCGAGGGGCATCGAAGATGCCCTGCAGCGGCGGCGTGGACTTTTTCGCGGAGACACCATGGATTTTTCACTGAACGAAGAGCAGCGGCACTGGCAAATGGAAGCGCGCAAGTTCGCCGAAGACGAGATCCGTCCGCTCAGCGTCAAGCGGGACCAGATCGAAGGCGGTTTCGAACCCTGGGACTGGGACATCATCAAGAAAGGCTCGAAGATCGGTTTTCGCACGCTGGCGGTGCCCAAGGAATGGGGCGGGCCCGGCGCCGATTTCGTCACCCAGGCCATCGTCATGGCAGAGCTCGCCAAAGGTGACAGCGCGATTTCGAAAGCATTCAGCCAGAACTGGAAATGGAGCCACCTGATGTCGGCTTCGTGCACGACCGACCAGAAAGAGCGTTTCCTGAAACCTTTTCTCGCCGACGACACGTACCTCATGGGACGCGGCATTACCGAGCCCAATGCGGGATCGGACAACCGCCTGCCTCCCGAGGACGCACCCAAAGCCGGTTTCCGCCTCAAAGCCGAGCGCGACGGCGACGAGTGGGTGCTCAACGGCGAGAAATGCTTCATCGCCAACGGCAGCGTCGGATCGCTGTTTTTCGTCGATGCGCGTACCAATCCCGAAGTGAATGTGCGCCAGGGCGGGACGCTTTTCATGGTGCCCAAAGGCACGCCGGGTTTTCGCGTCGGCAAGGTGTTCAACAAACGCGGCTGGCGCTTCTACCAGAATGCCGAGCTGATCTTCGAGAATGCCCGAGTGCCGCACGCCAATATCGTCGGGCAGGTCAACGGCGGGACCAAGGCGAGCATCGGCGACACGACGGGCGGCGACATCTTCGGCGACCTCGAGCTCGCGGCCAACGCGGTCGGCGTGTGCGACGACGCGATCGGCATGTCGATGAAGTTTTCGAAGACGCACAAGCGCGCGGGCAAACTCGTCTTCGAGCACCAGCTCGTGCAGTTAAAGCTCAACGAAATGCACGCGCTCACCGAGTCGCTACGCTCGTATGTGATGCGCGTGGCGTGGGAACGCGATCAGGGCGGCCCCGTTGGCGCCAACGCCGGGCTCGCCATGAATCTGTCGACCGACATCATCCAGCGGGTGACGCGGCTCAACATGGATATCCACGGCGCCGAAGGCTGCATGATGAACACGCGCGTGGACAAGCTCATGCGCGATGCGATGGTGTGGACGCATCTGGCAGGGGATACCGTGCAGCGGGTGAAAATCCTCAAGCGCCTGAAGTAGACCAACATGAGAGTCTCACGAAAGACTCCAGGAGGAGGAAGCGTGCAACGAGCAGTCTTGATGAGCGCGGGTTTTGCGGTGGTGGCTGCGGGTGTGTCGGTATGGGCGGCGTCGAACGCCTGGGCGCAGGCGTACCCGAATCGTCCGATCCGCATGGTGATGCCGTTTCCGGCGGGCGGCAACGTGGACACGCTCGGGCGCGTTCTGGCGAGGCAGCTCGAGACGCAGTTCGGGCAGCCGATCGTGATCGACAATCGCGGCGGTGCAAACGGCATTCTGGGCGTCGACATCGTGGCCAAGGCACTGCCTGACGGTTACACCCTCCTCGACACTTCGTTCTCCTTCGTGGTCAACCCGAGCATCTACAAAAAGCTTCCGTACGACACTGAAAAGGATTTCGCGCCGATCACGAATTTCGCGATGGGCCTGGGTTACGTGCTGGTCGCCCACCCCTCAGTTCAGGTGCAAACGGTGAAAGACCTCATCGCTCTGGCCAAGAAAACACCGCTACGCTACAGCTCCCCCGGC
The DNA here is from genome assembly GCA_046597455.1 of Burkholderiales bacterium. Classification (GTDB taxonomy): domain Bacteria; phylum Pseudomonadota; class Gammaproteobacteria; order Burkholderiales; family SG8-41; genus JAQGMV01. The sequence continues at coordinate 6,469 of JBKJKJ010000444.1, forward strand.
GTGGGCAATGGTCAGCACCTCGCCGGTGAGCTGCTCGCCACCAAAGCAGGAATCCAGCTCCAGCATATTCCGTACAAGGGCGGCGGGCCTTCGCTCACGGCGCTGCTGGGTGGCGAAGTGCACCTGACCTTCACGGCTGCCGCGGTTGGGGCGCCGCATATCAAATCGGGCAAGCTGCGAGCATTGGGCTTCAGCGGTGCCTCGCGCCTGGCGTCGATGCCGGACGTGCCGACCATCGCAGAGGCCGGGGTTCCCGACTTCGTCTACGATTCGGGCTGGCACGGCATATTTGCACCGGCGAGAACGGCCCCTGCGATCGTGAGTCGTATCTATACCGAGGTCGCCAAAGCGGTCCAGGAGCCCAGGCTGCGCGAGCTGCTGGTGAGCGGCGGTTACGAGCCGAAGGCGGACCCGCCGGCTGAATTCGCTAAAATATTCAGGGCTGACATCCGGAAATACGCTGCAATCGTCAAGACTGCGCGTATCGAGCCGCAATAGACCGGTTGGCCCTTCGAGACGCATGCAGCGTCAGCCAGAGGCGTGGTCAGATGGCGTCAGATCCGATTCCCCCGGACCCGCGACAAAGTCCGGCAGGCAGCGCCGCAACAGGAGATCGATATGTTTTTCAGAGAGCTCAACCGCGGCAAATGCAAGACCTACCTCATCGGCTGTGAGCGCACCCGCCGCGCGGCTCTGATCGACCCGGTCAAAACGCATGCCGAGCGTTACCTGGCCGTGCTTGCATACGAAGGGCTCAGGCTCGATGCGTTGATCGACACGCATACGCACGCCGACCATCCGACCGGGGCTTTCCTGCTGAAAGACCTGACGGGCGCACGCCTCATCATGCATCGGCGCGCACCGGTGCCACTCGCGAGCCAGCACGTCGAGGATGGCGACACGGTCGAGGTCGGGGATCTGGAGATCGAAGTGCTCTATACGCCGGGCCATACGCCTGACAGCATCAGCCTTCACGTTGAAGGCCGCGTGTTCACCGGAGACGTGCTTCTGATCGGCGGTACCGGGCGAGCGGACTTCGCGGGAGGCGACGCGGGCCAGCAGTACGACGCGATTGCCCGTAAGCTCTTCACGCTGCCCGACGACACGATCGTTTATCCGGCGCACGATTACCGCGGCAATACGAGCTCGACGATCGGTCGGGAGAAGGGCATGAATCCGCGCATGGCGGGGCGCACTCGCGACGAGTACGTGGCGCTCATGACGAGCCTCAACTTTCCATTACCGGAGAATATTCAGGAAGTGTTACAGCCTAACCAGAGCGCCATCGACGACGACAAGACGAAGTTCCCCGATCTCGCGCACCTGAACATGGTGCGGCAGCTGGCGCCCGACGAGGTGCACACGAGGATTCAGTCGGCCACGCCGCCCTTTCTGCTCGACGTGCGCGAGCCTGAGGAATACACCGGTGAGCTTGCCCACATCCGGGGCAGCACGCTGATCCCTTTGCGTGAGCTGGCCGATCGCGCCGGCGAGCTCGAGGTGCACAAAGCCGGCCCGATGATCGTCGTGTGTCGCTCGGGGGTTCGCAGCACGACCGCCGCAGCCATACTCGAGGGAATGGGTTTCGACCAGGTTTTCAACCTCCAGGGCGGCATGGTCGAGTGGAACGATCGCAAGCTCCCGGTTGAACGACGCAGCAGGAACGGCCAGTAGCCGCTTCGTCACGAAACCGGCCCGCGTTGCAGAGCGCGGCCTCCGGCCGGCATAGCGGTGCTACACGCGGTTTGCCCCCGCGCTTGTCCGGTTCCGGAACTACTGCCTTGGTACTAGGCAGCGAAGCCGATTTTTTTCTCCTCTTCCCCTGACTAGCATGTGCCCCATCACGTCGCGATTGGCGGCGAGAGAACGGGCCGAAAAGTCAGCGTGCCGCTTACCAGGCCTTGAGCAACTCAATCCTACCGGCGCGAATTGTTTGGGAAGGAGTCCTATCATGAAACGCATCACGCATCTGGCAGTAATGGCTGCTCTCGCGTTCAGCGCACAAGCCGCCTGGTCCGAAGAACAAGCGACTCAGGCACCGGCAGCGGCGACCGAGAGCGCCGAAACATATCTCAACGTGGCACAGGTCGCGGGATCCGGTCAACCGCAGGAAGTCGCGCGGCGGGCTCCGGCCGGAATGGGTCGCAACATGCTCGAAGAGCTCGGGCTTTCGTCCGGAGATGGTTTCCCATCGAGAGGCGGGCCGATCGACGACTAGTGGCCTTATCGTTGATCTCGAGAGTAACGTTCGCAACGGTCGCCCGCTCGGGAGCGGGCCCGTCGCTCACCGGTAAGTTGCTACCGGTTCTAACGTTACGCTCCACTAGCTCGAGCCACTCGGCGCGCCGCTCGGGGGCGCGCCGAGTCATCCCCCGAGTCGATTCCCCAGTGGAGACGACATCATGAAAGACTTCCCGCTTTACATGGGTACCTTCGCGAACCGGCCGCTGCTTACGTCTTCGCTGGCCCTATTGCGCTTTCTTCAGGTCGTCCATCATCGCGCCCAGGAAACGCCCGGCTTCGCCGCCGGAGACGGCCCGATGGTCGAAGGTGAGGGAGAGGGGCAGTACTTTGTGGACGGCCGGGACGCCTTCGGCTGCCACGACCTGATCGCGTATGCGCCCCGCGCCGACTATGGCCACCGTCGGCGGCACTACCACGGGTGACGCGTAGCGCCCGGCGATCGTGCCGTAATTCGACAAGGTGATGGTGTGCCCGCGCAGCTCCTCGGGCGGCACTTTGCGCGCGCGCGCCTCGCGGATGAGCGTGTCCAGGTTCTGACGAATCTCCTCACTGTCGCGTTCGCCGACATTGCGCAGCACCGGTACGAGCAGCCCGTCAGCCGCATCGACGGCGATTCCGATGTCGATTTTCTTCACCACCCAGCGGCCGATGCGCTGGCTGTCGTACCACGCGTTGAGCGCGGGCTCGGCTTTGCAGCCGGCGACGATCGCGCGTATGAGCCGCAGCATGACGCGCGAGCCGCTTTCCCACGCGTGAATGTCGGCGTCGTCCATGATCGTGGCCGAGGCCACTTCGGCGTTGGCGAGCATCATGTTCTGCGCCATCGCCCGGCGCACGCCGCGCAGCAGCTCGATGGGGCCGGTCTCCTGAAGGACGCGTGCCGCGCGCTGAACGTCGCCTGCGGTGATCATGCCGTCCGATCCGGTCGGCGTGACCATGGCCAGATCGACGTTGGACTTTCTCGCGAGCGAGCGCACCGCTGGCGTGGCCTTGATGCCCGCAGCGGCGGGCGCCGGTGCGGCACCCAAGGCGGATTCGCGCACGACTTTCTGTCCGACTTCGACCTGCCCGACCACCGTGCCGGCGCCGGCGTCGGTGCCCACCCCTTCGAAACCGACGAGTGGCGCGCCGATATGCGCGATGTCGCCGGGATTGCCGTAGAGACGCTCGATCGTGCCGTCGAAAGGCGCAGGAATGTCGACGATCGCTTTTGCAGTCTCCACCGACACCATCGCCTGGTCGGTCTTCACGGCGTCACCGGCTTTGACGTGCCACTGGACGATCTCCGCTTCCTGTAAGCCTTCGCCCAGATCCGGGAGCTTGAAGATTTTCATCGAGCCGATTCCTTGTTGAATGAATGGCGGCGCGAGCCGCCCTAATGTGTCGTGCGTGCCGTGCGCGCCCTGGGTGTCCTGCGAACCGCGCCCGCGGAACACAGGACGCAACGTGGACGTGTCACGAAAATTCGATCACCTGGTGCGCCCCGGCCACGATGCGCTCGACGCTGGGTACATAATGCTTCTCCAGACGTGCCAGTGGTACGATCGTGTCGTACCCGGTGATCCGCTGCACCGGCGCCATGAGTGACAGCAGGCCGTGCTCGGACACCGCTGCCGCGATCTCGGACGCAAAGCCTGCCGTGCGCGCCGCCTCGGACACCACGACGCAGCGACCGGTGCGTTCCACTGACGCGAGGATGGTGTCGAGGTCGTAGGGCTTCAAAGTCGCCACGTCGATGACTTCCGCTGCGTAGCCTTCTTCAGCCAACACATCCGCCGCCAGCAGCGTTTCGTGCACCATCCCGCCCCACGTAACGAGCGTGAGGTCGGTCCCTTCGCGCAGCGTGTAGCAGCTGTCCAGCGGCAGGGCGACCCCGTCGTCGTCGACGTCCTCCTTGAAAAGGCGATAAAGACGCGTGGGCTCGAGAAAAATCACCGGGTCGGGGTCTCGTATGGCAGCCAGCAGCAGGCCGTAGGCTCGACGCGGCGAAGAGGGATAGACGACGCGTATTCCGGGCGTGTGCGCGAACATCGCCTCGGGACTTTCGGAGTGGTGTTCTGGCGCGTGTATGCCGGCGCCGCACGGTGTGCGCATCACCATCGGACACGACAGCCGGCCGCGCGTCCTGTAGCGCATGCGCCCGGCGTGATTCAGAATCTGGTCGATCGTCGCGTAGGCGAAGCCGGAGAACTGGATTTCGGCGACGGGCTTCAGGCCTTCGACCGCCATGCCTATCGCCATCCCCGCAATCATGCCTTCGGCGAGCGGGGTGTCGATCACCCGCTCGGCGCCGAAGCGCTCCATGAGCCCAAGCGTCGCTCGAAACACCCCGCCGTCCCGGCCGATGTCCTGCCCGAGCAGGACCACGTCAGGGTCCTTCGCCAGCGCGTGGGCGAGGGCGCAATTGATTGCTTCGACCAGCGTCATCTGGGCCATCAGCTCTCCGGTTTCTCGTTGCTGGCGGCATGCGCGGGTTCGAGCGCGGCGCGCTGCGACTCGAGCGCCGCGGGAAATTCCCCGTATAAATGCTCGAACATCGCGGCGGGTTGCGGCAGGGGCATATCGGTATACGCCTTCACGGCAGCCGCCACGCGTTCGTTGCATTCCCTGAGGAGCGCTTCTTCGCGCGTCTTGTCCCACGCGTCCACGCTCGTGAGATAGGTGCGCATCCTGAGCACCGGCTCGCGCTTCCACGCTGCGGCCACTTCGTCCGCGCTGCGATAGCGGCTCGCGTCGTCGGCGGTGGTGTGATCCGAGAGGCGGTAGGTGAGCGCCTCGATCAGCGCAGGCCCGCCTCCGCTGCGGGCTTTTTCGAGCGCGCGATCCATGACGTAGCGCATGGCGATCAAATCGTTGCCGTCGACCTGCTCGCTCGGTATGCCTGCAGCGATGCCTTTCTGCGCCAGGGTTTGTGCCGCCGTCTGCACGCTACGCGGCACCGAGATCGCCCACTGATTGTTGGTGACGAGGAACACCAGGGGAAGCTGCCACGCGCCCGCCGCGTTCATCCCTTCGTAGAAATCCCCTTTTGACGTGGCGCCGTCACCCAGCGCACACACCACGGCACGCGGCTGAGCGCGAAGCTTGATCGCGTACGCGGCACCGGCGGCGTGTGTCGCCTGGGCGGCGATCGTGATGCAGATCGGAAAATCGTGACGCGCCCCGCTGAAGTCGCTTCCGCGCTCGTCGCCGCTCCAGTAAAGGAACAGCTCCGGCATCGTCACGCCGCGCATCAGCTGCACGCCCTGCTCGCGATAGGTCATCAGGAACACGTCGTCGGGGCGCATGGCGGAACCCACGCCGGCCTGGATCGCTTCCTGTCCGAGTATCGGGGCGTACGTGCCGAGCTGGCCGGTGCGCTGCAGCGCGACCGCTTTCGCGTCGTACGTGCGGATCAGCACCATCGAGCGGTACAGCTCGACGAGCTGATCCGGATCGCGGGCGAAATCCGGCAGCGCCTGCACTGCGCGCCCGTGCTCGTCGAGAAACTGCGTGCAGTGGATCTCGAAGCGTGCGACTGCCTCCACAATGGTCCTCCGGCGTCGTTGCGTATTGTCGATTCTAGCGACATTCGCACGGATGCAACCGCCGCGCCACGGGATGCCGACAGTGTCTCCGGGGAATCACATCGAAAAAAAAGGCCGGCATGCGCCGGCCTTTGCTCCTCGCCTGGGCGGCTCAGGCGGCCTGAGCGCTTTGAGCGTGGAGGATTTCCCTGAGCACGTAAGGCAGGATGCCGCCATGGTTCAGATACTCGATCTCGATGGGCGTGTCGGCGCGCAGCGTCACGGTGACATCCTTCGCGCTGCCGTCCTTGCGCCGGATCGTCAGCGTCACGTCCTGGCCGGGTTTGAGATCGCCTTCGACCCCCGTCATATCGAACGTCTCGGTGCCGTCGATGCCCAGCGAAGCGACACTGTCGCTGCCTTTGAACTGGCACGGCAGAATACCCATCATGATCAGATTGGTGCGATGGATGCGCTCGAAGCCCCGCGCAACGACGAACCTGATCCCGAGCAGCTGCGGACCTTTCGCCGCCCAGTCCCGCGAGGAGCCGGTGCCGTATTCCTCACCGGCGAAAACGACGAGCGGGGTGCCTTCTTTCCGGTAGCGCGCGGCCGCGTCGTAAATTCCCATTTGCTCGCCGCTCGGCTGATGGACGGTGACGCCGCCTTCGGTGCCGGGAACCATGAGGTTCTTGATGCGCACGTTGGCGAAAGCGCCGCGCAGCATCACTTCGTGGTTGCAGCGGCGTGCCCCGAACGTGTTCATCTCGCGCGCCTTGTTCGCCACGAGCCACTGTCCGGCGGGAGACGAAGGCTTGATCGGCGCGACCGGGCTGATGTGATCGGTCGTCAGCGAGTCACCGTAGATGCCCAGGGCGCGGGCGCCTTTGACGTCGCTCACCGTCCCCGGCTGCAGGCCGACACCTTCGAAGAAAGGCGGCTCGAGGATGTAAGTCGATTCGGGATCGTAGTCGAAAGTGGCGCCTTTGCTTTCGGGTATGGCATCCCACAGCTGCTTCGCACCCGCCAGATCGCCGTACTCGCGCCGAAATTTGTCGGCATCGTTCGCAAACTTGAGGACGGCAGCGATTTCGGCATCGGTGGGCCAGATGTCTTTGAGGTATACCGGCTTTCCGTCCTTGCCCGTGCCGATGGGGTCTTTGTCGGTATCGATGCGCACCGTGCCGGCGAGCGCGAACGCGACGACCAAAGGGGGGCTCATGAGGAAGTTGGCTTTGAGGCTTTGATGCACACGCGCTTCGAAGTTGCGATTGCCCGAAAGCACGGCGCACGCGACGACGTCGTTCTTTACGACAGCATCCTCGATCGCTTCATCGAGCGGGCCCGCGTTACCCATGCAGGTCGTGCAGCCGTAGGCGACGACGTGATAGCCGAGCTGCTCCAGATACGGCATGAGGCCGGCATCGCGCAGGTACGCGGTCACGACCTTGGAGCCGGGCGCGAGCGAAGTTTTGACTCGCGGGCCCACTTTCAGGCCTTTCTCCACCGCTTTTTTGGCGAGGAGACCGGCAGCGAGCAGCAGGTTCGGGTTGGAGGTATTGGTGCACGACGTGATCGCTGCGATCAGCACGTCGCCATTGCCCACGTCGACGCCCGCGCGCTGCGTTCCCACACGCTTGTCGAGATCGGCGCTGGCCTTGCCGTAGCCGCGCTGCGCGGGTGGGCTGGAGAACAGCGTCTCGAACCGGCTCTTGATCTGCGGCAGGTCGATGCGGTCCTGCGGAAACTTCGGGCCGGAGACGCTGGGGACGACGCTCGACAGGTCGACCTCGATGACGCGCGTGTAATCGATGTCCCCTTTGCGCGGGATGCCGAACATGCCCTGGGCTTTGAAATAAGCCTCGACGCTTTCGACGAGCTCGGCTGGCCGGCCGGTAGTGCGGAAGTACTCGATGGTTTTGTCGTCGACGCCGAAGAAGCCGATCGTGGCGCCGTAGTCGGGCGACATGTTGGCAACCACGGCGCGGTCGGTGGCGGTCAGCGACGCCGCACCTTCGCCGAAGTACTCGACGAACTGGCCGACGACCTTGTTCTTGCGCAGCAGCTCGGTGACCGTGAGTACGACGTCGGTTGCGGTCACGCCTTCGCGCAGCTTTCCGCTCATGTGCACGCCGACCACGTCAGGGGTGAGGAAATAAATCGGCTGCCCCAGCATCCCGGCCTCGGCTTCGATCCCGCCGACGCCCCAGCCCACGACGCCGATGCCGTTGACCATCGTGGTGTGAGAGTCTGTGCCGACGAGCGTATCGGGATAGTAGATGCCGTCCTTGTCCCACACCCCACGGGCGAGGTACTCGAGGTTGACCTGGTGCACGATGCCATTGCCCGGTGGGATGATGCGGATTCCGGAGAAGGCCTGCTTGCCCCATTTGAGGAAGGCGTAGCGCTCGCCGTTGCGCTGAAACTCGATTGCCATGTTGCGCTCGACCGCGTCCGCCTGGCCGCTCACGTCGACTTCGACCGAGTGATCGACCACCAGATCGACAGGCACGAGCGGCTCGATTCCGCCCGCCTGTCCGCCGAGGCGCTGCGCGGCGTTACGCATCGCGGCGAAATCGTTGAGGGCGGGGAAGCCCGCCATGTCCTGGAGCAGGATGCGCGCGAGCACGAAAGGAATCTCGGCCGTGCGCTCCCCGGTGGGTTTCCAGGCGGCGAGCTCGCGAACGTGCTCTTCGGTCACGCGCTTGCCGTCGCAATTGCGAAGCACCGACTCGAGCACGATGCGCAGTGAATACGGCATGCGGGACATTTTGCCCAGCCCGGCGGATTCAAGCGCCGCGAGAGAGTAATACTGACCTTTGCGGCCCGAGGGCAGCGGCAGGTCTTGCAGGGACTTGAATAGATTGTGGGGCACGGGTCAGCTACCTTTTTTAGTCGGATTCTGTTGCTTGTACTGAATGAAAGTGTGCGTCCTGTAGGCGCCGCTCGCCACGAACCGGCCGAGCTGCAGGAATTCCGCAGGCGTATCGACGGCGCCGAGTGTGCGCACGATCTCACGGCCCGTGAGGTCGTAAAAAACGAAGGTCGGTGTGACTTTGATTTTCGCCGCCTGGGCGTAAGCTTTCTCGGTTAGCTCGCGATCCGCGAAGTCCTTCACCGGCACCGAGCTCAGCACGTTGAGCGAAAGGTTGGCGAAGTGAGCCCGATAGTAGTCCTGCACATCCGCGCGGTTAAGGATTTGGTTTTTCATGTGCAGACAGCCCGGGCAGCCTTCCTGCTCGAACATGACCATGAGGGCTTTCTTGCCGTCTGCGCGCGCCTCGGCGAGATCCGTCTTCAGGTCGCCCATGTTGAGATTGAAGAACTTCGCTGCGTCGCGCGTCTCGGCGGCCCGCGCCGCAAGCGGGCAAAACGCAATCACAATCGACAACGCACAGAGCCATCCCGACCATCTGAATATGGGATTCATGATTCATCGCTCCTCACGCTTTTCGTCTCACATCGCGAACAGATCGACGAACTCGTGAACCGGTGTCGACGCCAATGCCTTGGCATCGCCGCAGACAGCCAGGATCGCGTTCTGCTGCTTGGCGGCGAAGCGGCGCGCGAGGTTGATGCGGAACTTCGCCTCGAGCAGCGGAATGCCGTCCTTGCGGCGTCGCCGATGCCCGATCGGGTATTCAACGGCGATCTTGGGCGTGCTGGTGCCGTCTTTGAAGAACACCTGAACGGCGTTTGCGATTGAGCGCTTTTCGGGATCGAGGTAATCCCGCGTCCACGCGGCGTCCTCGACGCACACCATCTTGTCGCGCAGCGCGTCGATGCGCGGATCGGTCGCCACGTCCTCTTCGTAATCGCCCGCGGTCAGCGTGCCTTTCATGAGCCCGATGGCGGTCATGTACTGGATGCAGTGATCGCGATCGGCCGGGTTGTGGAGCGGGCCTTTCTTGTCGATGATGCGAATCGCGGATTCGTGGGTCGTGATCACGACCTTCTCGATGTCGTCGAGACGCTCACGCACCAGCGGGTGCAGGTTGACGGCGCACTCGACCGCGGTCTGTGCGTGGAATTCGGCCGGAAAGGAAATCTTGAAAAGAACGTGCTCCATCACGTACGAGCCGTACGCCCGGGAGAACGTGAAAGGCTGGCCTTTGCACAGCACGTCATAAAAACCCCACGTCTTTGCGGTAAGCGCCGAGGGATAGCCCATCTCGCCTTTCAGGGCCATCAGCGCGAGCCGCACGCCGCGGCTCGTCGCGTCGCCGGCGGCCCACGACTTGCGAGAACCTGCGTTCGGGGTATGCCGATAGGTGCGCAGCGACTGGCCGTCGATCCACGCGTTGGAAACCGCGTTGACGGTCTCGTCGAAGGTGCAGCCGATCATGTTCGCGACGACCGCGGTGGTCGCGACTTTCACCAGCACGACGTGGTCGAGGCCGACCCGGTTGAAGCTGTTCTCGAGCGCTATCACGCCCTGAATCTCGTGCGCCTTGATGATGCCGGTCAGCACGTCGCGCATCGTGAGGGGCTGCTTCCCGGCTGCGATGCGCGTGCGCGAAATCCAGTCCGCGGTGGCGAGGATGCCGCCCAGGTTGTCCGACGGGTGGCCCCATTCGGCGGCGAGCCAGGTGTCGTTGAAATCGAGCCAGCGGATCATCGCGCCGATGTTGAACGCCGCCATGACCGGATCGAGCTGGTACGACGTTCCGGGGACCTTGGCCCCATGCGGTACCACCGTCCCGGGCACGATCGGTCCCATGAGCTTGGTGCAGGCGGGATAGGAGAGGGCCTCCAGGCCGCAGCCGAGGGTATCCATGAGACAAAGCCGCGCGGTGTCGTAGGCTTCCGGGCTTTCGATCTTGTATTGCGTGACGTAATCGACGATATCGACCAGGACCTGGTCGGGATCGGGCCGAACGTTGGAAATGGCTGTGCTCATGGCGTGAGGGCTCAGGTATGGAGTCGGATGTCGGAGATGAAGAGGGGTAGGGCAGCGCTCCGCGTCCGGCCGCTGCCCTGCGCCTCAGCGTTTATCGATCGGTATGAACTTGCGCGCTTCCGGCCCGGTATACACCGCGGTGGGGCGGATGATCTTGTTGTCGATGCGCTGCTCGATGACGTGTGCCGCCCAGCCGGCGGTGCGTGAGATCACGAAAATCGGCGTGAACATCGGCGTCGGCACGCCCATCTTGTTGTACGACACTGCCGAGAACCAGTCGAGGTTCGCGAACATCTTCTTCTCGCGCATCATGACCGATTCGATGCGGTCGGCGACGTCGAGCATCTTCGTGTCCGCCGTATCCTCGGAAAGCGTACGGGCGACGGCCTTGATGATCTCGTTGCGCGGATCGGCAATCGTATAGACCGGATGGCCGAAACCGATCACCGTTTCCTTGTTCCGCACCCGCGTGACGATGTCGTTTTCCGCGTCGTCGGGTGTCTCGTAGCGGTTCATCACTTCGAAACCGACTTCGTTGGCGCCGCCGTGCTTCGGTCCACGCAGGGCGCCGATGGCACCGGTGATCGCGGAGTGCATGTCCGCACCCGTGCCTGCGATGACGCGCGCCGCGAAGGTCGAAGCGTTGAACTCGTGTTCGGCGTACAGGTTGAGCGAGGTGTGCATCGAGCGCACCCAGAGCGCTTTCGGGGGCTTTCCGTGCAGCAAATGCAGGAAGTGCGCGCCGATGGAGTCGTCATCGGTTTCGACTTCGATGCGCCGCCCGTTCGTGCTGTAGTGGTACCAGTAGAGCAGCATCGAGCCGAATGAAGCGATCAGCCGGTCGGCGATGTCGCGCGCCCCCGGTAGATTGTGGTCGTCTTTCTCCGGCAGTGCGCTGCCGAGTGCCGAGCAGCCGGTACGCATCACGTCCATGGGGTGAGACGCGGCAGGCAGCTGCTCGAGCACGTTGCGCACGACGGCGGGCAGCCCTCGCAATGGCTTGAGTTTCGCCTTGTAATTCGCGAGCTCGGCGGCATTCGGCAGCTTGCCGTGGATCAGCAGATAGGCGATTTCCTCGAACTCGGCGCGATCCGCGATTTCGAGGATGTCGTAGCCTCGGTAGTGCAAATCGTTACCGGTGCGGCCCACCGTGGAGAGAGCGGTGTTACCGGCAGGAACGCCCGAGAGCGCAACCGACTTTTTTGGTTTTGGTGCGGGCGACGCGGCTTTGGTACTCATGAACACTCCTCCAGTGCCGAAAAAAAAGGCGGGAGCCCGAAGGACCGCGCCTCTCGTACTCATTTCATCAGAGGCTTAACCGAGCAGCGCTTTGATGGAATCGCGTTCCTCTTGCAGCTCCTTCAGTGACAACTGGATGCGCGACTTGCTGAATTCGCTGACGTCCAGACCTTTGACGATCTGGCAACGCCCGTCGCGGCAGGTCGTCGGATAGCCGAAGATGACGCCTTCCGGGATGCCATAGCTGCCGTCAGACGGGATGCCCATGCTGACCCAGTCGCCTTCCGGCGTGCCCTGAACCCAGCTGCGGATGTGGTCCATGGCGGCGCTCGCAGCGCTTGCGGCGGATGACAGGCCACGCGCGTCTATGATCGCCGCGCCACGCTTCTGGATCGTCGGGATGAAGTCCGCCTCCAGCCACTTCATGTCGTCGATCAGCGGCCAGGCTTTCTTGCCGTCGACTTCGGCGCTGAAAACGTCGGGATACTGGGTCGCAGAATGGTTGCCCCAGACCGTCATCTTGCTAACGGATGCCACGGGTTTGCCGACTTTCTGGGCGACCTGGCTCAGCGAGCGGTTGTGGTCGAGACGCATCATCGCCGTGAAATTCGAAGGCTTTAATTCGGGCGCGTTCTTCATCGCAATGAGGCAGTTCGTGTTGGCCGGGTTGCCCACCACGAGCACTTTCACGTCCCGGCTGGCCACCTCCGACAGCGCTTTGCCCTGAGGGGCGAAGATCTTGCCATTGGCTTCGAGCAGATCTTTACGCTCCATGCCGGGGCCGCGAGGGCGCGCACCGACGAGTAGGGCCACATCCGCATCCTTGAAAGCCACTTTCGCGTCTGCCGTGGGAACGACGCTCTCGAGCAGCGGGAACGCGCAGTCGTCGAGCTCCATGATCACGCCCTTCAGCGCTTTCTGTGCTTTCTCGTCGGGAATCTCGAGCAGTTGCAGGATGACGGGCTGGTCCTTGCCCAGCATCTCGCCGCTCGCGATCCGGAAAAGCAGGCTGTAGCCGATCTGTCCCGCGGCTCCGGTCACCGCGACGCGCATGGGTCGTTTCATCTGGAAAACTCCTGGAAAGGTCTTACGGTCTTGATTGTTCTGTGTGGTTTGTTCGCGGAAGAGCAGCGGGGCGGGCGGGGCGGAAAGCCGCGTGCACGCGTGAGCCGGCGAGCTTTCGATGATACTCGGAGCGACTTCGCGTGGTCAACCGAACGCCGCTGTTTTAAAAGACATAATGCGGAACCTGGCCGTGCTCACGCAGCCCTTCGCGAAAGTAGCGGCAATGCACGCGCCGGGCGTGTCCGGCGGCGGCAGGGTGCATGCCGACGTTTCGCCAATGCATCGAAGCTGCTAAAATTTCACATCTTTACAAGGGCAAGACCGCCGTTACGCGCGATGGATCGTAAGCACGCTGTCACGAGCACCTGTACGGCAGCGGGCAAACCCCTCGGGCGCAGCGCGCGCGACGCTGTTTGCAAGCGACTCGAGACTTCGCGCGGCGGCGTCGGACAGCCTGGATGCTCGATGCAGTGTAGCCGGTCCCTGCCGCGCCTTGATTTTCGGGGCTCGCTGCAGATCCGCCGTCCAGCTCTCGTGAAATCCATGCAAGCCTCCACTCTTCCTCATCAGCGAAGCGCAACAACCGCGAACTAGAAGAAAGCGACTCGATGTCAAAAGCGAGACCGAAGCACCTCAACCTGTTCCAGATCCGCCAGCCGGCCCCGGCCATCGTCTCCATCCTGCATCGCATCAGCGGCGCACTGCTGTTTCTTTTCCTGTGGCTTTTCCTGGCGGGGCTCGATCGCAGTCTGGTGAGCGCGGAATCGTTTGCCGATATGAAGGCGACATTCGCGCACCCGCTGATCAAGCTCACGGCGCTGGGCTTCCTCTGGGCGTACGTGCATCACACCCTGGCAGGATTGAGGCACCTGGGGCTCGACCTGCGCTTGGGTATCGCCCTGCCTCAGGCCCGGGCAACGGCATTTGCCGTGCTGGCATTGAGTTTCGGCCTTACGTTCGTGATTGGAGTGATGCTGTGGTGAATCGGGCGGTGATCGGTGCGCACTATGGATGGCGCGATTGGCTGATGCAGCGGGTAACGGCTGTGGTGATGTTGTTCTACACCCTGTTCTTCCTGGCGGTGCTGATCAGCCTTCCCAAGCTCGATTACGAGCACTGGCGTGCGTTGTGGAGCCTGCCCATCATGCGCTACGCCACGATGCTTTTCCTCCTGTCGGTGTTTCTGCATGCCTGGGTCGGCGTGCGGAACATTTTCATGGATTACATCAAAGACACCGGTGCGCGTCTGGTCTTGTACGTGCTGGTGATCATCGCCCTCGTCGCCTACGGCGCATGGGCTGTACAGATACTTTGGGGTGCGTAGCAGATGGCCATAGCAAAAAGACAGTTTGACGCGATCGTTGTCGGCGCGGGCGGCTCGGGCATGCGGGCGGCGCTCGAGCTCGCGCAGGCCAACCTGCGCGTCGCGGTGCTGTCGAAGGTATTCCCGACGCGCTCGCATACGGTGGCGGCGCAGGGCGGCGTCTCGGCGTCACTCGGCAACGAGGAGCCCGACAACTGGCACTGGCACATGTACGACACGGTCAAGGGGTCGGACTATCTCGGCGACCAGGATGCGATCGAATTCATGTGCCGCAAGTCGGTCGAGGTGGTCGTGGAGCTCGAGCACATGGGCATGCCTTTCGACCGGCTCGACAACGGCAAGATCTACCAGCGGCCTTTCGGCGGCCACACGAGCAATTATGGCGAGCGGCCCGTAAAGCGTGCGTGCGCCGCTGCGGACCGCACCGGGCATGCGATGCTCCACACGCTGTACCAGCGTAACGTGGCCGCGCGGACCCAGTTTTTCGTCGAATGGATGGCGCTCGATCTGCTGCGCAACAGCCAGGGCGACGTCGTCGGCGTCATTGCGCTCGAGATGGAAACGGGCGAAGTGATGATTCTGCAGGCGAAAGCCACGCTGCTGGCCACGGGCGGAGCGGGTCGGATTTATTCCGCCAGCACCAATGCCTTCATCAATACCGGGGACGGCCTGGGCATGGCGGCGCGCGCGGGCATACCGCTCGAAGACATGGAGTTCTGGCAGTTTCACCCCACCGGCGTGGCGGGGGCGGGCGTGCTGATCACCGAAGGCGTGCGCGGCGAAGGCGGTTTCCTGCTCAACAAGAACGGCGAGCGCTTCATGGAGCGCTACGCGCCGACGGTGAAAGATCTGGCCAGTCGGGACGTCGTGTCGCGCGCCATGGCCACCGAGATCAAGGAGGGCCGCGGCGCGGGCCCGGACGGCGATTACATCCTGCTCAAGCTGGACCACCTGGGCGCGGAGACCATCGACAAGCGCCTGCCCGGCATCCGCGAGATCGCGAAGAAGTTTGCGAATGTCGATCCGGTGACCGATCCGGTGCCGGTCGTGCCGACCTGCCATTATCAGATGGGTGGGGTGCCGACGAACTATCAGGGCCAGGTCGTGGTGCCTGACGGTGCCGGTGGGGAAAAAGTGCTCAGAGGCCTGTACGCAGCAGGCGAGTGTTCGTGCGTCTCGGTGCATGGGGCGAATCGCCTGGGCACCAATTCCCTGCTCGACCTGCTGGTGTTCGGCAAGGCGTCGGGGGAGACCATCCTCCAGGACATGAAACAGATGCCGGGCGCGCAGGAAGAGCTGCCCGACAGCATTGCAGACGCGACGCTCGCGCGCCTTGCGCGGCTCGATACTGCGACCTCGGGCGAAACGGTCGCCAAGGTCGGCGCCGACATGCGCCGCACGATGCAGCTGCACTGCGGTGTCTTCCGGTTCCCCGACAGCCTGGCCGAAGGCGTGCGCAACATGCACGAGATCGCCGAGCGGTCCAGGCACACCTTCATCAAGGACAAGAGCCGGGTCTTCAATACCGCGCGGGTCGAAGCGCTCGAGCTCGACAATCTGATCGAGACCGCGCTTGCGACGATGATCTCAGCCGCCGCGCGAACCGAAAGCCGCGGCGCGCACGACCGCAGTGACCATCCCGACCGCGACGACGTGAACTGGCTCAAGCACACGTTGTGGCACAAGGAGGGCAATCGCCTGGAGTACAAACCGGTGAAGCTCAAGCCTTTGACGGTGGACGGATTCGAGCCCAAGCCCAGGGTTTACTGATTGCAGGAGCAATGATGCGTTTTTCGATTTACCGCTACAACCCCGACGTCGACGCGAAGCCGCGGATGCAGGATTACGACATCCCGCTCGAGCCGACCGACCGCATGCTGCTGGATGCCCTCATCCGCATCAAGGAGCACGACGACACGTTCTCGTTCCGGCGCTCGTGCCGCGAAGGCGTGTGCGGGTCGGATGCGATGAATGTAAACGGGAAAAACCGTCTCGCGTGTATCACCAAAGTCACCGAGGTCAAGGAGCCCGTAGTCATACGTCCGCTGCCCGGACTGCCGATCATTCGCGACCTCATCGTCGACATGTCGCAGTTCTTCAAGCAGTACCATTCGATCAAGCCGTACGTGCAGAACGACGAGCCGCCGCCCGAGCGAGAGCGCCTGCAGTCACCCCAGGACCGCGACGAGCTGAACGGGCTGTACGAATGCATACACTGCGCGTGCCGCGCCACGCCGTGCCCGTCGTTCTGTTGGAACCCGGACAAGTTCGTGGGGCCAGCGGGATTGCTGTGGGCGTACCGCTTCATGGCGGACACCCGCGATCTCGCGATCAATCCGCGGCTGGACGACCTCGAGGACCCGTATCGACTCTTTCGCTGCCATTCGATCATGAACTGCGCTGACGTGTGCCCGAAGAACCTCAATCCGACGGCTGCGATCAACAAGATTCGCGACCTGATGGTCAAGCGCGCATTATGAGTCTCGACGATCGGGCGCGAGATCGCATACGCTGGGACTGCCGGCGCGGAATGCTCGAGCTCGATCTGGTATTGACCGCTTTTCTCGAGCGGCACCTCGACAAGCTGGAGCCTTTGCAGCTCGACGCTTTTCGCGGTCTGCTCTCGTACCCGGACCCGCTGCTGCTTGAGTTCATAATGGGGCACAGCGAGCCCGACGAAGTTGAAGAGCGCGAAGTGCTTGCGCTCATGCGTGCCGTTGACGCAACGATTGCAGCATAGACAACTGTTACTTGCTTAGGAACCGGAGAACGTTATGGCGGAAAAACTCGCAACCCTGTCATTCAGTGACGGGACACCCTCTGTCGATTTCCCCGTGCTCGGCGGCACGATCGGCCCCGAAGTCATCGACGTGCGCGCCCTGTATGCGAAGACCGGCATGTTCACCTATGACCCGGGCTACCTTTCGACCGCGAGTGTGCGTTCGAACATCACGTACATCGACGGCGACGAAGGCGTCCTGCTGTATCGCGGCTATCCCATCGAGCAGCTCGCGGAGCACAGCAGTTTCCTGGAAGTCGCCTACCTGATCCTGAACGGAGAGCTGCCGAAGAAGCCGCAGCTCGACACGTTCGTGGACACGGTGACTCACCACACGATGGTTCACGAGCAGCTGACGCGTTTCTACACGGGCTTTCGCCGCGACGCGCACCCGATGGCGGTTCTGTGCGGCGTGGTCGGCGCGCTCTCGGCGTTCTATCACGACTCGATCGATATCAACGACCCGCGCAGCCGCGAGATCTCGGCGTTCCGCCTGATCGCCAAGCTGCCGACGATCACCGCGATGACGTACAAGTACAACTGCGGCCAGCCGTTCATGTATCCGAAGAACGAGCTCTCCTACGTCGAGAACTTCCTGTACATGACCTTCGGCACGCCGTGCGAGGAATGGAAGCCCAATCCCATACTCACGCGTGCCATGGAACGCGTACTGATTCTGCACATCGATCACGAGCAGAAGGCATCGACCTCCACCGTGCGTCTGGCGGGTTCCACGGGCGCCAATCCTTTTGCATGCATCTCGGCGGGAATCGCTGCGCTGTGGGGGCCGGCACATGGCGGCGCCAACGAAGCGG
>JBKJKJ010000505.1:0-6909 GCA_046597455.1 Burkholderiales bacterium
TGAAGTCGAAGCATGAAGGGCGTTGTTCGTCGTTCATCCTTCGACTTCGGCACCCGTTGCCTACGCTCAGGACGAACGGGTTTTGAAGCGAACTTATGAATCAGGCCCCTACGCCACCTTCGGCGCGCGCAGCGATTTCCAGGTCGAGGTCCCGTAGGCGACCATCTCGCCATTCGCATCCACCAGTTCGGCGCGCAGCGCGGAAATGCTCTTGCCGTGACGCAGGAAACGCGCCGTGCACGTGAGTCGCCCCGAGCGGGCGACCGTCAGGTACTGCACTTTCATCTCCAGCGTGGCGCCCGCACCGCTGCGCCGGTAGAGAAGATGGCCCATCGAGATGTCGAGCACGAAGGCGATCACCCCGCCATGCAGGCCGCCCTGCGGGTTGTGCATGAAGTCTTTCACCTCGAAGGTGATGCTGCACGTCTCGTCGGTGTACTCGACTTCCATACCGTAGAGGCGTATCAGAAAAAACTCGCCGAAATCCTGCTCGTGGGTGGAAATCGCCTGCTCGAACGCCTCACGCGCCACGGTTTCGTTCACTTTCGCCATCTTCTATCCTCAAAATTTGCAAAGCGGCAAGCCTAGCACCTCGCGCAGCTTCGGCGCTTGGAAACCTTGGGTCTTTCCCTCGAGACGATCCTCGACGCGCTGCGGCCCATCGTCGTACCCGGGTTGTGCGCTCGAGAATGCGGTGGCTGAATCGGCAGATTTGTCGTTTTGCGAATCTTGAGCCAAGATCGGGATGCACGCATCGTTAGCAGTGCAACGCGCCGGGACGGGCGTTACAGGGCGAATGAGACCGTCAACCGCATTCGCCGCTGCTCGCACGCTGTGGGGACGGGGCTCGTGCGAGCATATTCGCAGCCGACATGAAGGGGAGCGCCATGAACAAAAAGATCGTGCTGTTTTCAGACGGTACCGGCAACAGCTCAGGCAAGGCGGAAAAGACCAACGTATGGCGCCTCTTCCAGGCGCTCGAGCAGAACCGCTGCGATGTGGTGGCGATGTACGACGACGGCGTCGGCACGTCCGTGAACAAATATCTCGCCATACTGGGCGGCGTTTTCGGCTGGGGCCTGAAGCGCAACGTGCTCGACCTGTACAAGTTCGCCTGCCGCAACTACACGCCCGGAGACGACCTTTACGGCTTCGGCTTCAGCCGCGGTGCGTTCACGATCCGCGTCCTCGTCGGATTCATCAGCCGTGAAGGGTTGGTGACGTTCCGTTCCGAAGAGGAGCTCGACCGCAACGCGAAGATGGCCTATCGCCACTATCGCTCGAAAAGCTTCCATTCTTGGAGCCCGTTCGTGTTCGGCATGCGCCTCATTCGCGATGCGTTGCTCTGGCTCAAGGACTGGATGAAAGGCAATCGCACCCATGCCCAACTCGGCGCGGACATGGTGGCGAAACAGCGCAAGGACGTCGGCATTCGATTCCTCGGGCTGTGGGACACGGTGGGCGCCTACGGCATGCCGGTCGAGGAATTGAAACGCGGCATCCACTGGCTGCTGTGGCCGATGATGTTCGGCGATTGCAAGCTCTCGCTGAAAGTCCGGCGCGCCTGTCATGCACTGGCGCTCGACGACGAGCGCACCACTTTTCATCCACTGGTGTGGGACGAGCAGGCGGAAGCCGAGCGGGTCGAACAGGGCCTGGTCGAAAAAGGGCGCATTACGCAGGTGTGGTTCCCCGGCGTCCACAGCAACGTGGGCGGAGGCTATCCCGAAGACCAGCTCTCCCTCATCACACTCGCCTGGATGATGAATCAGGCCATCGCCAACGACCTGCCGCTCGATATGCAGTGCGTGCAGCGCGTGAACGCGGACAAGTCGCCATATGCCCGCCTCTACGATTCTCGCGCCGGCATGGCCGCTTATTACCGGTATGCGCCGCGGCGAATTCCCGTGCCGTGCCACGGCAACGAAGAGATACTGCCGATCGTACACGCAAGTGTGATCCTGCGCATGGTGCACGGGTCCGACGACTACGCGCCGATCACACTGCCGCACCGATTCTGGGTGCTCGGGCCCGACGGCACGCTCGCAGCCAAGGAAGGCTTCAGGCAGCAACTGACGCTGGATGCAACGAAAAAGACGCTCATGGCCGCAGCATCGGCCGTCAAGCCGCGAGCAGTTTTGGAGCGGGAGCGTGTCGACCTCGAGCACGCCATGGCTCAGCTCGACAAGCCCGCTGCGGACGCGGTCGAGCTCATCCGGGATACCGTCTGGTATCGGCGTGTCGTCTATTTCTTCACCCTCGCGCTGACTTTCCTGCTGATCGCGTATCCCTACATTCGCGATCAGGTGCAGGCGGTGATTCGCGGGGCGCTGGGCGTCATCCCATTCCTGGGCAAGTACCTGGCCACTGTCGAGGGTACCGGGCGCGGGCTGATCACACCGGTCGTGGACGCGGTCGCGGGTTTCATTCCGTCCTACCTGAGTCGCTGGAGCGGTGCCTTCGTGAAGGACCCGATCGAATTCGGCCTGATCGTGCTCGCCGTCGCATGGTGTCTGTTCGCCGGAAAGATGCTGCACTCGCGCATCGAGGACCGCGCGCGTCTGGCGTGGCACGCGACGCGACGCAGGGACTATCTGGACTGGCTGCTGGACAGTGTCAGGGGACGGCGCAATATCGCGCTGGTGGCGCTGATCGTGCTGCTGTTCCTGACGATACTCACGAGCTTCGGGGAGGACAAAATCACGCCGCTTCAGCTCGCCGGCGCCTCGCTGATCGCGGCTGCGCTGTTCGTGCGGCGTATCGTCGAAATCAGAAAATATGCGCGCCTCGATCCGGACGATCCGCACGCGCTCAACCGCTCGTTCGCGCTGCGCGCCGCACGCTGGATGCGCTGCAATCCTGTCCTGATCCTCGCCGGCCGTGTCATGGTCCGCTATGTTATTCCGCTGGTTTTCGTGGCCGGCCTCGTTGTGGCCGCCGGCTATCTTGCCAACCGTGTTCTGTTCGATGCCGCCAGCGCGGCTGGTGCATTCTGCGAGGGCACCCCTGGGGCGGGAGCCGAGGAGCAGCGCGGGGAGACAGACGGCTACACCACCGCCGCGACGTGCTGGCCGACAGGCCTGACGCTCGAAGCCGGACGCCGCTACCGCATCACGCTCGATACACCGGGGGACTGGTTCGATCGAACCCTCCGAACCGACGTCGACGGTTTCGCGATCGACCGCTTCAGACACGTTCTGGGTGCGCCGTTACGGCGCTGGTGGGGGCAGAACTGGTTCAAGCCGATCGCGCGCGTGGGCCGCCTCGGCAATGACGAATACGTGCTGGAGCCGATCACGGCCGCCGGTGAGCATACCTACTGCACGCAGCCGGAGCGCTTCGGCGGGAGCGGCTTCAGCGGAATCGACGCGGCGGTACAGCACGATCGCGTGCGCGCCGAGCGCGAGAACAAACGCAGGCAGGCCTGTGCACAGTGCACACGCGAGCCCGCTGCCACTGTAGAACCGCACGGCATCGCGTCGCCCATCGCGCGCGCTTCGGCCGACGCGCTCCTGGCGTGCTCGCCGACGCCCGAGGGACGCAGAAAACTGGTGGCCGACATCACGCCGCGCACCCGGGGCGAGCTGTTCATTTACGTCAACGATGCGGTCTGGATGCTCCCGGGCAAGTCCGAGATCTTCTATCGCAACAACAGTGGTACCGGGTCGATAAGGGTCGAACTCGCACCGAACCGGGAATAAAGGTAAGGCGAAGCGTCGCGTTGGGCTCCGGTCGACAATCGACGCGGGCAGCTCGCGCGCTTTGCGCCTCAGCGGAAACTCTGCCGGGAAATTCGAGTCTGTCATGAGGGCGCAGAAGCGCGAAAGAATGCAAGTCGCCCTGGTGGTCAACAGCAAGGCTGGATGTAGCGATCCTCACGCGGTGCGCGGTTAGCAGCGTCGTGCGGCAAGCGCGACGTGCGGACGTTCAGACGTTCCAACGTTCAGCCGCACGCGGACCCGGTCGGCACCTTGGACCAGGGTCTCAACAAACGAGGAGAGGATCGAGATGAGCATCAGGCTGAAGACAACTATCGCGGGTCTGTTTTGCGCTTCGGTGGCGTGGGCTGCAGCGCTTCCGGCGCAGGCGCAAAACTATCCCACCAAGCCGGTACGCATGATCATTCCATTCGCCGCCGGCGGCGCGACCGACACGGTGATCAGGATCGTCGCCAACCGGCTTTCGGAGCCGCTCGGTGAGCAGGTGGTAATCGACAACCGGACGGGGGCAGGCGGCCTCATCGGCACCGAGATCGCCTCTCGTGGAGAACCGGACGGTTACACCCTGCTCGCGACCGGAACCCCACACGTGATCGTTCCGCATCTATACAAGAAGACGCCTTACGACACGCTGAAGGATTTCGTGCCGGTCATGCAGATCGGCAGCCAGCCCTATGGCCTGACCGTGCATCCGTCGCTCGGCGTAAGCTCGGTGAAAGAGCTGATCGCCATGGCGCGCGCGCGTCCTGGCGCCATCAATTACGCGTCTTCGGGCAACGGCGGGGCACAGCACCTGTTCGCTGCGATGTTCGTTTCCATGGCTCACATCGACATGGTGCACATTCCGTACAAAGGCAGCGGTCTCGCGCGTGCGGACCTGCTGGGCGGTCAGGTCAAGGTCGGCTGCCTGGGCATCTCGAGCATCATCAACCAGCACCGGGCGGGGCAGCTACGCATCATCGCCGTGACCAGCGCGAAGCGTTCATCCGAGCTGCCGGACATTCCGAGCATCGCCGAGACCGTGCCGGGCTACGATGCGTCGCTGTGGACCGGCATCCTCGCACCGCGCGGCACGCCGGCTGCCGCCATCGCCCGTATTCACCGCGACGTTTCGAAACTGCTCGAAACGGCGGAAGTGAAGACGGCTTTCGAGCGTGTCGGCAGCGACATCGTCGTGACCGATCCCAAGACGTTTGGCGCATACGTCAAGGCGGAGTTTGCGAAGTGGGGCAAAGTCGTGCGCGAGGTAAAGCTGCAAATCAACTGAGGCGCTCTCGCCTCTGACCTCGGGGGCACGCTCAACCGGCGTAGCTGGAGCGCACCTGTGCGGCCCAGACGCCGTTGTGGCGGGTAACGACCCACAGCGATCGAAACACGCCCATCACCGAATCGTCCGCACGATACCGCGTGAATTGCACGTCGAGGTGTACCTTGTCCGGTCCCGCGGCAATCGGCGTGATGAAATCCCAGGCACTGTGATGCCACCCCTCTCCGGCGCGCGCGTAAAAATCGTCGAGATAGCTCTCGGCATGCTCCCACACTTTCATGCGACCGCCCGTGAAGCGGTAATGCGGAAAATGCAATGAAGCGGCGAGGTCTTCGGCATCGCGCCTGTTCAACGCGGACATGTGGCGATCGAGCGCAGCCGTGGCCTCGCGCACTTCATCCGGATGTTGTGCGGGGTCGTTCATCTCGTCTTCCGTATGTCTGTCGTGGCAGGTATCTCAGGCCAGCGGTGCGCTCGCCGCTCGTGAGGCCACGCCGGCGAAACGTTCGTACACCGCCCAGTCGAGTGCATGCTCCTCGAGCGTTTCCGGATCCCACATCCGACGCGGCAGCTCGAAAATGTCGCCGCCGTAGACGTGCAGACCGATCGCCGGCGTGTCGCTCAGGCATTCCGCCACGTGCACGGTCTCGGTCAGCATCGTCAGGATCGATCCGCGAGCGAGCGTCGCCTCACCCGCTTTTCTCAACCTGCCGTCCTCGCGCCGGTAGAGCGTATTCTTTTCCTCGCCGGACAGCAGCAGGATCGTGGCCCACGTGCCGTGGTCGTGTGGCGGCGTGCGGCGCCCACTGGGGAAGCAGACCTTGAGCAGGGTGAGCTCGGGCGAGCGGTAAAACACCTGGCGTGCGTTGCCGCCGGTCCCCGAGACGTATCGGAGCGCCTCCTCGATTTCATCGACTTCGTTGCGCAGGCCATCGATGACCTTGCGCAGCGAAGAAACAGGATCGGCGCTTTCTGCCGCGAGCGCACAGCGCGCCACGAGTTCGTGTACCTTCATCGTCTGCTCCTCCGAGTGAGACCGTGCAAGTCCGGCGTGACCAGCGCGCCCGCGCACGGACCCTTTCGATGTCGCGCTGGTCGTGCACAGTTTATCCCGAGTGTGGCAGTTCATCCTTCGACTTCACATCGTTACGCTCAGGACGAACGGATTAGGACGGGCATCCGGAACAAGGATAAGGGTTCTGCTGAGCGTAGCGGCACGCGAAGTCGAAGCATGAGCACAGCCGCTGGCGAAGTCGAAGCGTGGACACAGCCGTGCAATCCGCAGAGCAGCCGTTCGTCCGTCCCCTCCGCAACTGCCATGCTCGGGACGAACGGGGGAGGACGGGCATCCGGAGCAAGGATGTCCGTTCTGCTGAGCGTAGCGACACGCGAAGTCTAAGCATGAGCACAGCCGCCCGCGAAGTCGAAGCATGAACACAGCCGTGCAATCCGCAGAGCAGCCGTTCGTCCGTCCCCTTCGCAACTGCCATGCTCGGGACGAACGGCGGTAAACTGCTGCATGCGGCGATGATGTGGAGCAGTCAGTCAGGGCCGGGCAGCAGCTTACAATGATTGCCCGATGCCACTGATGCGGCGAGGCAGCGCGCCGAGCGTAATCCAAGGAGCGTGACGATGAGTAACAAAGTGAAATCCCTGCAGGCAGCCGCTGCCTGCGTCAGCGATGGTGCGCGGCTGGTGATGAGCGCGAACCTGAATCGTCCCCCGATGGCGTTCCTGCGCGAGCTCGTACGCCGGCGTGTGCGCAACCTTCGCGTGATCGGCGTCGTCGGCGGTGACCTGAATATCGATTTTCTCGTCGGCGCCGGCGCGGTCGGCATCGTCGACACGTGCAGCGTGACGATGGGCGAATTCGCGCGCACCGGTCCGAACTTCGCGAGGCACGTCCTGGCCGGCCGCGTCCGC
>JBKJKJ010000516.1:0-9499 GCA_046597455.1 Burkholderiales bacterium
CGTCACCGCCTCCCGACGCAGGGTCGGCGCTTTCGAACAGCTTCAGGCTCGAACCTAACGATTAGGACGACCGCAATGGACCGGACACCGCACAGGGTCGGGCTTTATTTTGCGTTCGTCCAGGTGTTCTTTACGCTCACTTGGACGATTTACGTCATCTTTTTACCCCGGCTCGCGGCGCAGGCGGGCATTCCGAAGCAGGCGGTGATTTACATCCTGCTTCTCGACCAGCTGATTTTCGTTGCGATGGATTTTGCAATGGGGGTGATGGCCGATCGGGTATCGCGCACATTGGGCAAGCTCGGCTACATCGTTCTCGGGATCACGCTGGCATCATGCGGAGCGTTTCTGCTCCTGCCTTTCGTGGCGCCTCACGGCGCGGCCTGGCTCTTCATCGCGGTCACCGTGCTGTGGACTGCGAGCTCTTCGGCGTTGCGTGCGCCGCCGCTGATGCTCCTCGGGAAGTATGCCCCGCAATCCGCCGTGCCTTGGCTGTCTGCGCTGTCGCTGCTCGGGCTCGGCGTCGCAAGCGCGATCGCGCCCTACCTCACGCTCGTTCTGCGCGATGTGGACCCGCGGATCCCATTCATCCTGTCCAGCGTTGCCCTCGCGCTCGCGACGCTGGGGATCCTGTGGGCCGAACGCACCCTGGCCGCCGCGCCCGGCCAACCGACATCCGCCGCACCGTCCAGCCCGACGCACGCCCCGCCGTGGATGTTCACGTTCATGCTCGCGGCGCTGCTGCTCGGTCTGGGTTTCCAGATTCACTTCTCGCTCAACAGCGCGGCCCTCATCCTGAGACATGCCTCGCCGGACCAGCTGCCCTATCTCATGCCGGTTTTCTGGATCGGCTTCAACATTTTCATGCTGCCCGCGTCGCTGGCCACGAAACGCTACGGCGGGCTGACTGTGGCCGCGGCCGGTGCGCTGACCGCAGCACTCGCTTCATTCGCGGCACACCACGCGGGCAGTCTCGATACGCTGCTGGTCATGCAATTCCTCGCAGGCGGCGGGTGGGGGCTCGTGCTGATGAGCGCGGTGTCAGCCGCCCTCGCCCTCGGGCATACCGGGCACGAAGGCAAAATGACCGGCGGTCTCTTCTCGTTGCTGGCGCTCGCCGCTTTTGCGCGTATCGCCGTGCTGGCCGCGCAGCTGAACAAGGACCCGGACGTCGCGGCCCTGCTTGCGTGGGCGCCCGTGGCCGCCTGGAGCCTCGCCGGCGTGATGCTGCTGTTGCTGCTGCCGAAACAACGCACGCCTTCTGCCCAGGCGCTCTGACTCGCCTCTTACAAGTAAGTCATGTGACTCCGCGTGAGCAGCCGACACCGACGAGCGGCTAAGACTACCGGTTCAGAAATTTCCGCTCCCACGCCTCGACGTCCGAAAGCCCCAGGGCCGCGTTGTATTCCTTGAAGGTCAACATGCGCTCCCGGGCTTGCCGGGTGCTGCCGTCGCGCTTGAGCACGCCGAGCGCTTCGCGTATGCCGTAGCCCGCCGCGTTGCGGCCGAGGCCCGGGTAGATTGCGATGCGAAAGCCGAAATCATCGAGCTCCGGGGCGGTGAGCTCGCCCAGCTTGCCAGCTTCTTCGACGTTGACGAGACAGGGCGCATCGATTTCGCCGGTCACGCGTTTGAGGTCTTCGACGATGGTTGCGCTGCTTTTGAGCTCGACGAAAACCACGTCGGCGCCCGCGGCTCGATACGCCTTGCCGCGGCGTATCGCTTCGTCGAGCCCGTGACCGGAAGCCGCATCGGTGCGCGCAATGATGATGAAATCCGGATCCTGCCGGGCCGCAACGGCCGCTTCGATCTTGCCGACCTGCTCGTTCATCTCGACCACCGGCCGCGATCCCGGCAGATGCCCGCAGCGCTTTGGCGAAACCTGGTCCTCGATGTGTATCGCCGCGACCCCCGCCGCCTCGAACTCCTGGACCGTATGGCGCACGTTAACCGCATTGCCGTAACCCGTGTCCGCGTCGCAAATCAACGGAATCTCCACACACGCCGCGGCACGATGTGCATGGCTCGCGAACAGGCTCAGGTCGATGAGGCCGACGTCGGGACGACCGAGCAGGCTCGCCGAGACGCCGTTGCCGGTCATGTAAACCGCCTCGAAGCCGGACTGCTCCACGAAGCGTGCACCGTAGGCGTCGTAGATGCCCGGCGCCACGATCATCGGACCTTCAGTCAGGCGCTTGCGCAGTTGCTGCCGTTTAGTCATGTTGCTCATCCGGTAGTGTTACAGGCCCAGTTTCTTCTTCACGTGCTCCATCTCCTGCATGTCCGCCAGAAGCTGAGCGCGGAAAGCGTCGGGGCCCTGGAAGCCGTCGAGCTGGGTCACCTGCTGCAGATACGTTTTCCATTCGTTGGTCTGCTGTGCTTTCTGGATTGCTGCCGTGAGCCGATCGAGGACGGGCTTGGGAGTGCCCGCTTTGGCCATCATCCCGCGCCACTGGTAGCGCACAAGGTCCCAACCGCGCTCCGTGTACGTCGGGACGTCGGGAAAATCCTGTAAACGTTTGGCGGACGAAACCGCGATCACACGCACCTTGCCCGCGTCTATCATCGGCTTGACGTTGCCCGGGTTGGTCGCAGCGGCGTCGATATGCCCGCCCGCGATGGCCGTCAGGGCCGGACCGCCGCCCTGGTACGGCACCCACGTCGTCTTGATTTTTGCGATCTCCGAAAAAACTTCCCATGCGACCCGATGACCGCTCATCGTGAACGGACCGCCCACGTTGACGAAATCAGGCTTCTTCCGGGCATACGCGACGAAAGCATCGATCGTCTTGAAAGGCGTCGACGTGTGGACGATCAAACCATACGGATCGATCTGAGAGCGCGCAATCATCTGCAGGTCGCCAGGCTTGAACGTCACGTTGGGCTCGCTGAAAAGTGCCGCCAGCGTGATCGTGTTGGCCGCGATCACATACCCGTCCGCCGGTGCTTTGAGCAGGCTGTTGACCATGACGATGCCCGACCCGCCGGTGCGATTGTCGACGACGACGTTCTGCCCGAGCTCGGCCGTGAGCAGCTTCGCCATCACGCGCGCATAGACGTCCACGGGCGAGCCCGCGGCCGACCAGCACAACAGGGTGATCGGGCGGATGGGGTATTGCTGAGCTGCGGCGCTGCCTGCCGCGCACAACGCCCAGAGAGCCCAGGAGAACTTGACCCAACCGCCGGTCTTGACCCTACGGCTTGCCATATGAACACCTCGTATTCATGCCGCTTTCCAGTCGGGATGCGCCTGCAGAAATGGAATGAGTCCGCCGGCCGCGAGCAGCGACTGTATTTCTACAGGCAAAGGCGGAAAGCTGCGCTCGATACGCCGACCGGCCAGTTTCAGAACGCCGGCGGCGAGATCGATCGAAACTTCGTCGTTTTCCTCGACGCCTGCGATGTCGCACTCGACCACCGCGAGCCCGTTGTTGATCGCGTTGCGGAAGAACTGCCGTCCGAACGACGGTGCGATGACCGCCGCCACACCGAGCAACCGCAAGACGTGCACGGCCTGCTCGCGCGACGAATTGATGCCGAAATTTTTGCCGGCGACGATGACATCCCCCGCCTTGAAGCGTCCGACGAAACCCGGGACGAGTTGCTCGAACGCGTGCTGCGCGATGTAAGCGGCATCTTTACCCGGCATGTATTTGGCCGAGCAATGCACGTCGGTGTTGATTTCTGCAGGCAGTAAACGCGCCCGGGCGGAGAGTGTCATGATGTCCTCAGCGGCAAGAGCTGCTCAAGGTTGGATTGAACGTAAAAGTCTCACGCCGCGGCCCGCCACCGGCCGCCCGCGACTTCGCGGGGGTCGGTGAGGCACCCCATGAGTGCCGATGCCGCTACGGTCGCGGCCGAGCCGATCCAGATATCGGATTTCGCATTCCCCAGGCGGCCTTTGAAGTTTCGATTCGCGCTCGAGACCACGACCTGGTCATCCCCGGGGATCAGGTGGCCTGTGATGTTGACGCACGTCCCGCAGCCGGCAGCTTCAACCGACGCACCGGCCGCGGTCAGCGCTTCGATCAGACCTTCGCGTAGCGCAGCCAGATAAATCTGGCGCGAGGCGGGTGTCACGATCATGCGCACACCTTTGGCGAGGCGCCTGCCTTTGAGAATCGCGGCTGCCTGGCGCAGATCGTCGAGCCGACCGTTGGTGCAGGTCCCGATCAGCGCGATGTCGATCTTCTGACCTGCGACGTCCGGCACGCCAATCACGTCGTCGATCTGGTGGTTGCGCGCCACTTGCGGCACGAGTGCAGCGGCGTCGATCTCGATGCGCTGCGCGTATTTCGCGCCGGAATCGGCGGTAACGGGTTTCGGCTCGCGCGCGCCGTGCGCCTTGAGCCACGCGAAAGTCTTGTCGTCCGCTTCGAGCAACGCGGCTTTCGCGCCGAGCTCGGCGGCGTGATTCGAAAGCGTCATGCGGTCGTCGATGTCCATTCCCGCGACACCTGCGCCGCAGTATTCGAGCGCACTGTAGTTCGCGCCTTCGGCCCCGAGCCGCCCGAGCATGGTCAGTGTGACATCCTTCGCCCACACCCCGGGTTGCAGCCGCCCCTTGAGCTCGATGCGGATGGTTTCGGGGACCCGGAACCACAGCTTGCCCGTCATCATGACGGCCGCAACATCGGTGCCTTCGACACCGGTCCCGAACGCATTGAACGCACCATAAGTCGTCGAGTGCGTATCGGTGCCCACGACGAGATCGCCGCACGTCAGGTGCCCGCCTTCAGGCAGAACCTGGTGGCAGATCCCGTCGCCGATGTCGTAGAGAAAGGCGCCGCGTTCTTCCGCAAAGCGGCGCATGGCCACGTGCGTGTTGGCGGCCTCCGGATTGGGCGGCGGCGAATAGTGATCGAGCACCAGCGCGGTGCGCGCAACGTGGGGCAGGTTTTTCGCGCCCAGCTTTTCGAGCTGCTTGAGGGCATTGGCGGCGCGAGCGTCGTGGATCATCGCGAAATCGACACGCGCCACGACGACGTCGCCGGCGGTTACCGTGCGGTCTGCGTGCGCACCCAGAATTTTTTCAGCGAGTGTGTAAGCCAAGGGGGTTCTCCGGAATTGCGCTGGACGGCGCAACGGTGAGGCCAGACATTCTAACAGCGCCGCGTCGTTCCCACGCCCTGCATCGGACACTCGTGCGCCCTTCGAGGAACCGGGGCGTGGGTTTTTGTGCGCGAGTGCGCAAAACATCACCGTCTAACGTGCAAACGAAAGCCTTGGCTCGCGCAGCGTCGTGTGCTATTAAGCCATCCTTTTCGCATTGCGACCTGTTGCGCGGGAACGCTTCGCCAACGGCAGGCTCGCAGACGCGTTCGGGGACGGTGCCGCGTGGGGTCGTTTGCCGAAACCAAACGCAAACAATGTTGTCGATCTCGTGTTCAGTTCAGAAAAGCGCGCGCACGCAAGTAAGAAAGACCTTGGCGGCCCATTCCGGTGTAAGCGAAAATGCGCGCCGAACGTTTTACTGAAAGACTATAAGGGCGTCACCGTCACCGCGGGACTCAAGACCGTATTCACCACACCGGCTC
Organism: Burkholderiales bacterium; assembly: GCA_046597455.1. Classification (GTDB taxonomy): domain Bacteria; phylum Pseudomonadota; class Gammaproteobacteria; order Burkholderiales; family SG8-41; genus JAQGMV01. The sequence goes on from JBKJKJ010000516.1 coordinate 5,538, forward strand.
ACGGCACCGCATACGACATCGTCGGTAAAGGTCGCGCAGACCCGGGCGCGATGGAGCACGCCCTGCGACTGGCGGCACAACTGGCATCGGCGCGTATTGAATCGCGCGCCGCGGCCGCGGCCGCCTGAGCACCCTGCAATCGGTATCGGTTCACGCTACACCACGCTACACCGCGCTACACCACGAACGCACAACGGAGGAAATACCCTTGAAAGTCTCAGCAATTCGCGCACTTCCCGTCTTTGCAGCCGTTCTCGCGTGCTACGGCTCGGCCGCCCTGGCCGACACCTACCCCACCAAGCCGATACGCATGATCGTGGGCTTCGCCCCCGGCGGCGGAACCGATACGACTGCGCGTGCGCTCACGCCGAAGTTGACCGAGCGTCTCGGCCAACAGGTCATCGTCGACAATCGGCCCGGTGCGGCCGGCAATATCGCCACCGACATCATCACCAAGGCACCGGCGGACGGCTACACCATCCTCATGGGTACGATCGCCGCGCTTTCGATCAATCCGACGCTCTACGGCAACCTGCCATTCAATCCGCAGAAAGACCTCGCGCCCGTCACGCGCGCCGTCGATTCGACGAACATTCTGGTCGTCCACCCCAGTGTCGCCGCGAAGACCGTCAAGGAGCTGATTGCGCTCGGCAAGACCAAGTCGCTCAACGGCGGCTCTTCGGGCATCGGCGGCGCAGGCCATCTCGCGCTCGAGCTGTTCAACGTCAGCGCCGGCACCAAGATCATCCACGTGCCGTACAAAGGCGGCGCCCCGGCGATGACCGACCTGCTCGGCGGCCAGATCAACCTCATCTTCGCGACCGCCGCAAGCGCGATTCCGCACATCAATTCGGGCAAGATCAAAGGCCTTGCCGTCACGACCTCGAATCGCTCGAAGCTGGTGCCTGACCTGCCGACGGTCGCCGAAGCCGGCCTGCCCGGGTTCGAAGCGAACAACTGGTACGGCATCGTCGTGCCGGCAAAGACCCCGCGCCCGATCATCGACCGTCTGAACAAGGAGTTCGTGGCGGTGTTGAGCCTGCCGGACGTGAAAGAGATGCTTTTCAAGCAGGGTCTCGACATCCACCCCAGCACGCCCGAAGCATTCGGCTCGTATATCAAGTCCGAGACGATCAAGTGGGCGAAGGTCATCAAGGCCTCCGGCGCGAAGCCCGAGTAAAGACCTGCGGCTCTCCGGCGGCGCGGCCCGGGCTGCGCCGCCGGCACGCCATGAGTGCCGATACGATCCGCCGCCGGTCGATCCGGGCGGGTTATTTGCAGGGTTGGCTTCGCAAACCGCCTGCAGCACACCCGCACGGGCACAGACTCGCGCGGTAACAAGCACTTGCAAAGCAGCGAGGGGATAAACGAGCTTACGCTCAGCACCATACGAGGGTCATCGATGCACCACTCAGCAGTCTTCAAATCACTCCGCGCGCTGTTCGCCTCCGGCACGGCGGCTACCCTAGTCTTCACGCCCGTGGCATGGAGCGCTTCGGGCGACTGGGCGCCCACCAAACCGGTGCGCATGATCGTCGGCTTTCCGGCGGGCGGCGCGACCGACCTCGTGGCTCGCATGATCCAGCTCAAAATGTCGCAGGGGCTCGGCAAACAGGTCATCATCGACAATCGTCCGGGTGCGAGCGGCGTCATCTCGAACGAGCTCATCGCACGCGCCGATCCCGACGGGCACACGATCGGATTCGGACACATCGGCACGCTGGTCATCAGCCCGGCTATTACCAAGGTGCCTTACAGCGTCTACAAGGATTTCGCGCCGGTCGGCTCGGTGGTCTCGCTGCAGAACATCATCGTGGTGACGCCTACGCTGCCCGCGAAGAATGTGAAAGAGTATCTCGCGCTGGCCAAGTCGAAACCCGGCAGCATGCTTTACGGCTCATCCGGCAGCGGCAGCCCCGGGCACCTCGCCGCGGTCCTGCTCGAATCCCTGGCAGGCGGCGTTCAGCTCACTCACGTCCCTTACAAAGGCGGGGCGCCGATGATCACGGATCTCGTGGCCGGACACATTCCTTCCGCTTTCGCCGTCATTTCCACCGGTGTGCCGCACGTGCGCTCGGGCAAGGTACGTGCAATCGCAGTGACCGGCGTGAAACGCGCCGAGGCGCTGCCGGATGTGCCCACGATCGCCGAATCAGGCATCAAAGGTTACGCGGCGACGAACTGGTACGGCATGCTTGCACCCGCTGCGACGCCGCCTGCGGCCATCGAGCGCCTCAACAAGGAGCTCAATGCCGCGCTGAGGTCCCCCGAGGTGGTGGCCCAGCTGAAAGACAATGGGATCGATGCCGCGCCCTCGACGCCCGCTGATTTCATGAAGTTCGTGCAGGCCGAAGAGAAGAAATGGGTGCCCATCATCCGCAAGTCCGGCATCAAAACGGAGTAAGGGTTCAGCAGCACATTTTTCAGAGGAGTCGTCCATGTCCGACCATGTCTACAAGCACATCGAGCTTACGGGCTCATCGAAAACCAGCATCGAAGACGCGATTAAGACCGCCCTTGCGCGCGCGAGCCAGACGCTGCACGGCATGCACTGGTTCGAAGTGACCGACACGCGCGGCTTCATCGAAGACGGGAAAGTGGCGTATTGGCAGGTCACGATAAAAGTCGGCTTCACGCTGGACAAATGAACGCCACCGCCACCGCCGCGCCTTATCGGCGGTGACGGTGTTACAGGCGTTTACGCTTTGAAAAACCCGTCGAGCTCCGTGTAGACGTCATCGGGTGCCTGCTCTGCGGGATAATGCCCGCACGGCAGATCGCGCATGCGCACGATGTTCGACGCGTAGTGCGGCCACGCTGCGCGCGGATCGTAAAACTTCTCGGTGTGGCTCAACGCGCCCCAGAAGATCGCGGCCGGGCACTCGACGCGGCGTCCGGCCTCGAAATCCGCGGTATCCATGTCCATATCGATACGCACCCCGGCGCGATAGTCCTCGCACACCGCGTGTATGTTCTCGGGCGTGCAGCATCGCGCGTATTCTTTCAGCGTCTCCTCCGAGAACCCGCCTTTGCCGATGCCCATCGCGGTGAGCTTCTTGAGGATGTAGTAATCCTCCCTGCCTTCGATCAGCTTTTCCGGGATGTCGTACGGCTGAGCCATGAAAAACCAGTGATACGAGTTCAGCGCCCATTGCCACGTCGCGTGCGTGAGCACGTGGTGCGTGGGCAGGATGTCGAAGCTCGCGAACCTGCGCACCGTGGCGGGATGGTCCAGGGCCATGCGATGCGCCACGCGTGCGCCGCGGTCGTGACCCGCGACGAAGAATTCGCCGAAGCCCAGATGCGCCATGACTTCGACCTGGTCGAGCGCCATGCGGCGAAAGGAATAGTTGCTGTGATCTTCCCGGCCCTGCGGCTTGCCGCTGTCGCCGTAGCCGCGCAAATCCGTGACGACCACGGTGAAGTCCTGCGCAAGCCTCGGCGCCACGAGATGCCAGTGCACGTGCGTGAGGGGATTGCCGTGCAGGAGCAGAACCGGCGGACCGTTGCCGCCGAAGCGCAAATTGATTTTGACATCGGGGTCGCTCGTCTGGACCTGCAACTTCTTGAAGCCTTCGAACATGATTCACTCGCCGGTTGCAGAAGAGCACATACCCTACACCAACCCGGCGCAACGCATTCAGGTGGCGGCGGCAGAGGCTGCCGACCCCGATGCAAAGCGCAAAAACGCTGTGCTAACATTCGGCCACCGACTTTCTCGCGCGCATGAATCCCTCCTGCAGGGGCCCGTGCCGGCTGTCATGCCTCATGCGCGGCCCCGCACTCGACGACTCGACACTCACGCCCCATAACAACCTGCGACCACGACCCGCCCATGTTCAATCCGTTCAAACCTCTCGAGCTCGTCAACGCCGACGTCTTCACGTCCATGCCCGGAAAGTTTCGCAAGAAAAGACACACGGGGTGGTCAGATCCGAATCGCCAGCACGCGCAAGTCGAAT